>JAEZBX010000356.1 GCA_023412765.1 Bacteroidota bacterium
CCACATAGCATAGTACAGGCCTTTCTCCTGGAGAAGATCTGAATGCGCACCGGATTCTATGATCCTCCCCTTTTCCAGCACATAAATAATATCAGCATGCATTATCGTCGACAGCCTGTGTGCAATCATGATGGTGATTTGTTCTCTGCTGAGGGATATCTCCCTAATAGTGTTAGTTATTTCCTCTTCTGTAAGGGAGTCGAGCGCAGAAGTCGCTTCATCAAAAATCAACAGCTTAGGGTTTCTCAACAATGACCTTGCAATGGAAATACGTTGCTTCTCTCCTCCCGACAGTTTCATACCATTTTCACCCAACAAAGTATTTAATCCATGTGATGACCTGGCTATCAGTTTCGATGCAGAAGCCTTGCGCAAGCTGTCCAGCAATTCTTCATCCGTAGCATCAGCTTTTACAAATCGAAGGTTGTCCT
The DNA here is from genome assembly GCA_023412765.1 of Bacteroidota bacterium. GTDB lineage: Bacteria > Bacteroidota > Bacteroidia > Cytophagales > Cyclobacteriaceae > Chryseolinea. The sequence goes on from JAEZBX010000356.1 coordinate 432, forward strand.
TGATCGTACCGGCAAACAGTTGCGTATCCTGTGTGACGAAACCCATTTGCCTGCGGAGTTGATTGTATCTGATGTTTACTGCGGGTTCATCATTAAAGAAGATCGTTCCCGACAACGGTCTGTACAGTCCTACCAATAGCTTGAGCAGCGTGGATTTTCCTGAGCCGGATGGCCCGACGAAGGCAATGGTATCACCAAGCGATACCTGAAAGGAAATATTGTCGATTGCATTATCTCTGGCTGTCCGGTGACGAAAAACAACGTCTTGAAACCGAAGAGACCGGATGCTGCCAACGTCCACCGGATAGGCCGGGCGTTGCTCAATGGGCTTTTTCATGAGACTATCAAAATTCGCCACGGAAACTTCTACCTCCCGGTATTGAACAATGATGTTGCCTAGGTCCTGCAGAGGTCCAAAAATGGTTGTTGATATAAACTGCATACTGATCAATTCGCCTGTTGTTAGCACGTTGCGAAAAATCAGCCACAAAAGCATAAATAAGATTGAGTGCCTCAAAATATTCAAGGCACTTCCCTGGAGAAATGATAGGGTGCTTACCTTGCGGACCTTTTGCATCTCCAAATCATAGATATTCCTGGTCATGTCACTCAATCGCCTGATCTCAGGAAATGTTAACCCCAGGCTTTTCACCAATTCAATGTTGCGAAGGCTCTCAGTCATGATACCGCTCATGCGATTTGTTTCCTTGTTAATTGACCGCTGTACTCTCTTTATCTTTTTTGAAAGCGTTCCTGTCAATGCGGCGAGTACCAGCACACCAATGATGAATATGGGAATCAACAAACCGCTCTTGGTGATGCTATACCAAATAAGAAAACCGACTCCAACCAACGAGGAAAATACAACGTTTATGAAGGAGTTTACAAAGCGCTCTGTATCCGTCTTTACCTTTTGCAGCACTGATAAGGTCTCGCCGCTTCGACTTTCCTCAAATTCCTGAAAAGATAAACGCAGTGTCTGTCGCAGACCATCGTTGAAAATCTGCATGCCGAACCGGGCTACGGTTTTACGGGTGGTATACTCCTGGAAGGCTTTCGCGACCCGCGCAAGCAGCGCAATGCCGATAGCCACCATGAGCCAGAAGATTACCTCGCGCATTAATTCCTGCTGGGGGCGGTTGTTAATATTTGTGGCATAGTCATCGATAATTTTACCAAGAATGATGGGATCCACAAGGTTAAGAAGCTGCGAAATACCGGCAAGCAGCAGTGAGAGCAATATTAATTTATAAAACGGGCGGAGATATTTCCATAAGAGCGACATCGTAGTTGGATCATGTAAAGATTCGCGCGAATTGAGCGCTTCCCCATCTAACCATCAGATCATTTCAGTTGTTATCCGGGACGCGCTCAACAGTTGACAGGTATATGCGAGTATGCAACAAAAAATCATTAAAACGAAAAAGGACGAAAGCACTCTGCTTAAATTGCCGCCATGAAAAAATCGACAATTAATTTCACCATAGAGCTGGACCAAAATAACATTCCTGAAAAAATATTCTGGGACGCTACGGACAAGCCGGATCCGGGCCTTTCAGAAACAAAATCGATCAGCGTCGCCCTGTGGGACCATGTCCAAAAAAATACGCTTCGGATAGACCTTTGGGCCAAGGATATGCCCATTGATGAGATGAAGCGGTTCCATATTGAATGCCTTGGGGGCATCGCTCAGAGTATTCTGAGCTCGACCAGAGACGAATTTATGTCTAATGAAATCAATGACCTTTGCGAAAGGCTCGTAGAACACCTAAAGTCAAATAGTTGATTTCAGGCTAGTTCAAACGTTTGTTTTATCATTATTTTTTGTACTTTTCCGTTGAGAAGCTCGGTATGCATACTAAATTGCCGGGGTAAGCCTGTTAATATCATCAACCTCTAAAGCGTTTTATGAAAGTATTTCATAAGAAGTTATTTGCGGCGGGAATACTTACACTCCTGGCTGCGACGATGGCATTTGGCCAAACCAGTATCAGCGGAACTGTAACGGATGCCGTTAGCGGGGAGTCGCTGGCAGGCGTAAATATTATCGTAAAAGGCAGGGTGATCGGAACGATAACCGATACCGACGGAAATTTCAGCCTCAACGTCAGTGCAGCCCCACCGTTGACGCTTGTGGTGTCCTTTGTGGGATACAGAACACAAGAGGTAGCAGTCACCGAGACTAACGTGTCGGGATTGGAGATAAAAATGGAAGAGCAGACAATCCTGGGGCAAGAGGTTGTTGTGTCTGCCTCTCGTGTTGAAGAAAGTATCCTCAAATCTCCGGTTACAGTAGAAAAGCTCGACCTCCTGGCTATACGCCAGACTCCTGCAGCTGACTTTTTTGACGCCCTTGCCAATGTAAAAGGGGTGCAGTTTACTTCCAGCAGTTTGAATTTTCCTCAGATCAACACGCGCGGGTTTGCGACAATTGCAAATGTCAGATTTGTTCAGATGGTGGATGGAATCGATACCCAGGCACCGCTGTTAAATTTTCCAACAGGTAACATCGTTGGCATCGGCGAATTGGATACAGAAAGCATGGAACTCCTTCCCGGTACAGCCTCTGCGTTGTACGGACCAAATGCATTTAACGGTGTATTATTGATGAACAGTAAAAGCCCATTTGAATACCAGGGCTTGAGCGCACAATTTAAAGGAGGCATCACAACATCCGATGCACAGGATAAAAGTTATCCATTTTATAGTTTCAATGCGCGCTATGCAAAGGCCTTTAATAATAAGTTTGCCTTTAAGGTGAACTTCGCTTACATGAGTGCGGAAGACTGGCGAGGCAAAGATTACACTACCGACGTTAATGATCCCGAATCAACGGTGAGCCTGGTGGGCAAGCCAAACTTTGACGGTGTAAATCTCTACGGCGACGAAACGAGAATTCCAGTTCCCTTACCTGTTCCTGGCTACAACGCACTAGACTTACGACGCACTGGCTGGCGCGAAGAAGACCTGGTCGACAACTATGACGCGACTAGCATCAAGGGTGATGTGGCATTGCATTATCGGCCAACGGATAATCTTGAGCTTTTATACAACTATCGTTTCGGCGGAGGAAGTTCAGTTTATCAGGGATCACAAAAGTACGCCCTGCGCGACTTCACCCAGCAATTTCACAAACTTGAATTGAAAGGAAGCAACTTCTTTATCCGTGGTTATGTCACTGCTACAGATGCGGGCGATTCATATAACATGGCTGCATTAGGGGGTGTGTTGAATGAACGCATTAGTCCGACTGCCAGCCAATGGGCTCCTGAATATGCACAGACCTATATCCTCGCCAGGCAAGGGTATGTACCAGGTGTTCCGGCGGGGAACGATGAGTTAGCTCACCAGGCTGCCCGGGCATATGCAGACAGAAACCGGCCCTCGGTTGGAAGCGCTGAATACAAAACATTGCTAGAGGATGTTCGGAACTCATATTTCCAACGGAATCCATCCGGAGCAAAATTCATTGATCATTCAAGACTTTACCACGGAGAATTTAATTACAACTTCGCTGACCAAATCGATTTTGCAGAAATTCAGGTGGGCGGAAACTTTAGGCAGTACAGCCTATTTTCTGACGGTACTATTTTTAATGAAGATCCTGAAGATGGCCAAAATTTCGAACGAATAAACATCAACGAGTTCGGTCTGTACACGCAGCTCTCAAAAACATTGGCAGAAGCATTGAAGCTAACGGGATCGATACGCTACGACAAGAATGAAAATTTTGAAGGACGATTTACACCGCGGATATCTGCCGTCTACACCTTCCTTGAGAATCATAATATCAGGGCAAGTTTTCAGACCGGATTTAGAAATCCTGACACACAAGCTCAATATATTTTCTTCCCTGTCGGGACAAATACTTTGCTGGGAAGTTCCGAAGATAATGCAGCAAGATACGGAGTGCACAAAGGTGGCGCCTGGACACGCGCCTCTTATGAAGCATTTCGTGGGTCTGGTGGAACACTCGCTCCGGATGGAACTCCAACCGGCGGAAATCCGAATCTGCTCGTGACCGATGATGTGGATTATGTTAAACCGGAAAGACTTTCTTCTTATGAAATTGGATACAAAGGATTGTTCTCCGAAAATTTCATAGTCGACTTAAATGTGTACTACACTTCTTATAAAGATTTTATCGGTGGCGATGATGTCGCTGCGAAATTTCAGACCGTTCACCAGGGTACAACTTACGCTCCAGGAACAATTTATTCACCATATCGGAATGCTTCGGAGGACGTAACTTCAACTGGTATCGGGGTGGGTCTCACCTACAACTTCGGAAGAGGATATTTTGCAACAGGCAATTATAACTATGCCACTTTCGATTCTGAACAATCGGATGGAAGTACATTCCGCGCAGGGTTCAACACCCCCGAAAATAAACTCAACCTTGGCGTAGGAAACAGAAAACTAACGAAGAACCTTGGGTTCAACCTCAATTTCAGATGGCAGGATAAGTTCCTATGGCAATCCGATTTTGGCGACTGGAATGTTCCAGAGTTTGGAGTATTCGATGCACAGGTTAGCTACAAAATCACTTCAATTAAGACCATTGCTAAAATTGGAGGTTCAAATCTGTTTGGCAAAGATTATCGCACGAACCTGGGTGGTCCCTTTGTCGGACAACAGTACTACATCTCGCTTACTTTCGATGAATTTCTTAAATAATTTCTAAAAGAGATCATTATGAAACTATTGAAATATACCTCCTTCCTTCTTGTCTCTTTATTCACGATAGCTTGCGAACAGGATCTGATTGAGACAACTCCCGCTGACCCGGATTTGACGAACGTTTCTCCCGACCCTTGTAACGGTAATTCTGGTTCGGCTGACTTTACAAAGTTTGTTGCCATTGGAAATTCATTTGTCGCGGGGGTTCAGGCGGGCGCTTTGTTTGATGAAGCCCAGGAAAATTCTTTACCGGCTATTTTAAACAAACAGTTTGCCTGCGCTGGTGGTACCGAGACTTTCACTCAACCTGACATAAATGCAACGTTGGGCTGGAACCTTTTCATCACGCAACCAATTCTAGGCCCACCATTAGACCCAACAAAACCTGTACTGGGAAGGATGCTGCTGCAAGGTGCGTCGCCCAGGCCAACGCCACAGGCATACGCAGTTGGCAACCTGGAAGCCGTTCCGAATCCAATGGTGAACCCTGGATTCCTGTACACCGACGACAAAACAGAATTGAATAACTTCGGCGTTCCGGCAATAACGCTGGGGCAAACTCTAATACCGGCAACCGGCAACTGGGCTGCGCCAGATCCAGCCGCAGGTTTTAGTCCGTTCTATGCCCGGTTTGCATCAGTGCCCGGAACATCGACAATTATTGGCGATGCAGCAGCTGCCCAACCATCTTTCTTTTTGTTTTGGGCAGGCCTTGACGACTTTTTCTTGTACGCCGCTTTTGGCGCTGATCCCACAAAAGCTCCATTGAATACTGGACCCGCATTTGAGTTTCAATACGGGGCAGCAATTGGTGCCTTGCTAGCCTCCAATCCTGAACTGAAGGGTGTTGTCGGAAATTTCCCCAATATATTCGCGATGCCTCACTTCACCGCCGTTGCCTGGAATGCAGTACCACTCGATGCAGCTACCGCGACAGTTGCAATGACTGCGCTTGGAAATAACTACAATGCATTCTTAGACGCAATGGAGGGTAATGGAATCATAGACGAGGCCGAGCGGGATTTGAGAAAGTTGTCGTACGAAGCAGGGCAAAATGCGATCTTAATCAACGACGAAACACTGACCGACCTCACTCCTTATATGGCTGGTCCCTTTGCGGGCCTCGCGCCCTACGCAATGGCGCGACAAACAAAGAACACCGATATCATTCCATTGAGTACCGGAACGGTTTTAGGCACAACCGTAGGAGGTGATCCAACCAAAGTATATGGTGTAACGGTGCCCCTACCAGACCAATATGCATTGATACCTGCTGAAATTATGGAGATTGCAGATGCGAGAACCGATTTCAATGCTGCAGTCAAGGCAATTGCCGATGCTAATTCAGCACGGGTTGCCCATGCTGACATCGACAAGGGTTTTGCAGACTTCATCACTGGACAGGCCATGGTATCAAATGGAATTACCATCACACCGAACATAAACCCTCCGACAGGAATTTATTCGGAAGATGGCGTTCATCCTAACAGCCGCGGGTACGCACTTATGGCCAATCTTTTTATCCAGGCGATTAATACGCAGTTTGGAGCGTCGGTGCCGTTAGTAAACATTAGCAGGTATAAGGCAACCGGATTGCCGATACCTTAGTGGAAGGTATAGGGTATAGGGTTACCTTATACCTTATACCTTATACCTTTTCACCTTATTCCTCACTCCTTCATTCCCGCGATAATCTGATTCGCATAGTTGGTCCAGGTGTATTGCGCGGCATGCTTTCTTGCCTTCTCACCCATAGCTGGAATTTTATCCCGATTGTCAGCAAACCATGCAATCTTTTCAGCAATCGCTTGGGGATTTCGGATTGGCACAAGAAATCCCGTTTCACCTTCCACGACTAAATCGGTTCCTCCCGTATTGGGTGTGATTATTAACGGCAGCCCCTGACTCATGGACTCCTGCATAACCAGTGCCCTACCCTCAACAATAGAAGGCAGGCAGAAGACATCACATGAGCGCATCAATGCCAGGACCTGATCGTTAGGCCTGCCGCTTTCATAAGTAAAGTCCGAATATTGACTCTTGTAGAATTCCATGGGTGCTAACAGCGATCCTAGTACCACTAATTCAACATCGCTTCGCTTCAGGAGTTTTACCGCATTAAACAAATCTCCAAGTCCTTTGCGCTGGCCCATTGACCCAACGAACAAAACACGCAACGGTTGGCCTGTACGTGAATATTTCCGCTGCGCCGGATCATAGCTGTTTTGCGGCGAGCCAAACGGCGACATGATTAATTTTTTGTTATGGGCCCAATCGGGTAACGAATGCAATACGAAATCCCCAGGACCTACCACGACATCTGCAAGTTCCATCTCCTCGGTTTTTCGTTGAAGTTTCTTTTCTGAATCCTGAATACCTCCGCCAAGAGTTACGGCCCACTCCGGAAGTCTTTGCGCTTCCTCGAGCATCAGTCGTCGTCCTGTATCCCAATACGCTATAGGCAGATCATAGATACATTTGATCCCTAGCTGTTTTGCTTGCTTGAATGTTGATAGTGCCCCATCCTCATAAGCGTAGACTCCCTTCAAATCATATTTTTTAGCCAAAGCTGGCAATCGCTTTGCAACATCAGCATCAAAGTTTTGAAAAACTGCATCCAGACTTGCCCAGCCAACTTCATGTTTTACCGCACTCGTAATTCCCAGTTTAGGGAGAAGTAGTCTTGCTGTTTCTCTTAATGGATAGGTTGTAATCTTATTGGCTGGCACCTCGAAAGAACGTCGCAACATCTCATCACGTACACCAGCTGGTAAGAGTCTTAACAGAGGATTTGACGATTCAATCGCAATTCCTGTGTGGAACTCCGCCAACAAATTTTCTTCCAACAGGCGGCGCAACAACGCGCGACTAAAATTATTACCGGTTGGATGCATCAAAACAAAACCCATAAACTCGATGAAATTAAATGCGCACTAAATTAAAAAAATTAAGATGGTCTTTCGACTCTTCCGGCCGGCTACGAATTGTCGTGTCAACAGCATTTCTTTGAATATCATTGTTCCAAATTCGAATAACCACCTTCAAGCACATATATATTTTCAAAGCCCTCATCCTCCATTTTTCTGGCTGCATCCGAGCTTCGTTTTCCTGATTTACAATAAAGAAAATATGTGCTTGTCTTGTCTAGCTTTTGGATCTCTGCATCAAAGGTCGGAGCTGAATAATCGATATTAATTGCTCCGTCGATCATGCCTTCCGCTACTTCTTCCGGTTTGCGTACATCGACTAGTACAGCGCCTGGAGTGGATGACAGTTTGGATTTGAACTGGTCAGGAGGTAGCTGTATGGTTGTCTTACCTTTTTCTTCCTTATCTTCTTTACTTCCGCTGCCGGAGCAATTAGCGAAAAGGCAAATTATTATCAAGAAGGGCAGTAAGCTATGATGGGTTTTCATCGCGATGTGTTGTAATGAATTAAATGTATCCCGCCAGCTTGTAGGCTACAAATCCGGTCCACTCCTTGAAGAGTTTTTCCCAGATAATAAATCCTTCAATGCTTGGCAGCAGGATCGAAGTTAAGATGATTTTATCTTGAAGACCATAGAAATCGGTACTAAACGTCTCAATGTCTAGTCCTGCCTTTCTGTAACATGCGAGCGACCGTCGCATGTGGAATGCAGATGTAATCAGAAGACAATCCTCAGCCCTGAGATGTAGTGAGTCGAGGACCTTTTTCACAGCAACTGCTGACTCAAACGTATTCCGAGTTTCGTTCTCAAGAAGAATGTCCTCTGAAGGAATGCCCGCCATCACCATCACCTTCTTAAACTTATCTGCCTCCGGTTCATCTGCTTTCAAAAGTCTTCCCGTACCTCCACTGACCAGAATCTTTTCAATCAAGCCAAGCTTATAAAGTTGGATTGTGTGCGTAACACGATCTGCCCCACGTTTAAAATATACGCGATCATCTGGCTGGAGGAAACTGTGTGTTGCGCCGGTTAAGACTATGCCCAATTTCCGTCGCGATATGGCATCAAATGGTTTTGCGTCGATCTCCCAGGCACGCATTGCCGAGTTCGAAATAAAATCATTGGAAAAAAAAAGAAGCAGCGCAAATCCTGCCAAAAAAAAACGTCTGTCCCAAGGTTTTCGTCTAATGACTACCGACGCCACAAAACATATTACAACCATTGTTAATGGCAATACCAGGAAATTGAGCGTTTTAGAAAGAAAGAAAAACATGGTCCGTATTTTACTTTCGCCGGTTTAAAGGGTTGGACAAATTTCCGAGCCCATCAACAATTTTTCTAAGTACATCGAAATATAACGCAAGCGCTAACATAATACTCATCGACCAAATTACCCCGGTGTTGAAATAAAATGTATCAACATCCTGGTTCATAAAGTGTTTTGCGGGCATGTAAAATTGTGCATCAAAATCAATGGCATGGTCGGGATCCGGGTCCTTGTAAATTGGATAGATCTTTTGAATCAATTTTCCATCGTGTTCAATGATGCGGTGCGTTTCTGTCAGATTTTTCACAAGGTCGGTAATGGATTCGTTGTGATAGGTTTCGCGAAAGCCATTGAAAGCGGCCTGTTTCTCAGGAGTGTCTGTGAGACTAAAAATTAATTCTTCCTTTTTCTTATCCGCCGCATTATAGCGGTTGATATAAAAATTTCTTAATCGCGCCAGGTAACTCGACACTTGTTCGTAAGCAACCGAATCAAATTTTCCAATGACAAGATTATCGATAGCCTGCAATTGATAATTTGTGGCCCGAAGTTCTTTACTTAATTCATTTCGGATGAGGTCCAGGTGATCCGTTACCTTTGCTTTGATATTCTCGTCGGACGAGCGGAAATTATTTATGCAAAATTGCAAGCGTGTGTCGATCTCAGGAATAAAATATACCTTCTTATAGTCTGCATTCGCCATTGCCTTATCATACAGGTAAAATTCCCTTTCAAAGTCATTGTCTTTAAATTGCGTAACCATGGCTGCCTCAAATGCCCACCGCGATGCCATAAGATCTCCTACGAATGGAACAGTAGCGGCATTTCCAATGCGCGGATTAAGTTTATCAAACTTGACCACCACACCGCTAAGAATAAGCTGAGGAATTAGCAGCAGCGGAATCAGAATATAAATCGTAACGGCCGAGTTGAACGCCGAGGAAATATTCAGTCCCAGTAGGTTAGCAAAACATGCAGTCGTAAACAAAATAAACCAATGTTGAAAGAACATACCATTGATCCCTAAAATCGCGTTTCCGACAATCACGAAAGTCAGTGTCTGAATTGCAGAAAGCATGAACAAAATCGAAATCTTAGAAATGATATAACTGCTTCTACTAAGATGTAGAAAAGCTTCCCTCTTTAGGATTTTCCGATCCCGGATGATCTCTTCAGCGCTTACAGTAAGGCCCATGAAAAGAGCGACGATAATGCTCATGAATAAGTAAGCCGGGAGATTCGGATTCTTTGAAAAAACATAAGCATTTAAATTATCTCCGTCATTATAATACCTTACGATAAACGCAAGAATAAACGCCAGCACCGGTGCCTCGAGCAAATTAATGATCATATACTGCCGGTTATGAATCTTTGCCTGAATATCCCTCACTGAAAAAAGATGAGCTTGTTTAACTTTGGATGGGATATTCAAGGTCGAGTGCGGAACGTCTTCTGATCGTTTTAATGAAAACTGTCGATAATTCTTTTTGTACACCGCGTTCCACTGCTCAGGTGAAATTCTTCGTTCATTCGTAAAATGACCATACTCATTGATGACCTTTGTTTCAATTATATTAAAGATCTGCTCGGGATTAACATTTCCGCAGTCGTGACACTCCCCTTCATCGCTATTGACGAGATTGATACTCTTCTTAAAATAAACTATCGAATCGACAGGATTTCCATAGTAAATTTGATAACCACCGGTATCCAGTATCAACAGCTTATCAAACATTTTGAAAATATCGGAGGAGGGTTGATGGATGACAGCGAAAACCAATTTTCCTTTCAGTGATAATTCCTTAAGAAGGTCAATGATATTCTCAGAATCGCGTGAGGATAGCCCACTCGTTGGTTCGTCGCAAAAGAGCACTGCTGGTTCGCGCAATAATTCCAGACCGATATTGAGACGCTTTCTTTGTCCCCCGCTTATTGTCTTCTGAAGTGGTGAACCTACCTTTAAATCCTTTGTTTCAGAGAGTCCCAAATCTTCAAGGACTCTCATGACCAATTCATCAATCTCCGGTTCCGATAATTTTGAAAAGCAAAGCTTGGCTGCATAGTAGAGATTCTGATATACAGTAAGATCCTCTATCAGCAGATCATCCTGGGGAACAAAGCCAATTACTCCCTCCAGCTTTTCCGGATACTTGTGAATATCGATACCGTTGATGAGTACCTCTCCTTCGGATGGTTTTTCAGATCCATTCAAAACGTGTAACAATGTTGATTTTCCTGCACCGCTCCCTCCCATCAGGGCCACAAGATTTCCCGACTCCTCCGAGAGATTCACGCTCCTTAACCCTATCCGACCACTCTTAAATTTGAAGCTGATGTCCCGCCCTTCGAATGTTAATCGTGGATATTTACCGAATTTCTTAAACTTGTTCAGCACATCTCCGTAATACACCGGCTCATCTTTTTCCCAACGCAACATACTGCCTACTGCAAGAACACCAATTCGGCCTGACTTAACCGGGACACCGTTGAGATACACGTCTGACTTGCCAATGTACTTGATAAAGTAAAATTCTGCCTGCTCTACATATAGAATGGCAATGTACCCATTAAGATGCTCCCTGAGAATTCGATGGGATTGTTGCAAAGTTGTGTTACCAGACCCTATGATTAGGAACTGAGGATCATCCAGCTCCAACTCAGTTTGGCCTAACACAAATTTCACTATGGCTTGGAGTTCCTTTGGTGCGATCTTGAATTCAGCACCAATAGCATTTACCAGTTCTTGTTCGCGATCCGAAATCAGTCCATCAGCCTGTATGATATTGATGATTTCAAGAGCAATTACAATTTTCTGTTTTTGGGTCAGATTGGCATTCACATCCCGACAAAGTTCGCTCACCCTGTCGACCTCTGTTGATACTTCACCTTTTTTCGATGTCAGGTTATGGGCAAATCCGTCGAAGACTGCTAAGTAATTATCAACTGCTGAATAGCTAACATGCTCCTCTAAGAAGGTCTTAATCTGCTTGCGTTCCTGGTGTGTGACTTCATCTTCCTTGGCTACGGCTGCAAATAACCGGAGGATTGCATTAAGCAACTGTTCGCTCATCTTTTACATTTCTACTTTATTTCGGAATAGATAAAGATATTGAAAGATGATATAATAGCCGAAAAAAAATAAGGGACTGGTATTCCCAGTCCCCTTATATGATGTAAGAAAAATAGCTATCTATTGCGTAATATTCGTTCTTATCTTTTCTACGATGTTTGTGATCTCAATCAGGTTAGCGTCTGATAGCACAAGGTTTGCCTTATTATTCCTGATTTGTTCTTCAATATTCAGTGAAGCGTAAGCTGATTCGAGTGACTTTAAATCGGATGCGATCGTAGTAACCGGCTCTGTTTGCTCCACGCTTGTAGACGTCAGCATTTTCACCATGTCGGATACCGATTTTTTCTGATCAAGGATCACCCTGATAATGGGGGTAAGCACCAGATTTCTTGCATCGCTTGGAAGAAGATCTTTTGGATAGGATTTTACCAACCCAGTGGATATGTAAAGACCTTCAATGAAACTACCTGTCACAACCAATGCTGAAAGCTTATTACGGTTATCATCAGCAAGATACGTCTGAGTTTTCTTAATGGTTCTGTCCAATAACCGCGTCAAGGAATCCTTGTTTGAAATATTAGCCTCAAATTTTTGTAGCACCTCCACGTCAAATGAGCCAATTACACCAAGGTTATCCGCTAGTGTCTTGGTAGAGTTCAAATAATCTATTGCCTGTTGTGTCTTGTCATATGAACTCAGGTATCCAATGTCCGCAGCATATACACCTAGATTAAGCGCCGCCTTATCGGTACGAGAGGCATACTGGTCGACTTTTGTACGCGGGTTGATCAAGCTTTCATTAAATTCAGCACCGGTAGCTTGTAACAAATATGGAATTTCTGATGGTGATGGGATATTGTAAATTAATTCTTCCAGCTGTTGTTTGAGGTTTTCGTCTGCATCTTCGAACTCAGCGGAGTTTTTATCTTTATCGCTACTGGAAGACCCACATGAAGCCAATGCAATGGCTATCAGGGGACTAATTGCAAAGTAAATGAGGTGCTTAAATTTCATGGTTATGCTTAGGTTTAGAGGGTCAATTTTAACATATTTTTCATTGCTTTAAAACCAACATTTATATTTTAAGTGATTTTTTCTCCATTTGGCGACTTTTTTATTAAGTTTAATGATGCACCTTTCGAAAAATAGTTATGCCTAGACTAGTTGATAAAACGGTGTTGATCGATGACAGTGACATTGATCTTTTCATCCAGCGGAGGTTCCTGGAAGTATACGATTTCTCGAATGAGTTGTTGCTTTATAAGTCGGCCGACGAAGCATTAACCTGGCTGAAAAATGCCAGCGTGGATCATGCCCCCGACATTATCTTCCTGGATCTCAATATGCCCGAAGTCGATGGCTTCTCTTTTCTCAAAAATTTTAAAGAGCTTCCCGAACCAATTAAGTTAAAATCAAAAATTGTTGTTCTGACAAGTTCCAACAGTGCTAAGGATCGATCCCAGGCATTTACCTTTCCCAATGTTATTCAGTTTATTACTAAGCCTTTAAAACAGTCTGACATTGAAGACCTGAAGAAGCTGATCAATCATAACGAATTCACCGGTCAAGCCAATCCTTAAATTCCTGTACCCGTTCCCTGGCTACAATAACGTCGCTATCATCTGATTCCTTTAGGATAAGCTTAAGGCGACTATTCGTATAACTTATCATGTCTTGTATGCTGGCTGCCGAAACAATGTACTTTCGATTGATCCGAAAGAATTGGCGCGGATCCAACAGATCCTCAAGTTGTTCCAGGGAAAAATCAATAATGTGCTGGCGTTTGTCAGCAACCTTTGCAAAAGTTGCCTTGTCGAGACTAAAAAAGTAGTGCACATCATTAACCTCAATGTACTTGAGGTGCTCTCCGACCTTTATTACAAAACGGGTCTTGTATTGCCGTGTTAACATTCGAACAGCCTCTCCAATACTCGTTAGTAAGTCGGTGGATCTATCCTTTGGCTGCGTCAAGGTGTTTAGTTTTTTCAAAGCCGTTTCCAGATCCTTCCGGTCCACAGGTTTTAAGATGTAGTCTATGCTGTTCACCTTGAAAGCTTTCAGGGCATAGGCATCATAAGCTGTTGTAAATATGACGGGCGAATGCACCTGCCACTTGTCAAATATTTCAAAGCTTAGGCCATCGGCAAGTTGGATGTCCATAAATATAAGGTCAGGCGCCGGATGAGCTGCAAGCCAGTCCAGCGACCGTTTTACAGAATCAAGTTTTGCCAATATGTTAACATCCGGAATTATTGCTCCGATTAAATTTTCGAGGCGTTTCGCTGCCTCAGGCTCATCTTCAATTATTAACACATTCGGGCTCATTACGATCGATATATTTTCGGTAGTCGCACTGCAAATATTCCATTCTTCAAAACCTGTACCTCACGGTCGGTTAAGAATTCATAGCGTTTGCAAATGTTATTCAATCCTACTCCGGGTGATGATTCCCCGAGCACCCGCTTTGGTTGGAGATCGTTTTCAGCAACAATAAAATCTTTTTCCATAAAAAGGCGTATCCGCAACGGATGGTCTTCAGAAATCTCGTTGTGTTTAATTGCGTTTTCAACCAACATCTGCAGCGCCAGCGGCGCAACCATGCAGTCGCCGTCTAAATCAACCGTAACAATTAATTTCTCACCAAACCTGATTTCTTGTAAGTAGAGATATGACTCCAGGAATTTTCTTTCCTCATTTAAATGTACGATCTCACGGTCGCGTGTTTCCAACAAGTATCTGTAGACCTCAGAGAGTTGCTTGATGAATTTTGCTGCTTTATCTGGGTCTTCATAAACGAGATTTGTGAGAGCATTTAAAGAATTGAACAAGAAATGAGGATTTACCTGGTTGCGTAAACTTTCAAACTTAGCTACTGCACTTTCCTTCTTAAATTTTTCGGCGTCAATTGCTGTCTGCCTCCAATTCAACAAGAAGGATCGGCTCGTAAGAATGGCACTTATAACAAGCGTGATACCCATGCTCATATAGATGGTTTTAGATACCGCCCCTATCTTGAGCTTGAATATTGAATCTGCAGAGTACACAATTAAGTAAGTCATTACTACAGTGTAAAACGTTAACGCAGCTAGCCCAACCAATAATCGCTTAACAGGGTATTTCGTCCACTCGATTTTTTCATCCAGATATTCATGCAGGTATTCGTTCCCAAAATACATCACAGCCCAACACAATACGGTTAGACCCGCAATGGCAGCGAAATAAGGAAACGAACCCAGGCAAGGCCGGCAAACGAGAAGCGTCATTACTATCCCCCCTACAAATATCCAGGGTAGTAATGTAACACGCCTCCGTAAGTAGCTGCCGAGAGTCATCTAATTGTGAGAAAATATTTTCGACGATTTAGGCGCCGTGGGTTTAACCAGATAAATACCGAAATAATATGTCCACCAAATAAACAAAATCTGAAGTGGAACACGGAAGAACAAATACATGGGACCGTTTTCCATTCCTCCCAACTCAACTCGTTTGAGCGACCCTACAATATTCGCCGGAAGTATTAACACGAAAAAGGTTATCAGCGCAATACTTGAAATCCTTGACCATCGCTCGAAAAGTAATCCGACTGCAGCAGCAATTTCAAAAACTCCTGTTGCGTAAACCAGCAAGATTTTAAAGGGGAATAAATCAGGAATCATTTCCACCATTTCTGCCGTCTTTATAAAATGAGTTATCCCTGTTATCATAAGCATTATTGCCATAGCAACTCTACCCAACTTGCTCAAAGAAAATTTATTTTTCAGCACGTATCTGTTCAAAGCGAACAACAACACAAATGATAAAACTAAAATTATTAACGTTGACATAAACTCAGAGATTAATTTTTCGAAGCCACCTATTCCTTATTCCTTATTCCTTATTCCTTATTCCCTTATACCTCTATACCCTATACCTATCCTCAATTCCAGATTACAGGCTACGATTTACCTCAAATCACATTAACAACCCAACGGCAACAACTAACGGCACCGTGCCTTCAACTCATTCGCCATTGCCTGACCCCACTGCGGTGCCAATGGATTGTCTGAACTGAAAGTAGTAAATTTTTGGAGGGCCGCTTCATTCGTTGCACACGCCTGCGTGGTAGGCGAACCCATGAACTGTGCAGTTCCATATTCCATCTGCGCCATTAAGGCCAATGCCCGAGGATTTTCACCATCGATTGTCAGCGCCTTTCCAAATGCTTGTGAACCCAGCATCGAATATTGTTGTCCGCGTGAAGCTGGGTCCACCGTGATGCGGATCATATGCACAAATCCTTCGAGGGCAATTATTTCTGCATCATTGGATTTGATAGCCGATGCTTTCTTAATATTATTTTCCGCATGATCGAGGTAATTGTCCTTCTTCGCGGCTACTTGCTCATGGTTTGCCAACATAACATATCCGAATGCTGCATAATAATAAGGTTCCCATTTTGTTTTCTCCGCCTGACCGATACGCTCGAAAGTGTTGACTGCAGAATGCAGCGATGACGGTGAGTCGGACGAGTAAACAACCTGAATGTTGCTTGCCATTGCTTCACGATACTTTCCATCGTTTGAAACTTGTGTTTGCGAGTACCCAATCGAAACAACAAAGACAGTGATGATTAATAGTGTTTTCATAATTTTATTATTAGTGATAGGTTAAATTGCTTGTATTACAGGTTTGGCAATTGGTTTACTGATTTATCTTTTGAAAGTGTGATAAAGATTCCCACGAAGAGGAAGCGAGGCGCAGCCTGGCGTATTGGCCTGGAGTTATACGCACCTTCATTGTTTGGCACTGTGCTGTACTCATAGCCAAATACGTTATCCCTTCCTAGCAAATTTGTGCACGACAAATAGATGATCGTGGAAGTGGTTGGAAGATAACTCCAGTTGAAGCTGAGATCGGAATAATTTGGTGTATACACACCGTTGAATCTCCCTAGATTTGGATTATTGTAAGGTCTACCCGATGTGAACGAATAAGTAAAACCCAACTGACTTTTTACCTCCCTCAGAAAATATTTTGTAACAACAGATAAATTATGTTTTGATGCGAATGATGGTGTTGCTTCATAGGGATAATCCAGATAAGCTCTCTTAGTGTCGAGAAACGAGTAGGAAATCCAATAGTCCAGTCGATTAATGGATGTGTTGTCACGCCAAAACACTTCGAATCCCTTCGCCTTTCCTTTACCGGAGTTGCCCAAAGTTTGATCACTACTATTCCCAAACTTAACCAGGTCGGAATATTGTTTGTAGAAGGATTCTACCCGGAAGGTTTTGTTGTCGCGTACGAATTGATAGTTGATAATATAGTGGGTGGCTTTCTCGGGTTGCAGACCCGTATTTAATTTCAAGAATTCTGTTTTGACACTTTGCCTGAATTTGCCGTAAGCAACTGACACCTGACTGTGTGTACCAAGTTTGTACGCTAATGAAATTCTGGGATCAAGACTGAATCGATGCTGAAGGTTATTATGCTCTCCCCTTGCGCCAACGCGGATGATCAGATTGGAACTGGCCGAAACATCAGACTCAAAAAATAATGATGTAATGGTTTCATCGAGGGAATTCCGCTTAATTGCATGCCCTCTATCTGTTTCCCGAAAATTTGTAATTACACTTTCAGCTCCGGCCTTAAGTTCCACTCTGTCGGAAATTGAACCTTCAGCGACAGCTTTAATATGTATAGCTGTAGAACTCTGATTAATCGCAATTGTGTCTGTTTTAATTTCATTTGTGAGGTTGTTGTAAGAGATCCCACCTCTCACACTCCAGTTTTCGCTAAGGATATCTTTAAATGAAGAATTCAGGTAATGATACTTGTTCTCCAGGTCATGCAACGACTTAAGATTTGGATTATCAATGTCATGCTGATAAAGGGAAAACTTTGATCTGTTAAAGTTTCCATAAAGCTTAAACATGCCAGTTTTACCAACCTCCTGCCTGAGCGCTGCATTTGACTCAAAAGAGACGGGTGCGTCTATCCAATCCGTTTCCTGCCGTATCACACGGGTATAAGGTTTTAGATTAGTATATTGAACCTTGCCACCTGCCGATCCACGATTCCAAACCTGTGTATGTCCGACATCCCCTCCGACCGATAGTATTCCAAAATCAGTACGCTGCAATTCTGCTTTGTCTTTTGAGTCCAGTACTAATGCAGACGAAAGCGCCTGGCCGTACTCCGCCGAATACCCTCCCGTGCTGAAACCCATTCCCTTAAACATAAATGGAAGAAACCTTCCTCGTGAAGGTGTATTAGGCGCGCTCGGTCCATAAGGATCCTGCACGACCAGGCCATCGATAAATGTTTTGGCTTCGTCGTCGTCACCTCCACGAACAAATAGTCTCCCGCTTTCACCAACTTTTTGTGTACCGGGCAAGGTGTTCAACGCACCGGCTATATCAGCAGTAGCACCTGCAGTTGTGGCGATATCCAATGCGCGAAAAACTGTTCGCCGTGAAGCATCGCTCGCGGTAAATGCGCCAGCCGTGATAGTCACTTGTTGGAGTTCGCTTATCTCCTCCGTTAGCACGGCCTGAATGTCAATTACGTTGCCGGTAATCTCCAGCGGTATCGCCGACTCCTTGTATCCAACGAACCTTATGATTAATGTTTTTTTGCCCTGCTCGCTTGTCACAAACTCAAACCTACCCTCAGAGTCCGTGCTTGTACCGTCGTAAGAATCGGCGATCAGCACATTTGCACCTGGTATCGCGTTCTGCTTAACATCAACTACAGTACCCTTAATGGTGACCTGGGCGATTGCGGTATTGAAAAACAAGACTGAAGTCAAAATGAAGATCGGTTTCATCCGCGGCTTTTTGATCAATTACACGGTAAAGATTCCCTCCGTGGCCGAGCCGGAAAAAGAAGACTTACTGAACTGTTTGTTCAGTGCGATGAACCGTAGATAATCAGGTCCTAATTTTTCAGTCGTGGAACCATAAACTGAAAAAAGACGCTGTAGATTATTATTTTTGCAGGCTTAGTTAAAAAGCAAAGCAATTTAATCGACTAAAAAAGGCTGATCCATGGCGGACTATAGCAAAGAGGAGATCAAACGCATCGAAGGTAAATGGCGTGAGGAATGGGAAAAAAGAGGTGTTTACCGGGTTGAAAACGTATCCGGTAAACCCAAATACTATGTCCTTGACATGTTCCCCTACCCGTCCGGAGCTGGCCTTCATGTTGGTCACCCACTGGGTTATATTGCTTCTGATATCGTTTCGCGATACAAACGCCTGAAAGGCTTCAATGTGTTGCATCCCATGGGTTTTGATGCGTTCGGATTGCCTGCAGAGCAATATGCGATAGACCATGGTATCCACCCGGCAGAATCCACGGCAAAAAACATTCTCAACTTCAAACAGCAGCTTGCTAAAATAGGATTCTGTTTTGACTGGAGTAGAGAGGTTCAGACATGCGATCCAAAATATTACAAATGGACGCAATGGATATTCCTGCAGATCTTTGACAGCTGGTTTAACAGGATCATAGGTAAAGCAGAGCGCATTGCTGAACTCATTAAGATTTTTGAGAAGGAAGGAAATGTTAATCACCCATTCCCCAACACAAAATTTGTCGTTCCTGATTTAAACAAAGAAACATTCTCAAAAGACGATTGGAGTTCGTTCCCGGAGAAAACACGGCAGGAGCTATTGATGCAATATCGGTTGGCCTACCTGGCATACACGGATGTAAACTGGTGCGAAGCGTTAGGAACCGTGCTGGCGAACGATGAGGTTATCAATGGCGTCAGTTATCGCGGCGGATTTCCTGTTGTACGAAGACAGATGCGGCAGTGGAGCTTACGGATAACTGAATATGCAGAAAGACTTCTTAGTGGTCTCGACGAAATAGATTTTAGCGACTCAATGAAGGAGATCCAACGCAATTGGATCGGTAAAAGTGTTGGCGCAAGAATCACCTTCGAAATAAAAACCGAAAACGGATTGTCAAAAGACCTCGTGGTGTTTACAACAAGGCCTGATACAATCTTCGGGGTTGACTTCATGGTACTGGCCCCCGAACATGAATTGGTGGCGGAAATTACAAGTGCTGAGCAAAAGGATGAGGTAGAGAAGTATTTAAAATACACCGAAAGCCGTTCTGAAATTGACCGGATGGCGGAAGTAAAGAAAATCACCGGCGCATTTACTGGCGCATATGCCCTCAATCCATTCAACGGTCGGCGTGTACCCGTATGGATAAGTGAATACGTTCTTGCAGGATATGGTACGGGAGCGATCATGGCCGTTCCGTGCGGCGATGAACGGGATCACAAATTTGCCAAACATTTCGCTCTTCCGATAACCAACATTATTGGATCTTACTACAACGGCGAAGAAGCAAATCCAACAAAAGATGCAATTCTTGAAAATTCAGACTTTTTGAACGGTATCGTCATGCATAAAGCTATTGACGTGGTGGTGCAGAAACTGGAGGAAAAAGGAATAGGCAAAAGGCAAGTGAATTACAAGATGCGGGATGCAGGGTGGAGCAGGCAGCGCTACTGGGGCGAACCATTCCCGGTAGTATATGTGGACGATATCCCATATGCAATGGAGGAGAGCGAATTACCATTGGAATTGCCTGAGTCGAATAATTTTAAATCTTCTGGAACTGGTGAAGGTCCACTTGCTAATTTGCAGGATTGGGTATTTTTTGAGCCCGGTAAAAAGCGGGATACGAACACTATGCCCACACATGCTGGCGCCGCCTGGTATTTTTTAAGATACACCGACCCGCACAACGATAAAGAATTTGCAAGCAGGAAAAATCTTGATTACTGGAACCAGGTCGATGTTTATATCGGAGGTTCAGAACATGCAGTAGCCCACCTGTTGTATTCCCGGTTGTGGGTGAAGATTCTACATGATCTTGGATACCTGGGATTCGATGAGCCATTTAAGAAGCTGATCAACCAGGGAAAAATTACCGGTGATTCCCGGTTCGTTTATCGTATAAGAGGAACGAACAAGTTTGTCTCAGCGGGACTCAAAGATCAGTATGAAACCGATCCCTTGCATGTTGATGTTAACCTGGTTTCTGGATTGGAATTGGATGTCGACGGATTTAAGCGTTGGAGACCTGAGTATCAAAATGCGGAAATGATCCTGGAGAATGGAAAATACATTTGTGGATCGGGAATTGAAAAGATGAGCAAGTCATATTTCAATGTTGGGAACCCTGACGACATTGTTGAAAACTACGGTGCCGATACACTACGGATGTATGAGATGTTCCTGGGTCCACTTGAAATATCAAAACCTTGGAATACGAACGGTATCGATGGAGTGTTTAAGTTTCTTAGACGAATCTGGAATCTCTTCCATACACCGACGGGAGAATTTTTAGTAACAGATGATGAGCCAACACCTGCTGAATTGAAGGCACTTCACAAGGCTTTAAAAAAGGTTGAATATGATATAGAACACTATTCCTTCAATACCACAGTTAGCGAATTTATGATTTGCAGCAATGAATTAATGGCGTTGAAATGCAATAAGCGTTCAATATTGGAACCGTTGCTCATCGCGTTGTCACCTTATGCACCTCACATTACCGAAGAGCTTTGGGAGAAGTTGGGTCATTCTGATACAATTCTGAACGCTTCATTCCCTCAATACAAGGAAGAATATCTTGTCGAAAGCTCTTTTGAATATCCCATATCAATCAACGGTAAGGTAAGAGCGAAAATGAATTTTGCTCTCGATATGCCAAAAGAAGATGTTGAAAAAATGGTGCTTGCATCGGAGGTCGTACAGAAGTGGACAGAGGGAAAAAGTCCAAAGAAAGTTATCGTCGTTCCCGGCAGAATCGTCAACGTTGTTGTATAGATAAGCCATGAATTTCTTGTACCTTCGTATTCCTTCATCAATTCGCTAACTTATCTGCACATGATTTATTCCAAGGTCGTCGGGTTAGGTCATCATGTTCCTGAGAGGGTGATCACCAACGAATATCTTTCAACAAAAATGGATACCAACAATGATTGGATCGTTGAAAGAACGGGTATTCACGAACGGCGTTGGATGGATCCTGCCAAGGATACCGTTGCAAATATGGCCGCGAAGGCATCGCGCATGGCACTCGAACGTGCCGGGCTAACAGAAAAGGACATTGACTTCATCGTATTCGCCACCATAACACCTGACTATTTCTTTCCTGGTTCAGGTGTGTTATTACAACGGGAGCTTGGACTTGATGGGAGCATCGCTGCGTTGGATATACGCAATGCGTGCTCAGGATTTATTTATGCATTGTCTGTTGCAGACCAATTTATTAAGACAGGCATGTATAAAACGGTCCTGGTTGTCGGTGGTGAAATTCAGTCAACGGCTCTCGACATTACGACCCGTGGGCGAAACACTGCAGTAATATTTGGAGATGGTGCTGGCGCGTGCATTTTGCAGGCCGCTGAGAAGCAGGGCGTGCTTTCAACACATCTTCATTCGGACGGGCGGTTTGCAGAAGAATTGTATGTCAAGGATCCGGGAAGCAGCAGACCACACGAAGAAAGACAACCCGAGCAGATTCTTGATACATCGACGTATAAAGTTTTCATGAACGGAAATCAGGTGTTCAAGCATGCCGTTGTTCGTTTTAAAGAAGTTATTGAGGAAGCACTAAATCTGAATGGATTTAAGTCAAAGGACATTTCGTTGTTGGTTCCTCACCAGGCAAACCTTCGAATAAGCCAGTACATCCAGGAGAAACTTGGACTGTCTGATGATCAGGTCTATAACAACATTATGCGCTATGGTAACACTACCGCTGCTTCAATACCAATCGCGTTAAGTGAAGCGTGGGCCGAGGGTAAAATCAAAGAAAATGACTTAATTTGTTTGGCCGCCTTTGGCAGTGGTTTTACATGGGCTTCTGCACTTATAAGGTGGTGATACTGCCGGAAGTTATCTCGGGACTTAATGCGTGATCCCGAAACTTTTGACTTGAAAACTCCTAACCGTAACCAATGAAGACTGCATCTTACAATCCAAGTTCGCTTGAAGTTCATTTTGCCAATGCTTTGTACCTGCTACAGAAGGAACTGGAAAAACACCTTGAGAACAATTCAATCGTGCACGTTGAAAGCAATGTAAAGCGGGATAATCCTATGGTTAGGTTCAGTCTGCTAGACAAAGATGGAGATCCTCATGAGATCGTTGTGCGAATTATACAGGTGCCCGACAAATTTTAGGGCATATTTATGCAAAAGGCATTACACAGCCTTGGATTTTTTATACTTTCGTCAGAAACCAATCCTAAAACCAACCTGCTGACGCATGACCTTACTGCTCATCTTCCTTTGCATTGGAATTCTTGTTCTCCTCATCACTTATTTTAAAATTAATGCCTTCCTGGCATTTATTGTCGTTTCCATTCTGGCCGGATTTCTCCTTGGTGTAGAACCAGTCGCCATTATCGGATCAGTGCAGAAAGGCATGGGAGACATGCTTGGATCACTTATCATTGTGGTCGTTACCGGCGCAATGCTAGGCAAGATCGCTGCGGAGAGCGGAGCTGCTCAGCGTATAGCCGGTGGGATGATGGGGTTGTTCGGTGCGAGCAAAATTCATTGGGCGCTGCTCATCACAGGATTTATCATAGGCATACCGTTGTTTTATAACGTAGGATTTGTACTAGTCATACCGTTAATTTTCTCGGTCGCACAGCGTTATAACCTTCCAGTTATCTATATCGGTGTACCTATGCTGGCAGCATTGTCTGTCACTCACGGCTTCTTACCTCCACATCCCTCGCCAACTGCATTGGTTGCCCAGTTTAACGCAGACATGGCCACAACTCTTTTTTATGGGATTTTGATTGGATTGCCTACTTCAATTGTTGCGGGGCCACTGTTCGCGCGCTCTTTAAAAAAAATCAAAGCACCGATGCTGTCGACTTTTAAGTCGAAAGACCTTCCAGAAGAGCAACTTCCTGGACTGGGCGTAAGTATATTCTCTTCCCTCCTGCCCGTCATTTTGCTTGCCCTGACAACCTTGCTGACGATGGTCGCAATTGAAAATGATGTGCTAAGGACAATTATCCTTTTCCTCAGCGACCCAGCAATTGTGATGATGCTTTCATTAGCGGTGGCAACGTATACCCTGGGGCTAAGAATGGGTATGAAAATGACTCGTATCATGGACATTTACGTTGAAGCGGTCAAAGACATCACGATTCTGCTTTTGATCATGGGAGGTGCAGGATCACTCAAACAAATCCTTATCGATAGTGGTGTGAGTGCAGAGATCGCCGTTCTTTTGAATGGCCTGGATGTTCACCCTTTGCTTCTCGGTTGGACAATTGCGTGCGTTATCCGCGTTTGCGTTGGATCCGCTACTGTTGCTGGTCTGACTGCCGCTGGTATTGTGCTGCCTCTGCTGCAGCAGCCCGGCGTCGACCCAAATCTTATGGTGCTGGCAGTTGGCGCTGGAAGTCTTATGTTCTCGCACGTGAATGATTCGGGGTTTTGGCTTTTTAAGGAATATTTCAATATTAGCATCAAGGATACCATCCGGTCTTGGTCCTTAATGGAAACAATCGTTGCCATTGTTGGAATCATTGGTGTGATGATCCTCGATGCTTTCATCACTTGAGTAAAATCCATAACCATGCAGCTAACGCCCGATCAGCAATTTGAAAAATTAGGACTTAAACTTCCACCTGCGCCAACACCGAAGGGCGTGTATAAACCTTTCCTCATTTTGGATACGCTGGCTTATGTATCAGGCCACGGAACTACTAAAGATGATGGATCATTAATCATAGGCCGCATTGGAAGGGAGTTGACGATTGAAGAAGGTAAACTAGCCGCCAGACAGGTTGGCCTTGCGATTCTTGCAACCCTGAAACAAAATCTTGGAACCCTAAACAAGATCAAGCGAGTAGTCAAAGTACTGGGAATGGTTAACTGTGTTCCTGAATTTGAGCGCCATCCCTATATTATCAACGGATGTAGTGAACTATTTGCAGCTATCTGGGGAGAGGATAACGGTGTGGGTGTACGCAGTGCGGTCGGAATGGGGTCTCTTCCCGACAATATACCAGTTGAAATCGAAGCAGTTTTTGAATTGAGAGCCCGCTCATAAGTTCCGAATCCAACGACGATGACCAGTATGCCATGGTATGAAATCAGGGACATCGAACAGCTCGATACTCCGTCGCTGGTGATTTACCTTGAGCGTGTAAAAAAAAATATTCAAACCTTTGTTAAAAGCATTGACGATGTATCCCGTCTGAGGCCACATATCAAGACTCACAAGTCCCCGGAAATAACGGCCATGATGCAAGAAGCGGGAATAAACAAATTCAAATGTGCAACCATTGCGGAAGCTGAAATGCTGGCCTCAACTGAAGCAAGGGATGTCGTTCTCGCATATCAACCAGTTGGCCCAACGGGTAAGCGATTGCTTGCACTGATAAAAAAATTTCCGTCGACCAGGTTTTCGTGTTTGGTTGACAACTACGGAACAGCGTCAGAGCTATCGGAAACCTTTTCAAAAGAGAATACTATTCTTCCCGTATACATCGACCTTAATGTTGGAATGAATAGAACAGGAATTTTGCCTGAAGAAGCACACGAACTCTATCGTCGGTGTAAAGCCATGCCGGGTATCCAGGTCGTTGGCTTGCATGCATACGACGGACACATCCGGGACAAGGATTATTCTATTCGCAAGCAACGATGCGACGAAGCATTCTTAAGGATTGAAAAACTAAGGCAAGAGCTTCAGAGTTCCGATAACGAAGACCTGACAATTATTGCTGGTGGTTCACCCACATTCTCCATACATTCAAAACGTAAGAATATCGAATGTTCTCCTGGCACATTCGTTTATTGGGATAAGGGCTATGAAGAAATTCTTATAGAGCAACATTACCTGCCAGCAGCGCTTGTTGTTACAAGGGTCATCTCGAAACCTTCCCCTAATATTATCTGTGTCGACCTTGGTCACAAATCCATCGCTTCGGAGAATGCTCTGGATAAGCGCGTTTTTTTTCTGAATGCAAATAATCTAAAACCAATCGGGCACAGCGAAGAACACATGGTTTTCTCCGTCGAGGGTGAATCAGAAATTAACGTCGGCGATGTTCTTTATGGTGTACCTTATCACGTTTGTCCTACAGTTGCCCTTCATGACAAGGCAAACATCGTCGAGAATAACAGGCTTGTAAAATACTGGGAAACAACGGCACGTAACCGGAGGATCACAATCTAGGTCTGTTAGTGCATTCTTTCCCTAAATTCCTCCCGTCAATTTCGTTACTAGCCCCACCCTAAAAGGTCGCTTTTATAAAATCTGTTGAAAGGAAAATTATGATTTGCCCGCTGGTCACATTGGATCGTGTAATTCTGAAGGTTTTGATAAATTACAAAGGAATTGATTGCAGGGACTGACAAACAAATACCGGTCTAAACGCAATTGATCGTAGCGATTCTGAATAGAAATACAATGGATCATCGACAAGCAGCTTTACAGTCAACAGCAAATAATGTCAACGAGATAGTGTTGAAGCTGGGTGCGTTAAAGCAAGAAATGAAGAAGGTAATTGTCGGTCAGGACGAAACGATTGATCAGCTTTTAGTAACCTTTCTTGCTGGGGGTCACGCATTGCTCGAAGGTGTTCCGGGCCTGGCGAAAACTCTCATGATCCGAACGTTGGCCGAGGCAGTTGACCTCCGTTTCCGACGCATTCAGTTTACTCCGGACCTGATGCCGACTGATATCATTGGTACTGAAATTCTCGAAGAAAATCATTCTACTGGCAAACGATTTTTTAAATTCAATCACGGACCAATTTTCGCAAACATTCTTCTAGCCGACGAGATCAATCGTACATCTCCCAAAACACAATCGGCTTTGCTTGAAGCAATGCAGGAATTCGCTGTTACATATGCTGGCACAACGTATCCCCTGGATAAACCATTCTTTATCCTTGCAACCCAAAATCCAATTGAACAAGCAGGAACTTTTCCATTGCCGGAGGCACAGCTCGACCGGTTCCTGCTATACATTAAGATCGATTACCCTTCAGCTGAGGAAGAACGTGCTATCCTTGAAGCAACAACAGGAAATAAAAACTTTCAAATAGAGAAAGTTATTGATGGACAAAAAATATTAGAAGCACAAAATTTTGTTCGCGATGTCCACATCAGCAGTGACTTGATAGATCTTGTCAATTCAGCGGTGAGGAATACGCGCCCGGGAAACTCCGATGTTAAATTTGTGAAGGAATGGGTACGCTGGGGCGCAGGACCACGTGCGGGCCAGGCGATGATCTTAACAGCCAAGGCTCGCGCACTTCTCAGGGGAAATTTTTCTGTAACCCTCGACGATATTAAAACCGTTGCCTTTCCTGTGCTGAGGCATCGCATACTGATGAATTTCAAAGCGGAAGCTGAAGGCGTCAATCCCGACCACGTGATTGAAAAAATAATTGAGCTAATCTCCAAGAGAGAAAAGACCATCGGATAATCTGTAAATCCTTTTGTCCTTAACGATGAATGCACAGATAAAAGAGCTGCTTAACCCCGAAATCCTCAACTCAGTAAGCGGCATGGAGCTGGTCGCCCGCATCATTGTTGAGGGGTTCATGAGTGGAAGCAATAAAAGCCAGTCTGTTGGTGCAGGGCAAGAATTCAGTCAATACCGAAGTTACGAGCCGGGAGATGATATCCGACAACTCGACTGGAAGATCTATGCACGTTCGGAGAGATATTACATTAAGCAAGCAGATATTGAAACGAACATCACAGTGAAGTTTATGATTGACGCGAGCAATTCGATGGCGTATGCAGAGGATACGATAAGCAAACTTCAGTATGCGAAAATCCTTACGGCTGCGCTCGGATACCTTGCACGCAAGCAAAGCGACACCTTCGGACTGTTTACAATTAACGACCAAAATCTTCGTGTAATTCAACCACGCTTTGAGCAACAGCAATTCATCCGATTTATTAATGAGCTGATTAAGGTTGAAGCGGGCGGAACATGGAGCAAAGGAAAAAATCTCGAACACCTGCTTGACCATCATGGAAAAGAAATGATCATTTTCATGACTGACCTCTACGAGGAGGGAAACGACTTGCTAAATTTCATTTCCCGACTGAAGACACCTCGAAACGAAGTCATCGTGTTTCATATTATGGGTGCTCGCGAAATTGACCTTGACTATGATGGCTCTTTTGTATTTCAGGACCTGGAAACATCCACAAGCTTGCGTGTGGACACTGAGTTAATTCGAAAAAAATACACCGATCAGGTAATCGATTGGATGTCGAAGTGCAGGCTGTGGATGTACGAACAACAGGTCAACTATCAGTTAGTTCGATTGAACGATCCGTTTGAAAAATCCCTTCGCAATTTTCTGAGAGTACGAAAGTCTATTGTACGCTGATGTCGTTCGTCAATACCATATGGTTGTGGGGCTTTGCAGCTTTGGCGATCCCAATCGCCGTCCATCTCTTAAGCAGGAAGCAAGGAAAGGTAATCCGATTTGGAAGTATCAGACATTTGGATGAAACGAACACTCGGCAATTCAAGGCTATCCGCCTGAATGAAATTGCATTGCTAATTCTGCGTTGTCTGGTTATAGCGCTCTTGGTGCTGATTCTTGCCGGGCTTCAGTTCGACATTTTCGAAAAGAAAAATAAAATACTTCTCATCGAAAATGGGATCGAAAGTGATCCCCGATACACAGAACTGATCGACAGTATGAAATCTACTGGGTTTGAAATCAGAAACTTCGGCCAAGAGGTACAAAATGCAAATATTGACTACTGGAGCCATCTGCAGAAGATGAACCCGGCAGATGAAATTGTTTTTTTCTCCTATGGATTTGTTGAACGCTTTAAAGGAAAACGCATTGGCCTACCTCAAGGTGTTCGATGGCTTTCGGCCGATCCAAAACCAACGGAGTATGACTTAAACGCCATCCAACTTTCTGCTGATTCGGCACTCGTTCGTCGTGGCATCAGTCATCGCGATAAGACGTCGTTCGACAACTTAATTGCGAGTAAACAGTCAGTAAACTCTTCAATCATTGAAACACCCGACACTATAACAGTGGCCGTGGTCTTTGATGCGCATTATCAATATGACAGAAAAATTTTGCTGGCAGCGTTAGAGGCCATCAAAAGCATGGGAACATTCCCGCTTACTGTTCAACAAATACAAGCGGGTCAGTATAAGGAAGGTGTCCACGATTGGATCGTTTGGCTTGCCGATAAAGGACCTCCAAAAACAAAAAATTTGATTCTGATGGATGAAAACAACGCATCAGGAGAAAGACTTTTCCAACCCATGCCGTCAACATCCAATAAATTGTGGCTCCTAACGAAAAGGCTAAACGAAGAAGTTGCTCTTCGGGAAAACTTAACGGTCCAACTCGCAATGATCCTGCAGCCCGAAAAAAAATATACAGATCGGGCGAATGATTTCGACCGCCGACTTTCGCCTGAACAACTAAGATGGAGTTCTTCATACATAGAGACCGAAAAGTTAATTTCTGCGGCAGATAACGAAGCTGCATTAAAATTAATTTCCATCGCTTTAATGATTGTCCTGGTATCAGAACGGCTGTTGGCTTATAATAAAAATCAATGACAGGTAACAATCCTATCTCAGCCATTAAAAAAGTAAAGCGCAAATACCTGTTTGTGCGCGGCACCGAAGTTGTGTTATGGTCGATGGCGGTTGCTTCCCTGAGCTTTTTTCTCACAAAAATCCTATCAGGCTCCAATTTGGTTGCAAGCATCGTCTCCGTCGCAATTGCACTTGTAGTTGCATATGCTGCAGGCAGAAGATTGCACCTGTTTGGTTTAGATGAAAAAAGTATTGCTTTATACCTCAACAGAAGATATCCCAGGTTACAAGAGAGCACTGAGCTGTTACTAGAACGAGAAGAAGATCTGTCGCTCCTCCAGCAGCTCCAAAGAAGTCAGGTCAGTCGAAGAATGGAAGAGATCTATCCTACCATTAAACTTCCACATCATATTGGGCGTGCATCTGTAGCGTTGTTTGTAAGTATTGCTGCAGGCATGTTGACATCATTCCTAAAACCACAGGACAGCTCTACTCCTATACCAGGATTTGAAGGAATTAAACCAATTGCAAAACAATATCTTCCTCCGACAATTAAGGCCAGCGTCATCACTGTTTCACCACCCGCCTATATGCGGATTAAAAGATTCACCTCACCCGGTTTTGATTTACAACTCCCTGAAGGATCTACGGTCAAGTGGAACATTACTTTTGACTCGCCGGTCTCTTCACCTGCTATCATCTTCTCCGCCCAGGATACTGTTTTACTCGGCTCCAGGGATCTGCAATATATCATCGAACGCACCTTCATTAAATCCGGATTCTATCAGCTTACCTGGAAAGATCAAGATGGGAATTCTCAGTATACCGATTATTATAAACTTGATATCATATCGGATCATCCTCCCGGAATACAAATTCAACGACCCGATCAACACCTTGAATTAAGTCTTCGTGACAGCAGAAATGTTAACCTCGTCGCAACGATAACTGACGATTACGGGCTAACTGCATCGACAATTATCGCCACAGTTAGCAGGGGCACCGGCGAAGCAATCAAATTTCGCGAGGAGAAATTCAAGTTTGACGATCCTGTTAAGATCGAGGGTACGCAGGTACTGGCTACCAAAACTCTTGACCTGGCAAAAATGGGGATGGAACCTGGTGATGAATTATATTTTTATGTCGAAGCAATTGACAATAAGATGCCCGGTCCTAACCGGACGCGCACTGAAACATATTTCATAACCATAATGGATACCGCATCGATTCAAAATTCTATGGAGGCCTCTTTAGGCGTTGATCTGATGCCAGAATACTTTCGAAGCCAACGTCAGATTATCATTGACAGTGAGAAACTGCTCCGCGAAAGAAATAGAATTTCAAAACAGAATTTTAACGAAAGAAGTAATGAATTAGCCCACGACCAAAAAGTACTTCGTTTGCGTTACGGAGAATTCCTGGGAGAAGAATTTGAATCAAGTATTGGCCCACAAAATTCGGATGACCATGCCGACACTCGTGCTGATATTGAAAAGGAATTTGGCCATGATCATGATTCCGAAAACGAGCACAATCTCGTTGAAGATCAAGCTGGTCGCTCACCTCATAAACACGCCGAGACATCGTCCGACAACAAAGCAAATGTAATGGAAGGATTCGTTCACGCACACGACAATGAAGAGGAGGCAACCTTTTTCGTTCAATCGATCAGAGCGAAGTTGAAAGCCGCTGTCACTATAATGTGGGATGCTGAATTGTATCTACGGTTATATCAACCGGAAAAATCCCTTCCATATCAATACAGGGCATTGAAACTCTTGAAAGAAATCAGCCAGGATTCGCGGATCTATGTTCATCGAACTGGTTTTGATCCCCCACCTCTCAAAGAGGACAAGAGACTAACGGGCGATCTTTCGGATGTGAAAAATTCAACATCAAAAGTTGAAACACCCGAAAAGGAAAATAATTACCGCGCAATAAGACTTGCTGTTAATTCAATTGAACGTTTACTCAATGTTGATTCTATCGAAATAGAAGAAGGACCTAAAAAAATATTGTTCAATGCCGGGCGTGAACTGGCGGCCCTGGAGCTAAAACAACCAGGAAGCTACTTGCAAACCTTGTCTTTGTTGAATGATCTTCTACAAGACAAAGTTAAAGATAGCGAACGAAAAAATGTTCTGATGAAGATAAGATCGTCGCTGTGGGATGCACTACCCACTGAAAGTCCGTCGCCATCTGCGGAATCGGGTGTTGTTCACCAACTGGATCGGGAATTCCTAAAACATCTCGAACCGTTTCAATAACGAGAGTTAGCACGAATGATATCAACGACACCTGTCTTTCCACCGTCTCTCGTCATCCC
>JAEZBX010000229.1 GCA_023412765.1 Bacteroidota bacterium
GTCGTATGCACCCCAGGTCAAAAGACCTTTTTGGTGGAAGTTCCGAAAACCTGGGTGCATACTGTGGCCACCAATCTGGCAGTAATCGATCGAAGTAAAAATATGATTTCTACATTAACGAAACATGCAGAGATAAAATCCGGTTCGCGAAACCGATGTTGTTAAGGATGTAACGGCATGCCTATCCATTATTCCCACCAAGATAAAAGGCGTTTTCAATTTAACACGCATGCAGCGTGAATAATAAGCAATTCGCTTAAAGAACAGCCGCTGCGATTTCACCTTTTGATCAAACATTAAAATACATTCTGTTAATCATGATAACAAGACTACAAATTCTAATATTAATCTACCTGCTGGCAAATTTCGGGGCAGTTGGGCAGGAAATAATAACGGGAATAGTTAAAGATGAAACCGGATCGTCGTTGCCTGGGGCAACCGTTGTGGTGAAGGGCACTAGCATATTTGCTCTGTCCGACGTCAATGGATCTTTCAGCCTGACGGCGGGAAAAGAGTTGCCGCTGACGTTGCTGGTATCGTCAGTAGGATATGAAACGCTCGACGTTGAAGTATATGAGGTGCCCGATGAGCCTCTGGAGGTTCGGCTAAAAAATGATAACCTCCTGGAAGAGGTGGTCGTCGTCGGATATGGAGAACAAAAGAAAACGGACCTCGTCGGAGCTATCACGAAAGTTGACCCATCAAAAGTAAAAACGATCCCTGAATCTTCGTTCGAAACACAACTCCAGGGGGGCGTAGCCGGTGTACAGATTAATGGTGGTACCGGTATTCCAGGTTCAAATACATTTATCAGGGTGAGGGGAGCCACATCAATTAATTCAAGCAACGACCCTCTCTATGTAATTGACGGCGTATTTGTCAACAATACTTCTTTGCAGAGTGTCGGCGCTGACAGAACTACCTCTCCGCTATCTGATATAAATCCTAACGACATTCAAAGCATTGAAGTGCTTAAAGATGCGGCAGCCGTTGCGATTTATGGGTCCCGGGGAGCAAACGGTGTCGTGATTGTAACAACCAAACGAGGAGACTTCGAACAAAAACCCAAGGTTGAGTTCGATGTTTCCCAGGGAATTGCCTGGGTGCCCAAATCACAATGGTGGGACCTTGCAACGGGACCGGAACACGCAAATCTCGTCGAGGAGTACAGAGCCAACGAAGCACTTCCCGCTGTTTATACACCTTCGGGAAGAGGCCTTCCTGAGGACCAGCCAACCTATGATCGGCAATCAATTTTAAATCGCGAGGCAAAAATTCAAAATTACAACGTCGCCGTAAGTGGTGGGAGTAAGACTACGAGTTATTATATCGGAGTCGGACATACTGATCAGGAAGGAATCTGGAGACCCATGGGTTTCAAGCGATCTAGTTTAAAAGTAAACATAGATCAGAAGATCAATGACAAAATTAAGATAGGTACAAGCAATACACTTTCCCGAAGCGATCGGACAATCGGCCGAGCCGTGGGAAGTGGTGGAACCGGTGCACTATATCAGTCATCCATAGATATACCCACGCTATTACCAATTTATGATGAAGATGGTAAGCCTTTGAGGTGGTCGAACTTTGACAACATTCAACAGTTGATTGATAACTATGATGCATCTGCATTAAGCAATCATTACGTTGGGATTCTTTATGGGGAACTGGCTATTGCCCCGAGCCTGACTTTCAGAAGCAGCATAAGCCTTGACTACAATCTTTATGAAGAACGCGAATACTGGAATACGAATATTCTTCGTGGCCTGGCTAACAACGGTGAAGGTATTTCCAGTTATACACAATCCAATTTCAGCGTCAATGAACAACTGCTAACCTATAACAATACTTTTGGAGATCACACGCTAGGTGTACTTCTGGGTAACCATGTTCAGAGCAGCGTTATCCGAAATACTTACGCCCGCGGCACAAACTTTCCCAATAATCAATTCATTTTGATTTCGGCTGCAGCCAACCAAACGGTAAATGAATCGTGGGGAAAGAATAATCTGGTCTCCTTCTTTTCAAGGCTGAATTATAAGTACAAGGACAAATATTTTGTTGAGGGATCTGTAAGAGCCGATGGCTCCTCGAAGTTCAGCAGCAAAAACAGGTGGGGTTACTTCCCGGCGGCGGGTATCGGATGGGTTATTA
Organism: Bacteroidota bacterium; assembly: GCA_023412765.1. Taxonomy (GTDB): domain Bacteria; phylum Bacteroidota; class Bacteroidia; order Cytophagales; family Cyclobacteriaceae; genus Chryseolinea. The sequence goes on from JAEZBX010000229.1 coordinate 2,155, forward strand.
GCAAGGAAGGTTTTCTGTCCGACAATGAAACTGTCAATCTCTTGAAATTAAGAGCCAGTTACGGGATTGCAGGAAATCAAAATGGTATCAATGATTTTGCTTATCGCGGACTGTGGCGTGCCGGTGCTGGATATCCCGACGCAGGAACATCCGAGCTGCCAGGTACTGCTCCACTGCAGCTTGCAAATCCCGATTTGTCATGGGAAAAAACGTCACAATTTAATATCGGACTTGACGTAGAGCTGTTCCGCAGCAGGCTGGGTTTGGAATTGAATTATTACGACAAGTATACTACTGATGCACTCCTTGAAATTCCGGTTCCAGGGTATACAGGCTTCGCAACTTACCTTACCAACTTCGGAGAAATAAGTAATCGCGGTTTTGAAGTCACAGTAAATTCAAACAATGTTGAAGTGGGTGATTTTTCATGGCGCACCTCTTTCAACATCGCGAAGAATATTAACACCATTGAAGTTCTACCCAATCCGATCACCTACGAAAGATTCTCAAGAATCGAAAAAGGTGTTTCACTGTATTCCTACTGGTTGTACAATGTCCAGGGCGTTGATGCGCAAACCGGTGATCTGATCGTCGAAGATGTTACGGGCGATGGTTCGATCACCACTGACGACAGAAAAGTTGTGGGCGATGCATGGCCTGATTTTTTCGGAGGAATAAGCAATACCTTCAATTATAAGGGGCTCGATCTTAACGTTCTATTCACCTTCTCGTACGGAAATTATTTGTGGAATCACAACAGGGCCTTAAGCGAACATGGCGGCCGACTTGATCAAAGTCGTGCGCTGTCAGCAAGCCAACTGAATCGTTGGCAACAGCCTGGAGATGTCACCGACGTTCCCAGGCTCACCCTGGACAATTACAGCAGGCAGGAGTTAAGCAGGTTCTTTGAGGACGCCTCCTTTCTGCGGTTGCGATCACTTACGTTGGGATATACGCTGCCATCTGCATTCAGCTCAAAGTATCACATAGAAAAATTACGGGTATACTTTTCTGGTACGAATTTGTTCCTCGCGACAAAATACACCGGGGCTGACCCTGAGACTCGCATAGAGCGTGGCCAAAATCAAAATATCCAGGGTTATGATTTTGCGTCACCACCGACTCCAAGAACTATTCAGTTCGGACTAAACCTGACATTATAAAATTGATTTGACATGAAACTGAAAAATAAAATTGCATATAAGAAAACAACACTATCGCGTCAAATAGCAATCATCTTTGCTCTTGGACTTTTGGTGTCCTGCGACGATTACCTAACGGTCGAGCCGCGCGAAAGCATTTCAGATGAACTGGCAATCGCCGACAAAACATC
>JAEZBX010000018.1 GCA_023412765.1 Bacteroidota bacterium
CTATAAACCGATTTAAGTCTTAACTTAATGACATGGACCACTTACCACTTACCACTTACCACTTACCACTCACTACTCACTACTCACTACTTACCACTCACTACTTACTACATACCACTTACCAAATACTTATCCAGCCACCCCGTTATAATCCGCCGCATCTCCGGCAGCTCTTCATGTCCACAATCAAAGAGCTCGATCTTGCAATCCTCAGCGCGACCATACTTTTGATACAGTGGCATAAGGTGATTACTAACCTTTTCAACTCCCTTCGGAGGTGTAAGGTCATCAAGCCGCCCGTTGAGGCTGACATGCGGCCTTGGCACAATCAATTCATTAATGGTTTTTGTTTCAAAATGTTTTAAAAGTGAGGGAACATAATAATAGATTCCATGTCCTTTAAGGTTTTTTTTATTGATCAATTCGTGAAAATCAGTCATACAACAAAGGTCGAGGCACGTTGTGATGCGTGTATCTAATGCGGATAGCCACCATGCTTTGGTAGCGCCCATCGACAGTCCGAATACGCCGACCCTTTTTGGGTCTGCCTCCGGTCGCTCTAGTAAATAATCCAATGCTTTGATTTCATCATAAAGCATCATCCCGAATAACGTTTTACCGTCCCAGAGCATTTTCTTGAACGCATCCATTTCTGTGTTGCCCTTTCGTTCACCAAAGCACCAACTATCAATGGCTAATGTCAGAATTCCTTTTTCAGCATACACCGGTGCATAGGCTGGCATCACTTTTCTCCCGTTCAGCAACTCATCTTTTCCGATCGGATAGGTGCCAAAGTGGGCATGGCAATAAAGCATGCACGGTGCTTTTTTCTGGACCTTCTCGGGAACAAGCAATATTCCCGGCACCGGCTCGATACCGTTAAAATCGAATTCCAGGTATTCCAGCGTATAGCCAGGGTGTTGTTCTTTTCGGATTAGCTTTGGCGCTTTAGGCTTGTGATTTGTGGGCAAGTCACCTAATAGCGACAGCAATTTCCGGCGTTGCGCTTCCTGCCTGACTGCGAATTCGTTTTGAGAATTATACATGGATAATGAATTCAATGGTGATAGAAGACCTGCCGCCGATGCAGCGAGGGATTTCTGCAAGAATTTACGTCGAGGAATGGGCACTTCTCAAAGGTTTTTAAGCATTACAAATTAGAGGATTTCACTTAAAATAGCGCAAAACAAGGGATCGTTACGGCGGATGATCATAAGGAATAAGGAATAAGGAATAGGGAGTAAGAGGTACGTCGCTAAGAGCGCACCTTATTCCTTATTCCCTACTCCCTATTCCTTTCTTTCCCCGGCCTACGCCATTTCCTCCAGGCGATGACAAAGGCGACCAGAGAGAAAATCCCAAGCGCGAGCCCATGCCGCCAGTACTTCTTGAACCTTCTTGGCCACTGCGATTCCTTGATGACCAACTCAGTTACAGGATTTGCAGGATCATTCTGTCCCATGTAGACCAATTTCAAACCCCAGTCAGCATCCGATGGCATCTTGGGAAGCACGATGGTTCCGATTTTGTTCGCTGCTACTCTCCCACCATTAGCATCAATCCAGGTACCTTCACGCGGATCAAACCATTGTGCGCTGTAGACACTGTTCAGAATCGCACCGCGTACTTCAGATTGAGGACAACCTTTTTCAAAGTACACAAGGAAATTCTTCTTGTCAGGAGTGCGCGCGCAGTATGCCCATCCTTCGTAACTCAGGATCTCATGGGTTTTGTTCGGTGATACGAGATCTGCAAGTGGAACAAGATTCTGGTACTCATTACCTATAGAAAATGCAAAAGTTCGCAGATGCTGCATGTCTGCCGCAGATTCCCATAAGAATGCATCCCACATTTTTGTTGGAGCTTCATCTTCAATGTCAGCACCCCAAATACCTTCAGCACCATAAACATGCCCGGCAAGTCCGCCGGAAAGGAAACTACCATATGCGCCCGACCGCACAATCTCGTTATCTTTTTCTGTATTACCCTCTGCTCCGCGCGCGTAGTGAACACCAATGTCTGCGCCACGAGCATCCTTGTAACCAGCATAATAAGGTTCGCCGTTCAATGCAGGCGCGGGATTTTTCAAATTAAAAATTTCCGTCAGATACCAATAATTGTTGTGTTCTCTTTTGTTCCCGATCTGATGCAATGTCACCCACGAATCTTCACCCCAGTTTTCAAGTGTCGATGGATTTGCATTAGCAGAGAGCAAATTTCCAAAAGGCAACGGTCCATATTCTTTTTCCACTGCAAGAATACCATCGGTAAGTTTGTCCGGATTAATGGTACCACTGATGATATCAAGGTGCACAGGACCAAGTACGGTATTATAAGCCTGGTAACGCGCGTAGAAGTAGAGCAGGAAACGGGAATATGAATCCGGCCACTTATAATATTTTGCCCACAACGGACTCGCATCCCGGCGGAACGCTTCCATGAAAGGAATAAAACCATGCTCATTCAGGTATGCTATTTTTCTATCGATGTATCTGAAATAATCAGGATTGATCCGGTCCATATCCGGAAAAAAGTTTTCATACCCAGGCACTTTCCCTGGGAAGAAAAAAGGCTTCCCTCCTTCGTTGTCCATATTCTTTGCGCTATTCTTTCCAAACTCCATCCATGCCGATCGAAGGGTTGTTCTTCCTGAGTCATACAGCCGCATGTGATACGAACTATCATCAGTATTCCAGTTGGGATATGCCGCGATCATGTTTATCCAATTGTAGCCTTGAGCTTTTCGATATCGAACATAGTCCTGAAAGCCTGCAGTCGGACCAATGGGACGCTTTACGGTGTCATCGTACCATTTGAAACGATTGGCACCCATTGAAAACCATGTGTCTCCTATTGCCAGATACGGTGTGCCGTCAGCGAAATTCAGAGCATGATTGTTAGAAGACGCGCGGAGAAATCCACGACGCAATGGGTTTTGTTTTTTTTCTTCTTCTGTCCACTCAATAGCTGTGAGGGTCCCGGTTTTTCCCGTTAGCCCCGGGTCATTGGAACTTGATCCACTCTTCCACTTCCATTCTCCGGGAGTCATTGCCACAAATCGAACCCGGAATACTTTTCCACCATCCCAAAAACCATAAATACGCTTATTGAAATCCGGGCCGGACAGGTCTATCCAAACCAAGACGTCTGTATAAGGATTGTCGTAATCCTGTTCTGCACTAAATGAAAGTTCCTGCATTTCCCAGACGTGCACTGGATTTGCAAAGGAAATCAGAGAGGAAATACAAAATAAAAAAGCGACGAATAAGCGAATCACTGTCGATATAGGTTAAGGCTCAGAAGTTAAATATGTCGATTTTGACCTTGAAATGCTAGTTATGGTTTAAGGTTTAAAGTTTAAGGTTTAAAGTTTAAAGTTTAAAGTTTCGGTCCGATCGGTTTCCGCCCTATACCCTATACCCTATACCTTATACCTGGCCTTATACCTGGCCTTACTCCTTATTCCCTATTCCCTATTAATTCCCTATTCCCTATTCCTTTGCCCAATGGGTGCCTACCCAAATAACTTTCCCTCTTCCTGGGGCAATTGCAACGATTGCATAAGTATCTTTGCATAACTAAACAAGAGGAAATGCCGATCTATCATTCCTTAGGAAAAATACCTGCCAAGCGGCACACCATTTTTGAGAAACCCAATGGCGCGGGATACTACTATGAGCAGTTGTTTGGTACTGAGGGCTTTCACGGGTTTTCCTCGCTGCTTTATCACATAAATCGACCCACGGAAGTCAAGGAGGTAAAAGCACCCATCGATCTGTCACCTGATCTGGCTTTTGATAAAAGTCTGACGGCGAGAAAACTGATCGGCTTTGATGTGCAGCCTACCGAAGATTTTCTGAAAAGTCGAACACCGTTGCTTGTTAACAATGACGTGAACATCGGACTTGCTGCGCCGCAAAAATCGATGTCAGAGTATTTCTACAAGAATGCATCTGCGGATGAGCTGCTATTCATCCACAGGGGATCCGGTAAACTGAGAACATTGCTCGGTACAATTCCCTTCAAGTATGGAGACTACCTCATCATTCCCCGCGGAATGATATACCAAATTGAATTTGATTCGGAGCAAAACCGGTTGCTCTATGTTGAATCTTTTAGTCCGATTTATACACCTCGCCGGTATCGAAATGAATTCGGACAACTATTGGAGCATGCGCCGTATTGCGAACGGGATCTTATTCTTCCTGGAGAATTGGAAACTCATGATGAGCGGGGAGATTTTCACATCAAAATAAAAAAACAAAACAACTTATATGAGTACGTCTATGCTACTCATCCGTTTGATGTTGTAGGTTGGGATGGATACAACTATCCATATGGATTTTCGATCCACAATTTTGAACCAATAACGGGGAGGGTACACCAACCGCCACCAGTCCATCAGACATTTGAAGGGCACAACTTCGTAGTTTGCTCATTTTGCCCAAGGCTATACGATTATCATCCGCGTTCCATTCCAGCGCCTTACAACCATAGCAACATCGATTCGGATGAAGTCATCTATTATGTTGATGGGGACTTTATGAGCCGGAATGATGTTGCGCCAGGTCATATCACGCTCCATCCTGGAGGTATTCCACATGGTCCACATCCGGGTGCCATGGAAAGAAGCATTGGGAAAACAAAGACGGATGAACTCGCTGTTATGGTCGATACTTTCAAGCCGTTAATGATCACAAAGGCAGCAATGAAAATCGATGATGGAAAGTATTTCAAATCATGGTTGGAGAATTCGTAAAGAGAAAGGATTAACAGAAAAAAGATTTAGCTATGACGACTAAGACACCGACACTACATGATCTACATAAAGATACAGCCGACGATTTTCTTCCATTAAAAGGAACCGATCACATTGAATTTTATGTCGGCAATGCAAAACAATCTGCTCATTACTACCAACATGCTTTTGGATTTGAGCTTGTGGCTTATGCGGGACCGGAGACAGGTCAACATAAGTTTGCATCCTATGTGTTGCAGCAAGGAAAGGTTCGACTGGTGTTGACAACCGCTTTTGATCCGGGAAGTCCGATTGCCGAGCATGTTCAAAGGCACGGTGACGGTGTAAAAGTTCTGGCGCTGTGGGTTGATGACGCTGCGAATGCACATTCTGAAACCACAAAACGCGGCGCTGTTTCTGTGTCAGACCCAACGATTTTAAAGGATGAATTTGGCGAAGTAGTCTTATCCTCTATAAAAACGTATGGTGATACCATCCATACTTTTGTTGAAAGGAAAAATTATACCGGACCATTTCTTCCCGGCTATGCAAAGGCAAAAAGTACTTTCAAGAC
>JAEZBX010000211.1 GCA_023412765.1 Bacteroidota bacterium
GTATACGGGTGCCTTTTCTGACATTCGCGATCTGTTTGCACAGCTGCCAGAATCAAAAATAAGAGGATATAAAACCGGTCGTTTTTTATTTAATTTGAAAGGTGGGGGCTGTGAAACTTGTGTGGGTGGTGGTGTTCGACTGATTGAAATGGAATTTCTTCCCGATGTTCACGTGCCTTGTGAAACCTGTAAGGGAAAGCGATACAACCGCGAAACGCTCGAAGTTCGTTTCAAGGGTAAATCGATCAGCGATGTTTTGGATATGACTGTCGAAGAGGCGGTGACATACTTTGAAAATCAGCCTCGGATCTTGCGAAAGATTCAAACATTATCAGAGGTAGGTTTGGGTTATATATCCCTTGGACAGCATGCAACAACGCTCTCAGGCGGCGAAGCGCAAAGAGTAAAGCTTGCAACCGAACTCTCAAAACGCGATACGGGCAAGACGCTTTACATTTTGGATGAACCAACGACTGGGTTACACTTTCAGGATATCTCACACCTGCTCGACGTTCTTCAAAAACTTGTGAACAAGGGCAACACCGTTCTTGTGATCGAACACAACATGGATGTGATCAAGTCGGCGGATTATATCATCGACCTTGGACCCGAAGGCGGCGAAAAAGGTGGACGAATCATAGCAAAAGGGACACCGGAAGAAGTATCGAAAAATCCGGCGAGCTATACAGGAAAGTTTCTGAAGAGCGAGTTGAAGTAACTGGACTCAGGTCGCAATTCAGTTTAAGGGATTGCGTTGCAATTTTGTTTTATTTTCGAGTTTTCACATTTTTACCAGAATTGCAAAAAATCTCCTCTCAATTATGGATTCACGTCTGCGCCAGTATTTATTTGGACTTGTATTTTTTGGATTTGGCGTATACGAGTTCAAAAAGAACGATCCCCTGGAGGCTTCTGTTTACCTAACCGCTGGCCTGGCTTTCATCTTCAATAATCTTATCGGGGAACCGAGGCTTGTCGCCTATCGAAAACCGCTCACAATAGCCACCTGGGTGTTAATAATCGCCGCTTCTATCATCTTTCTCTACGTTTTGCAGTTTAAATTCTTGTAACCATCCGAGGAAATTGCCCTCCGTATTTTCACGTTTTGCCTAATTTCGCACCAATAGGTAAAACGTGAATAAGAACAGGATATACTGGTCGTTGCAAATTGTTGGATGGATGATCTATGCCATCTTTTCAATTTTTTCCTGGTATGATGCATATGGCACCCTGACACCCAGGCGGGTAATCTTCTTTGTGTTGGAGGCAGTGCTATGCCTTTTAGTGTCCAACTGGTTTAGGTTGATGATGAAGCGCTATCGGTGGTTATCATTACCCATACCGAAGTTAATACCCAGCGTCTTCTTGTCGGTTATCGTAATGGGATTGCTGGTTTATCTTGTAGGATTGCCAATAACATTTGTACTCGGTCAAATATTCGAGCCCGTTACCACGCTGAACCTTACCGTCGCTTTAAGTGCTGGGCAAATTCTTGGCCAATTATTAGTATATGCATTCCTGTTCTTTTTATGGACGGTGTTTTATTTCACCTTCCATTATTTTGAACGGTATAATGCATCTCTAAAATATGATGCGACCATGATTGAGATCGAGCTCAACAACCTGAAGTCTCAACTCAACCCTCACTTCATTTTCAATGCTTTGAATAGCATTCGCGCATTGGTTGATGAAAATCCTACAAAGTCGAAACAAGCTATTAACCAGCTCTCGAATATCTTGCGGAGTAGTTTGGCGTCTGATAAAAAAGGACTGACAAAATTCAGCGACGAATTAAAGATCGTCAAGGATTACCTTGGACTTGAAAGCATTCGTTTCGAAGAAAGACTAAGAACTGAATTTGATATCCATCCGGATTCACAAAAATTTTTGGTACCTCCTTTGATGATACAAACTTTGGTTGAGAACGGAATTAAGCACGGTATCTCAAAGCTTACTCCTGGAGGCGTTATACAATTGAAAACATTTGTAGACAATAATTCTTTGAAAATCCATATACGCAATAGCGGTCAACTGATCAATGGAACCAAAAGAAGTAAAGGGGGACTCGGTCTTAAAAACACCGTCCAAAGGTTGAAACTTTTATACGGCGATGAGGCTAGTTTCCGAATTGTAAATGAAAAGGATAATTTCGTACTTACAGAACTCGTAATTCCACAAAACAAAACACATGAGAGCATTAATCGTAGATGATGAGCGCCTGGCACGCAAAGAATTGATGAAATTACTTGAGGATCATCCAAGCATAGAGGTTGTTGGCGAAGCCATGAACGCCGATGAGGCTACTCAAATGGTGAACGAACTGAATCCGGACTTACTATTTCTGGACATTCAGATGCCGGGCAAAACAGGCTTTCAGTTGCTGGAAGAACTGGACTCGGTTCCATTGGTTGTATTCACAACTGCATATGATGAATTTGCATTGAAAGCTTTCGAAGTAAATGCACTGGACTATTTATTAAAACCGATACAACCCGAACGCCTTTCAGAAGCGGTTGCTAAGCTTGCGGACAAAGAACGAGCAAAGAATGCAGCGATCCGCGGACCTGAAAAGAAATTAGGATTAAGCGACCAGGTCTTTGTAAAGGATGGTGATCGCTGTTGGTTTGTAAGTCTTACCAACGTCCGCCTATTTGAATCGGATGGAAATTATATCAAAGTGTACTTTGATAATAACCGGCCAATGATTCACAAATCTCTAAATGCTTTGGATGAGAAGCTTGATGAACGCGCTTTCTTCAGAGCAAGCAGAAAGCATATTGTAAACTTGAGCTGGGTCGAAGGAATCGAACCGTGGTTTAACGGAGGGCTTATGGTAAAGCTTCGCGGTGGAGATAAAGTAGAAGTGAGCAGAAGGCAGGCAGCGAAGTTTAAGGATATGATGAGCTTGTAGTTACGAGAGTCCTTCACCACAGAGATTCAGGGGCGCAGTGTGAAGGTTTAATTTTCAATGATTATCGCTGGCCAGTGCCGTGGTAACGGATCGTGCGGGACACATTTTCGTTAGTGAGATATTATGAAAAAGTTATTGCTCCTGATCTTTACCGTTGGATGCATTCCTGAAAAGGAAAAGCATGAGTTTGAATACACTCCATTTGCTACGAGTGTAATACATTTAAGCTTTCCAAAGGATCTTTCGGATACAATTTCGATCGACGGAAGCAACTTCACAAACATTCCTCCTGGTGGAAACCAGACACGGAAATTGTCTGTCCTCCATTCGGGAGAATATTATTTGAATCTCGAGGTTGACAGACCTGCCAAAAGTTTTTTCAACATTGGCCGCGAACATTTTAACATCTTTATCTTTCCAGGAGATACCACCCACATCACGGCCACGCCAGGCGACGGTCGTTTAGAACTCACCTTTCAAGGTAAAGCAGAGGCTATCAACCAATACTACCTTGAAAAAAAGAAAACGTTGGGGTATACAGACGTTAGGTATCCATTTAACGAGGCATTGTCGTCATGGTCAACATATGATTCATTGAAGGCAAACGCGGATTCGGTGGTAAACAGAGAACTTGCATTTTTCAAAAAGTACACTTCGTCGATTGATCTTCCCAACTGGTTCATCGATTATGAACATGCCGAAATTATCTATGCAGGTGCCGGTTACAAAACTCAAATGCCGAACGCAAATCTGAGTCAACGATATTTCACGGACAGCCTGCCCAACGATTACTATTCTTTTTTGGACGAAGTAACCGTGAATAACTCTACGGCGACCTTGTCTTCATATTACTTCTGGTTTTTGAACGACTACTTCGGAAAAGAGATATCAATATTAGAAACCAGGCAGCTTTCAAATTTCGAGCGCCTCCGTACATACCAGGAAAATGCTTTGAATTTATCTAAGGACGCGTTATCAGGGTATACCCTTCACCTCTACCGCAAGCACCTTTTCAGTAATTTGATCCAATACTATTCTGATTCGCTAAAAATTGATTCGCTTGCCATTGCCTTCGAGGTAGAAGACTATAACGAGTTAAAGAGGCTTTCAAACACCCGGTCAAACAATGAATTCCAGGCACTCAACATAAACAAAGGGGATACTATTCCGGAATTTTTCCTGGTTGATCAGAGAGATAGTCTGGTGTCCATTCGAACTTTTCAGGATCAGATACTCTATATCAACTTTTGGGCTACATGGTGCGGACCCTGTATTACAAATATCCCGAACTTGAACAAGTTAATTGAACATTATGCGCAAAACCCCCGAATTAAATTTATAAATATCTGCCTGGATAGCGAGAAGCACAAATGGTTAGTCAGTATTGATAACCACCAATTATTGGGAGAAAATTTATATGCGGAGAAGAATTGGAACGCAAAGTTAAGATCCTATTTCAACATCACAGGGATTCCGCATTATATGATCATAGGCGAACGAAATATTATGTTGGAAAACTTTTCCAGTAGCGCTCCCGATGTAAAAGATAAGCTGGATGCGGCGTTAGCGATTGCGCAAAAACAATTGTAGCTGAAAATTTTTTGCGTTGAGACACTTGTTTTAATTCATGTCACAAAGCGCACGAAGAATAACGAAGTTCACGACGCTAGTTAATGCTTTGTGATCATTGTGTCCGCTATATGTTCGTTGTGATCCATTGGATTTGCTCTTTGCGGATTTAGTATCAACTGTACAAGGAGTTTTATTTTCGCTTACCCTTCTTCTCATGGAAAGCCCCCTTGAAATCGGGGTCTTCTTTCTTCCTTTGCCAATCGATATCAAGCGCGATTGCTTGTGATTCTTCGTAAGACGTCTTTGCCACGGGAACTTCTTTCGGCAAATCTACAAGAGGTATCTTTTCGCGAATGAGTTTTTCAATTTTCTCAATATGATAGTATTCAGCAGGCGTTGCTAATGTAATGGCCTTCCCTTCCTGGAAAGCTCTTCCAGTTCTTCCTATTCGATGCACGTAATCTTCATGGAAAGCAGGCACATCAAAGTTGATCACATGTGAAACTTTTACAACGTCTATGCCACGCGCTGTCACATCCGTCGACACCAATATTCTAAGTTGCCCTTCTTTGAACTCTCGCACAGCATTGATCCGACTGTTCTGGCCTTTGTTTGAATGGATCACCTTTACAGGTCCAAAGCCTTTTCTCTCGAGAAAATTAAAAACGTTGTCGGCAGATTCTTTTGTCCGTGTAAAGATCATTACCCTGTTAAATTCCTCGCGATCCTCAAGAAGGTGTTCGAGAAAGTTAATCTTCGTTTTGATATTCGGAACATGATATAATTTCTGGTCTACCTGCCTGGCCGTTGTAGCCGGCGGAGTGATTTCAACCTTTACCGGAAATTCAAGAAACTCAGCCGAAAGGTTTTCTATCCGTTCCGAGAAAGTGGCTGAGAACAAAAGGTTCTGACGCTTGCGCGGAACTACTTCCAATATTTTTCTGAGCTGTCCCATGAAGCCCATGTCCATCATCCTGTCAGCTTCGTCGAGAACCAACGTCTTGATTTCCTTCGTTATTAATTCACCTTTTTGATAAAGCTCCGTAAAACGTCCGGGCGTCGAGATGACAATGTCGACTCCCTGACGCAACATTTCAATTTGCGTCTTGGGTCCGATCCCGCCGTATAATGGAAGAATGCGCAGGTCTGTGTACTTTGCGAGTTCTGCGGCATGTTCTGAAATCTGCAAGGTCAATTCCTTTGTTGGTGCCAAAATCAAACCACGTGGAGATTCTCCTTGCGCAAATTTTACTTTCATCAGAACTGGTAACAGGTATGCTGCTGTTTTGCCAGTTCCCGTTTGAGCAATACCGATTAGATCCTGGCCAGCTAGAACTATAGGGATAGCCCGCTGTTGAATTTCTGTTGGAACCGTATAGTTAAGATCGTCAACAGCATTCAAAAGCTGCTTGTTAAGTTTAAAACTTTCAAAGGAAGTGATAGCTGGCACCTTTTAGATTTATAATTTTACGTCGATGGAAACAATACTAATTGCCAACGCAAATATAGTTAATGAAGGTAAGGTCTTGCAGGGCGACATCTTTATTAAGGGAAATCATATCGATGCTATCGGAAAAGATCTTTCAGGCAGGAACGCTGGCAAGGTGATCGATGCAAAGGGTCAATATCTTTTCCCTGGAGCAATCGATGATCAGGTACATTTTCGTGAACCGGGGCTAACGCACAAAGCAAATATTTACACGGAATCCAGAGCGGCGGTGGCAGGAGGTGTGACCAGCTTTATGGAAATGCCGAACACAGTTCCGCCGACATTTACACAAGAATTACTGGAGCAAAAATATCAGATCGCTTCACAAACTTCTCTTGCGAATTATTCCTTTTTCATGGGCGCCGCTAACGACAACCTTGATGAAGTCATGAAAACAGACATCTCCAAAGTGTGTGGACTGAAAATCTTCATGGGGTCGTCAACGGGAAACCTACTGGTAGATGATCCGAAAACCCTTGAACTATATTTTTCAAGATACCCGTCACTCATCGCCGCGCATTGTGAAGATGAACAAACTATAAAGAGAAATGCTGCTGCGTTCAAAGAAAAGTACGGAGAAGATGTACCGATAGAATGTCATCCCCTCATTCGCAGTGCAGAGGCTTGTTACTTATCGTCCTCGTTTGCTGTTGGTCTCGCTAAGAAACATGGAACACGTTTTCATATTTTACATATTTCAACCGCGAAGGAAACTTCTCTGTTCGACAACTCCATTCCCCTCAAGGATAAAAAGATTACGGCGGAAGCGTGTATCCATCATCTTTGGTTCAATGATGCAGACTATAAAAAGTTAGGTACTTTGATCAAATGGAATCCTGCTGTGAAAACGAGTATCGACCAAAACGAAATTTTTAAAGCTGTCCTGGATGATCGCATAGACATAATTGCAACCGATCACGCTCCGCACACGTGGGAAGAAAAACAAAACAAATATTTCGGCGCTCCTTCTGGCGGTCCATTAGTTCAACATAGTTTGGTTGCAATGTTGGACTTTTATCATCAGGGAAGAATATCACTTGAAAGAATTGCTGATAAGATGAGCCATAACCCGGCGATCGCTTTCCAAATAAAAGATCGCGGTTTTATCAGGGAGGGGTACTTTGCGGACCTCGCTTTGGTGGATCTTAATGACCCATGGAAAGTGGGAAAAGATAACATCGAAGCCAAATGTAAATGGTCGCCATTTGAAGGTCACGAGTTCAGGTCAAAAGTGAAGAAAACGTGGGTGTCTGGCCATTTGGCCTATGAAGGAGGAAAGTTTGATGAAACGCAAAAAGGCAAACGGCTGCACTTTAACAGAAAATGATTTTGTGATGAACCCGAATCTAAAAATCAGCGTTAATCGTTTTTGTTAATTCGGGGGCGCTATATACCTTTGTCTCCCTATTCACAGATAACCTGGCATTTTACCGGGTTTATTGCCGGATGGGCATCATGGTGGATGTAGTTCAGTTGGTTAGAACATCAGATTGTGATTCTGAGGGTCGTGGGTTCGAGTCCCATCATTCACCCGAAAAAAGCTCCCTGAAAGGAGCTTTTTTTATTTCTTCAACTTACGGTCCTTTTGAAGATCCCTGCATTCCAGAAGGGCATAGAAATCGAGAGCATTGCGATTTGGTTCTAGCCTTTTAACGAAGGTGAAATAATTTATACGACCTTTCAGGTTAGATCGTTAGTCAACAAGGTCACTATTTTTCTGTGGGCATTGATATCAAAAGCATTCCTTGCTTAAGTAAAAAGTTGACGACTTTCAACATTGTGATCAAAGTATTTTTCGTTTATGTTTAATCTTATGATAGCGTGGCCGGAGTTTAAGAAATTGAGTTTGGAAGAAAAGATTTCGACACTGTACGAAAAAGGTACATTCGTTATGGCTATTCGATATTATGGTTATAAGATCAATTTGTACCTGTTAGGAAATTACTATCTGGAAGTCTTCATTAATCACAAACATACCTTGATTGAAAAAATCGTTCCGTTGGATACCATGCATTCAAGGATGAAATTTTATTCCGATCAGATTAAGTTGCCGGAAGGAACACTGTAACTGTAAATTCTTCTTGTGATGTCAGGGCCGAAAAAGGGAGCGTATCATCGCGGAAGTAGGTAAGGGATAGGGAATAAGGAGTAGGGAGTAAGGTCTGCTTCGTTATGGTGAATCTGTCTGACATGCTAATCAACACTCACAACATAATCTTGCTTTGGAACAAGTCGGCCGAATGGTTTAAGATCATATCCTTGTCTGATTAATACCTCCTCGAATGTTTCCACGTCGCGTTCATCGACAGAGACAAGAAGTCCACCACTGGTTTGAGGGTCGGCTAATAACATCTTCCTATTTTCCGGTAGCGGACTGATCTTTCTTCCATAGCTATCCCAGTTGCGAATGGTACCTCCGGGTACACATTTCTTTTCTATGTAATCTTCCAAAAAATCGAATCTGGGCACCATGTCATAATCGATATGTGCTGAAACTCCGCTACCTTCACATACTTCGCACAAGTGACCGAGCAATCCAAAACCGGTAACATCTGTCAGAGCGTTGACACAAGTAAGTTTGCCTAACTCACTGCCTAGTGAATTCAAGGTAAGCATGCTGTCGGTTACTGCCGACAGATGTTCTTGCTTCACCATATTTTTCTTTTGAGCAGTAGTTGTAATTCCTACCCCTAACGGTTTGGTTAGGTAAAGGTAGGAACCTGGCTTGGCAGTATTGTTCCGTTTCAGGTGTTCCTTTTTTACTCTACCCGTTACCGCCAGGCCGAATACGGGTTCAGGACAATCGATGCTATGTCCGCCGGCTAACGGTATGCCTGCACGCTGACAAGCATTGCGTCCCCCTTCAAGCACCAGTCGGGCAGCTTCGAGCGAAACTTTATTAACAGGCCATCCAAGGATAGCAATTGCCATAAGTGGCTCACCGCCCATAGCGTATACATCGCTGATGGCATTTACAGAAGCAATTGCTCCAAAGGTAAAAGCATCATCCACGATCGGCATAAAGAAGTCGGTCGTGCTGATCATGCACAATCCGTCGCCGACATCAAATACCGCTGCATCATCCTTCGATTCGTTTCCAACCAGTAAATCTGCAAATAAAGCTTTCTGGGAATCAGAATGTAAAATGGTATCAAGCACCGCAGGCGAGATCTTGCACCCGCATCCAGCGCCATGACTGTATTGCGTGAGTTTGAAATTCTCCATTCGATCAGAAGTTCGGAGAAAGCAAATATTTCGAGTAGAAATCGTCAATGACCTTCACGGCCTCCTGTGGCGTATCTACGACGGCAAACAATTGATCGTCATTTTTACCAATCATTTTTTCAGTCATCAAAACCTTCAACCACCAATCGATAAGTCCCTTCCAAAACTTTTTGCCTACTAGTACAATTGGAAAGCGACCCACCTTCCGAGTTTGAATAAGTGTTAGGGCCTCCGTTAATTCATCAAGCGTTCCAAATCCTCCTGGCATTACAATAAATCCTTGTGAGTACTTCATGAACATCACCTTCCTCACAAAGAAATAGTCGAACGATATAAGTTTGTCGGCATCGATATAAATGTTGCCCTTTTGCTCGTGTGGTAAGTAGATATTAAGACCGACAGACTTTCCCTTCGCACGATTCGCTCCTCTGTTACCTGCCTCCATAATCCCTGGTCCGCCACCAGTTATTACTCCGTATCCATGTTGCACGAGTTGAAACGCAATCTGCTCAGCAATTTTATAATAAGGATTGCTCGCCCTCACACGGGCGGATCCAAATATCGAGACACACGGACCTATCTTAGCGAGCTTCTCCAAGCCTTCCACAAATTCTGACATCACCTTGAATATCATCCAGCTATTTGCCCCCTTAATCTCAGCCCAGTCTTTGTCTTTAAATGCCTGGCGAATCTTTTGTTCTTCCTCCAACTCTTCCTGCGTCATTACGCTATCAGTTTCTTTCTTTCTTGACTTCATTGTGTTTGTTTTTTTAGCCGAAGCTCCCACGCCATTCTCTTTCATAAGCTTTGGCAGACAATCTTAATGCGTTAAATTGAACAGCCCAACGAATATACAAGTATGCACCGGAAAACAAGCAACCCGAAAATTACGCTTATCATAGCCCTTCTTACCTTGTCTATAATCAGTTGTAAAAAGGAAAAAAATGAAACCCAAATAACCGGAGTAACCGCCGACACTTCCTGGGCATTATTACCTTTCGTAAAGGGGGACAGCGTAAATCCTATACTATTGCCGGGCGAGAATACCTTTGTCTGTCCTATCCTACGTAAAACTGTGCGATGGGATGAGAAGGATGTCTTTAATCCGGCAGCCGTTGTACGCGACAATAAAGTCTACATGATCTTCAGGGCAGAAGACAAAATCGGAAAATATGCGGGCACCTCAAGGCTGGGACTTGCAGTAAGCGATGATGGTATTTCGTTTACCAAGATGAAAGAGCCTGTTTTCTTTCCTGATAATGACAGTCTGAAAATTTATGAATGGGAGGGCGGAGCAGAGGATCCGAGAATTGTCGAGTCAGAAGATGGAAATTATATCATGACTTATACGGCGTATGATGGTACCGTTGCACGATTGATGTTAGCGACCTCCCGGGATCTACAGCATTGGTCAAAGTATGGACCCGTCCTTCAAGGCAAGCACAAAAATGCGTGGAGCAAGTCCGGGGCGATCGTGGCAACCCAACAAGGATCAAGGATGGTTGCAACAAAGATCAATGGCAAATACTGGATGTATTTCGGGGATACGGATCTGTTCATGGCAACATCGGAGGATCTTATCCATTGGACTCCCTTAGAGTCAGAGGGTAAATTCAAGTCTGTGTTGACGCCGAGACCAGGATATTTTGACAGTCGACTAGTCGAGAGTGGCCCATATGCACTGAAAACTGATAAGGGAATTGTCCTGATCTATAATGGAATGAATCTTGACAATGGTGGGGATTCAACCCTAAGCCCAGGCGCATACTGCGTCGGGCAGGCGCTCTTCAGCAACGACGACCCAACACGAGTAATCGACAGACTCGAACACTTCTTTATGAAGCCTGACAAACCGTACGAACTAACGGGGCAAATAAACCAGGTGTGCTTCGTTGAGGGAATGGTAAATTTTAAGGGCAAATGGTTTTTATATTACGGAACAGCTGATTCTAAAATCGCCGTCGCCGTGAGCGATGCAAAATTCTTGTAGCATCATTTTTTTAACAGATCCACCAATGCCTCATAAGCATTTTCAAACTTGAATTGAAACCCGGTCGATAGAATTTTTTTACAGGATGCCTTTGAACCTTCCAGAACTATCTCTGCCATTTCACCAAACAAAAGTTTAATAGCAAATTCTGGGACCCGGGGAAGCACTATGGGTCGATGAAGAATTTTAGCCATCATAACGGTAAGTTCCTTGTTTGAAACTGGGTTTGGCGCAACTGCATTGTAGACACCGTGCATGGTCTCATCCTCAAGTGCTTTGATAAAAATTCGACAGAAGTCATCGATATGAATCCAGCTCAGCATTTGTTGGCCCGTTCCCAATGGCGAGCCGACAAATAATTTAACAGGAAGTACCATTTCCTTAAGCGCTCCACCACGTTCGCTCAATACGACTCCACCCCGAAGTTTGACAACTCTTATACCTAGGGTTGCGATCTCGTCTACTGCGCTCTCCCATTTTCCAACAACATCTGCCAGGAATCCTTTCCCTTGATTATCCTCTTCAGTGAAGTACGTTTCATTATCTCCGGGACCGTAATATCCGACTGCAGAGGCTGATACAAAAGTCTTGATCTGGTGGTTCCGTTTTTTCAGTTCTTCAAACAACAGCCTGGTCGACTGAAGCCGACTTTGCAATATCTCGTCCTTGCGCTTCTTTGTCCAGCGCTTACCCCCCACGTTAGTTCCCGCGAGGTGGATCATGGCATCGGCGCCTTCGAGTGCAGATCGATCAATAGTGTTTCTTTCGATATCCCATAAATATGTTTTTACACCGTGGCTTCGTATGGATCGAACCAGGTGCGCCACTGAATATCCAGACTCACCGAAAAGTTCGGTCAACCTAGTACCGATCATTCCTGAACCGCCAGTAATGAGTATTTTCTTTTTCACGCGTTAAACAATGAGCTTACAGGAGTTGATACACAAGATTCGATCATTTGATATGATTTGCCTATTTTTATTATTCTTAAAAAGTAGAAATCATTATGGCAAGAACCATCCAGGATTTTAAAAGTTTTGAAGAAGCTTTAGCTGATGAAAAGCGAAAGGCGCTTGCCAGAACTCCCCAGGAGCGGATTGTTCTGCTTCATAAGCTGATCAGGTCCTGGATGAAATTCCCAAGATTCGTTTCTGACGACGATAACACTCCTGTCCTCAAAAGAATAAAAAAATAATGCCAGCTATCGATGACTTTTACCAGGAGTTTTTAAATGCTCTTAATAGTCACAACGTTCGTTACATGGTTTTTGGCGGTTTTGCAGTCAATCTGTACGGCTTTAGCAGGGTAACCGAGGATTTAGACATTTGGATCGATCCTCAAGCTCAAAACCTTGATTAACACAGATTTTGCTATTGCTTTTAAGACCGCCGAAATCGTGGCTGTTCCGTATGGAAAAGTTTACTTCCTGGGTTATCCTGATCTTATTGATGAAAAACTAAGAGCTAAAAGACCGAAAGATCTAATCGATATAAAGCAGTTGCGCGAAATACGCGGAGAGTAAACCTTTCTATCTGAACGTATACCCCAACTTCAATGCAACATTGGTCCCGGGTTGAAGTCTGCTGAAAACTTTATCAGAAGCTTGATAAGATTCAAATACCAGTTTTCTTTCGGCACCAAGAATGTTGCTTACATTAATGCCCAGTTGGAATTTCTTGGAGGGGCCGAACGACCTGTTTGCATTGAAGTTCAAACTATGAAAAGGAACCGAAAACACATCCGGTTTTTCAGCGATTCCTACAAAGGTGAGCGTTTTGCCTTGCACATTGTAGTAAAGTCCGGCCTCGAAGCCATTGTCCTTTCCACGATATGATATTCCTGTGTTTATAAGATACGGTGCTTGTCCCGCCATATCGCGAGTTTTGTCGATGGTCTCACCGGCGCGAGCCTTTCTTACCCGGGCATTGTATTCTGTCGTTCCCATTTCAATCTGAGAATATGTAACGGTTACATTCCCATTGATGGTAAAGTTATCGAGTTTTTCCGTCAAGAAACCAAGGCTCTTTCTAAGCTCAACTTCAACACCGATTGCTTTTCCGTCACCAACGTTTCGAGGCTGAAAATTATTTGAAGCGGTAACGAACTGAACGATCTCAATGGGCCTGGTGAATGATTTGTAAAACGCTCCAAAGGATATGGTCTGGCCCTTTGCCTGAAACGCCTCCCAGCGCAAATCGAAATTGTCTACTTTAGTTGAGGTGAGATTGCCATCCCAAAATACCTCGCCGGATACCTGGTCAACATCGTCCGAGAATCCTCCTATAAAAGTGCGGCCTGTCAGCGGATCGAAGATCTGCGCGTAGGAAGCCTCCTTAAATGATGGTCGTGCGATAGTTCTTGAATAAGAGAATCGTAAATTTTTTTGATCGGTAATTGCATAGATCAGGTTCAGTGAGGGAAAGAAATCCAGATCGTCAAGAACTTGTTCTTCTTCGAGTGCTAGTCCATCCTGATTTAATCCTGTATAGAATTGTTGATATTGTTCAACCCTCAATCCAATAATGGCCTTTAACGGATTGGCTATATTAAACTCGTTTGAAGCATATACCCCAATGTTTTCCACATGCGAATCAAACTTGTTTGTATTATTTGGAAGAAAACCAGGTTCGTACCGCGTTCCCCTGGTCCCCCCGGCGTTGCTCGGCCACAAATTTTCCTGAGCAAATATCTCATTCGGATCACCGGTTAAAGAAACCTGGAAAGGAACAAACTGGAAGTTCTGAATTTCATAGTCACGCATTTTGTACAAATAACTACCACCGAATTTTAGCTTTGCTTGCTCCCCAAAAAGTTGATAGGTTTTCGATGCATCCAATTTCCCGGCAAGGTTATCTTCCTCCAGGAAGCGCCATATACGCTCAGGAAATCCAACCTCAGAATTAATGGACAATTTCTGCTGATCAGTTCTGTAACGGATGAAGCGTACATCCGGATCGGTAATCCTGGATCGTGTGGGAGACAATTTCCATTCGATTTCCCAGGATTGATCCTTTGAAAAATGAGTTCCCGCCAAAAGAATGTTGGTAAGTGAACGCTCGCTGTATTCAAGATTGGTTTGATCCGCCTCAAACACGGCACCAAATTCCGATCCACTGAAATCAAACATACCGGCCCTCGACTCTCCATTTTGAGAGTGCAAAAAGTTCAGGCGATATTTTGCGTTGTCGCGTTTTAAGGCAATGCCGGCAAGACCACTAAGTACTACGTTGTTTGTGCCATAATTCCCCGTTTGATATTCCAGTGTCTCCAATTCGTATTGATCTGAATTGCCTTTCCCATAACGACCATATTCGGCATTTTCGTAATATTCCGTTGTATTCTTATAGACTAAGGAGAAATTGTATCCGATTGTGCTTTTCCCTGCAGAAAGTTGATTCCCAAAGTTCAGTCCGAATCCATAATCCATAAAACTTTTCTCTTTCATTGCCGCCATTGTTGGATTGAAGCTATTCAGTATACTGCGAAAACGCTGACCCTGCTCAGTGTCTGGCCGCCCAATCACCTGCGGATATAATGGAATGTTGGAGACATCGCCGCCAGTGGGAATATCTCTGGTACCGTCGTCAAAGCCGAGGAAATCAGTATCCCCCCCGTTGTATGTCAGATAATCCCTGTTAAAGTGCATCGACGGGTTGAACCCACCGGTTAGCGATACGTTGAAAGTTTTCTCTTCTGGAAAATCCTTAATGTCGATGTTCACTATTCCACCGGTAAAGTCACCCGGCAGATCAGGAGTAAAAGACTTTAAGACAACGATGTTGTCGATAAGGCTTGTAGGAAACATATCCATTTGAACCGTGTTCCGGTCGGGATCAAGACCCGGGATATCAACTCCATTCAAAGTAGACTTAGTATACCGATCTCCAAGACCGCGTACGAATACATATTTTCCATCTTCAACAGAAACACCTGTCACTCTTTTTATGGCCGATGCAGCATCGGAATCTCCAACCTTGCGGAAGCTGGTCGAAGAGATGCCATCCAACAGGTTAGCGGACTTTTGTTTGACAGTCAATAATGCCTCTTCGGTAGTTCTGATAGCTTGCGCTGTAACCACAAGTTCCTCCAGTTGCGCGACATCTTCCTTCAGACGTATGTTATCAAGTACCGTAGTTTGTCCATCCGATACCGTGGTTCCCTCTATGCTCACGCTCGCATAAGATATGTAAGATACTTTGAGCGTATAGACACCGGGTTGAAGCTTTAGTTCAAATTTGCCATCGATGTCGGTTGCTGTTCCCTTATCGGTACCATCTACAACGACGGTAACCCCAATAAGTGCATCGCCGCTACCATCATCAAACACGGTTCCCCTGATTGTTCCTGTTTGTGCAAAGCAATATGTAGAGAAAGTTACCAGGGAAATGATGCATCCCGCAATGCGCTTAATCATATTAATTGTCGCTTAACTTAACTAATCACTGTTTACTCAAATTTTTGACCGTTCATCGATCAAAATTTTAGCAAAGGTCATTTGAATAATCAAGACAGCTCCACCCTTAATATTATCCAAGTATTAAGTTATTGTTAACCGGGGTAATGGTTCGGTAATAAAAAAGTCCACAACCGATTGTTGTGGACTTTTAACCTAATTAATACCTATATGAGACTAGAATGAATCCAGCGCTCCATGAGCGCTCGCCCATGTCCAGGTGAATTCGGATTTGTCAGCACCTACTGTGTTTGCTCCGGCAGACACTGATGTGGTAAACGCATCTGTTCCGTCAAGGAAGAAGTCCGTTAAAGCCGAACCATCGGGAATGGTTGCCTCCAGAGTAGCAAACGTACATCCTGCCGGATTAAGGTCAAAAGTTTGGCCGGCAACCATATCAAAGAAGTATATGGATTCCATGTCTGTAAGGGAATTTGCATCAAGGTCAACCAGCCCGGCCGCCTCCACGTCGTCATCAGCAACGGTTGCCCTAACGGAACCGTTGATCAGAGTATGTGTAGCCGCCAGAGTTCCTTCCGGACCGTCAAGTTCAAACAATTTGTCGCCAGCGCCGATCACCACAAAGTTATCCAACGTGCCTCCCCAAGACTGGTCTGTGTCAATTGCATCGTCACCGGCGTACCAAACGAGTGCGTGGTTAACATTAACAGTCCCGCCGAACCATTCGATTCCGTCATCCTGGTTGCCCACAACTTCAACATATTCAATTATTGTCCCTGAGCCAACGCCGCCCAGTGTTAATCCATTGATCTCGTTACCCTCGCCAATATTCGACCCGCCATGACGGATAGAAATGTATCTGATTACGCCCGAGTTGTCGTCGGCTATATTACCGCCATAAGTACCATTTGGATCATCAGCAGGGATACCTTCGATTTGCGCAGTCTCGTTGTCTGACGCTACTGAAATTGGTGCCTTGCCCATTATAAGCAAGCCTCCCCACAGGCCATTGATCGTAGGTTCAAGATTCGGGCTTTCGATCATCCCCGGCTCAATTTCGTCGGCAACAGATGTGAATATGATCGGAGACTCGGCAGTTCCCTCCGCTAATAGAGTTGCCCCCCGCGCAATGATCAGTGCTGTTGCATTAGATCCAGTACCCGCTTCACCCTTTACAACGACTCCGGGTTCAATCGTTAAGGTAACGCCGTCAACAACAGCAATTCGCGATTTCAATATATAAGTCTTGCCAGTCTCCCAGGTAGCGTCTTCTGTAATGTTGGCGCTGACTTCGATTTCAAGGTCCTCAACTGGCTCCGACGTTTTGTTAATTGCCGCAGTTTGGGAAGCTGTTTTGTTATTGTTATCCGTTACTGAAATAGTAATAGTTCCAGCACCTGCGGTCGCATCAGCGGTGAAGGTAATGACAACGTTACCTGAATTTGCGCCTGCCGCCGGTTCAGATTTTTTCGCAGCTGTACCTCCCGTTGCCGTTGCGCTAACTGATTTATATCCGCCTGGAACGCTTACAACAAACGTCACGTCAACAGCATTGGAAACTTGAACGCTGGAAGTAGAGGGAGGTGTCAATGTAGGTCCGTCTGGTGCGGCATCATCATCGTCGTCGCATGCCACGAATGCCATTACTAATGACGAAATGGCCAGCATGGATATCAGTTTTCTCATGTCTAGGATTTTTTAGTTTTTATATTTCGATTCAACGGTTCAAAGGTGGGTATCTAGTGTTAAATGAAGCCAATCCAGAGTTTAACAAATTGTTAGGAACATGAAGACTGCATTACGGATTTGTTAATGACTTTTGATAATCATATACTTTACCACAGAGGACCGGCGACACGGAGAAAACATTGATGCTATAACCCTCTCTTTGTAGGTTCTTCATAATTCTTGGTGAACGTTGTGACCCGACTGGTTAACTAAGACGTTCAAAATGCCGGGTCACTACGATCACCAAGGAGAAATCACAACGACCACTACGTGAGTACGAAAATGCGGAATGATCCGCCTTGCTCCTGAGAATTGGAAGGCAGAAGTATAAGTAAAAGGTAGGAGTACCGTTGAAAATCGGAAACTATTTGTTGATCGGGACTTTGCCGAGAATAGCTTTGATAATATCGGCAGTGCGCACGTTATCTGCCTCGGCTTCATAATTCAGGATTATCCTATGATTCATAACGTCGAGTGCCACTTCCTTGATGTCTTCGGGCAGTACGTAGTCGCGTCCTTCCATGTAAGCCATTGCCTTCGCAGCAAGATTCAGATTAATACTAGCGCGAGGGGATGCGCCGAACTGTATGTATTGTGCCTGCTCGTTCAGCTTATAGTCCAACGGTTTGCGTGTAGCATACACCAGTTCAATTATGTATTGCTCCAATGAATCAGAAATTGTGACCTTATTTACCTGATCTCTTATCGCGAAAATATCTTCCTTGCTCAATACGGTGTTGACGGTATAATCAAACTTCATGTTGGAGATCCTCCGCATGATTTCCATCTCCTGGTTCTTCGAAGGGTAATCCACAAAGACTTTCATCATGAAACGATCGACCTGTGCTTCTGGAAGCGGATACGTTCCCTCCTGATCGACAGGATTCTGTGTTGCCATCACCAGAAATGGCCTGTCAAGTGTAAAGGTCGTTTCTCCAATAGTAACCTGCTTTTCTTGCATTGCCTCGAGCAAAGCGGATTGCACTTTGGCGGGTGATCGGTTGATCTCATCCGCCAAAATGATGTTTGCAAATATCGGCCCTTTCTTCACTTCAAATTTCCCCTCACGCTGATTGTAAATCATAGTTCCAACAAGGTCAGAGGGCAGTAGATCCGGAGTAAACTGGATGCGTTGGAATTCAAGGTGCAACACCTGGGCAAGTGTACTGATAGTAAGAGTTTTTGCTAATCCCGGAACACCTTCAAGCAGAACGTGTCCATTCGTAAACAGACCTATCATCAACCGGTTTACCATGTATTCCTGGCCTACAACGACCTTACCTACTTCTCGGTAAACCTGCTTTACTTTTTCTTTATGCTCCTCGTGCTTTTCTACTGCTACCGTTTCCATTGAATCTATTTCAGGTTTAAACCGATAAAATAACGTAATTATTACCAATTAAGGTGGAAAATTTGTTGGAAATCAACATACTTGGTTAAATGGCTTTACTAAAAACGTATGTGATCGGTGATATTCATGGTGCATTCAGGGCACTAAAGCAATGCCTTGAGAAATCGCGCTTCAACTATGAAGCCGATCATTTGATTTGCCTCGGCGATGTATGCGACGGGTGGCCGGATACCTTATTATGTATTGAGGAATTGTTGAAGATTAGAAACGTTACCTACATTTTGGGTAATCATGACATCTGGCTTATGAACTGGTTTCAACAGAATATTGCCGAGGAGATCTGGCTAAGTCAGGGGGGCGCAGCAACTATAGCTTCATACTCCCAGGGAATACCACCTTCGCATGTTGAATTTTTTAAGAGAGCATTGCACTACTTCGTCCACAAAGGGAAACTCTTCGTGCATGCCGGAATTGATCCACACGTACCGTTGGAGAAGCAGGACATTCTTAATTTTGCGTGGGATAGGTCTCTGGTTCAAAAAGCCTGGAACTATTACGTTAGAGAAACTTCAACACAAATAACCCAATTTGAGGAAGTTTTTTTGGGGCACACTCCCATCCCATTTACACACCCTATCAAATCATGTGAGATCTGGATGATGGACACCGGCGCCGGGTGGTCCGGCGTGCTATCCATGATGGAGATTCATTCTAAAGAAGTATTCATCAGCGATCCGGTTCCGATGTTGTATCCGGGAATCGAAGGCAGGAAGAAAATGTAACGTTGGTATATCAGCAATCTGCCACTGAATCGAACACAACCACCTGTCCACCTCTAGGGTTTGTTACGTAACCATTGATAAGACTTTGTACGCTCGGCGTTTCGGGACTTCTCTTTACAAATATTTTTGCCGACTCAAAATCAGAAATAGTATTATGCTTCTCAAAGAAACCATAACCAACATAAGTTCCACGCTCTACCAATACGAGCGATTGTTCCTCGATATTTCGCCCTCTACCGATAATTGCTACTGATCCACCCTGGTTACTGAATGAGTCAATGGCCTTTGCAACCCTGTCGTTATACGCATCGGTGCACTCGGTGCCCATGCATGCCCCGTGACATTTGCCGGTCTGATATTCAAAACACAGTCCTTTCGCCAATTGCAGCCCGCTTAGTTTTGGGCACAGATCAAAAGCTCGTACTTTCTCCCACAAAAAATTCCATGCGGCTCCTTTTGAATTGAATCGCTTCAGTGGCCTGGCACCGCGAGCAATAACATTCACAGAAAATCTCCTATACCCATTTCGATCTTCGTAGTCAAATATTCCCCACTCTTCTATTCTGAATTTTTGCGCCTGATTGTACTTAGGCCATAGCCGGCGTATCTCCTGTGACTCAAGAATGAGGGCGATCAATTCATTACCCGTCAGCTCATAACTTATATGATGAATTTCATTGCGGATTCTGGAGCGACTCCACTCCCTCGCATCACCGGTAAAGTGTCCCGCTATTCTCTTTTTTATATTGATTGCCTTGCCCACATAAATGACATCGCCATGCGCATTGTGAAAATAATATACCCCTGGCAGCCCTGGCAGTCGATCGAATTCTTCCTTGGGTAAATTAGGGGGGAGGATAGTCTCGCCCGAATTTTTCTTGAGCGTTTTAAGAATGTATTGATCATGGTCGCGCCTCAGCAACTGATCGAAGATTTTTACAGTTGCCTCTGCATCCCCACCTGCGCGGTGACGATCAATGATTTGTATACCCAGACTTTCTGATAAGCTGCCCAGGCTATACGACCGAAGGCCAGGGATAATTTTTCGGCTCAGCCTGACGGTACAAAGCTTCTTAGAGTTCCAGTTGATTCCCACTCCTTCCAACTCCTTCTTCAAAAATGAATAATCGAAGTGAGCATTGTGCGCTACGAAAATTTTCCCCTCAAGCCTTTTATAAATATCCTCGGCAACCTCCTTGAACGACGGTGCCGTCATTACCATCTCAGAGGTAATACCAGTCAAACCTGTAATGTAATAAGGAATATGTCGCTCTGGATTTATGAGCGTGCGAAATGAGTCCGTGATGCGAATGCCGTCGTGATGATAAATGGCTATTTCGGTGATGCGATGGTTTTCAGCATATCCTCCCGTCGTCTCTATATCCACTATCGCATACATGGCCGTAATTTAGAATTTGACTTGTTCAGTTAAAAGAGGAAATTGAAGCAATTATCAAATCATCAAAAAATGAATGGACTTATTCGTTTCTTGCTTTCAGGGCTTGCAGTTTTATTGACTGCATATCTGCTACCCGGCGTGCACGTTATTCATTATGGATACGCCTTGCTTGCTGCCATTGTTATCTCACTGGCGAATATTTTCGTCAAGCCCTTGTTGATCATTTTTACCATACCGATTACTATTCTTACCCTCGGACTTTTTTTGCTAGTTGTCAATGCGTTGATAATCCTACTCGTCGAAGCAATCGTACCGGGGTTCAGTGTCGACGGGTTTTGGTGGGCGCTAGCATTCAGCCTTATCCTTTCGATCTTTAATAGCATGTTTTCGGGATTGGCAAAAGAGAAAAATGATTAGACCGCCCGGGCCATAACAAAGCCCGGGATACGGTCGTCAGAATTATTTGCCAACTATTCTGAAAGAATTTTTTTTTGAATAATTGCTCTTACTCTGTGTTTGCGAGGTGTTGATGAGGAACGGCTATTTAAAACACGTGTGATCGCAGGCAGGTCAGTTTCAAAAAACAATAAGATCGAAATGTTCGATTCGAGAGGTAAGGAGCCCATCCAAACCAGATTTATGAAGCACAACGGGACTTATTATCCTGTTACCGGCTTTACCCTTGCGGGTCCTGCCTGACAATCACACGAATTTTGATTCCCCTGTTGATTAGAGCATAAATGCCCAATAACTAGTAATAAGTTCGGATAAGATTTTGACATTTTTTTTCATCGCCTGCCGAAAGCGTAAAGGATCATCTGCGCTACCCGTCAAGATCCCGCAACAACTGGGAATTTGAACGATTCCTAACGGAAATGCCCTCTTTGAATGCATAAAAAATAGTACAATTATACTATGCTTGGCTCACACCATGATGCCGGTTTCATAAGCATATTTAACCAGGCCGACGATATTATTCACTCCGACTTTGTCCATGATGTTAACCCTGTGATTACGGACAGTATTTTCGCTGAGATACAACCTTTGCCCTATTTCCTTCATGGTTAGTTCCTGGCAAATAAGCAACAGAATTTCTCGTTCGCGATCGGTCAGGTCAGGATGATCAAAACTTGGGCGATGTCCGGGCTTCCTCTCTTTAACATTCTTTCGCAAGACTGCAGCTACAAGTTCATTGTGATAAAAATCTTTGTCGGCGACGGCATAGATTGCTTGTTCCAACTCGTCAGGTTCGGTATTTTTTAATAAGAATGCATGCACGCCCATATCCATCATATGAAGAATGAATTTGTTGCTGTCATGCATGGTGAGAACAATGATCTTAACATCCGGATATTTTTGTATGATATGCCCGCATGCCTCGGATCCATCCATCACAGGCATTTGCAGATCAACTAATACCACATCTGGAATTTCATTCTTGATAAGTGAAAGAAGCTCTTTGCCGTTCTCAGCATCTTTGACATCGATTACGCGCTCAAAACTTCGGAGCAGGTTTACCATTGCCTTCCGAAAAAGAGTATGGTCATCAGCGATGTAGACTTTCAGAGATCTCATGGTCAACGTACAAGGTTATTTTACTTCCTTTTCCGACATTACTCTTGTATTCCAACCGCGCGTTTAAAAGACGAGCGCGGTTTTCCATATTAAACAAGCCAAGACCCGAGCCGTTCCATGTCGCTGAAGTCTTCATCTTCGGATCAAAGCCCTTACCATCGTCTTCCACAGTAAGCTGCAATCCTTGCGCACCTGCCGAGGCTGTTACATTTATCACGCTAGCTTCGGCATGCTTTACTGCATTATTAATCAACTCCTGCACTATACGGTATACTTTCAACGCCCTGGCAGCAGGCAAAGACGCGGCTTCGCCTTCTTCTGTAAACTTAATCGGTATTAAAGAAGCACCTTCAAACCGTTCGCAAAGTTCTTTCAACGCAGGCATTAGTCCAAATTTTTCCAACGTTGATGGCATTAGATCCAGGCTTATTCTTCGCACCGATGTCAGGGTATCATCCAACATCTGCTTGGATTGATCCACCAAACTCGGATCCTGAAGCTGTTTTCCAATAGCGGTTAGCCCAACCCGAATGGTGGACAACATTCCCCCGACGCTATCATGCAGGTCACCAGCCAGCCTTCTTCGTTCATTTTCTTCCGATTCAAGCGTTGCCTCCATCAACTTTTGTTGAAAATCGAGCTCCAGCAGTTGCCTTTTCAATTGCTCCTGCACCATTTTCTTTTGATAGAATACTACAAACACAATAATGAATCCCGCCAACACTAGCATTGCCACTGTCGCCAGTGAAAGTATAAGACCTAATTGGGAACCTTCTGCTTCCATTTCGAAAAATAAAAAATGAAAGCGATCATTCAGATGCAACTGCTCGATTCTTTTTAGAATACATCATGCGGCCCGATTCATCTGATGATTTTTTAACTGTTTAAAGTCGTAATACAATCCTATAAACACAATAAGGTGCGCAAATATGCTGAGCATGTTGTGAATACTCCAATAGGTAATCATATCATCTCGCAACACATGAATCAGGTAAGACGTAAATGCATATAACACGAAAGTACCGGCGCCTAAAACAAGAAATGCTGAGTTAAACCAGAACATCGGCATTTGATGAACATGCAATGACGGCAGATCGCGCATCAA
>JAEZBX010000239.1 GCA_023412765.1 Bacteroidota bacterium
CCATGCGTCTTGCTTCGCGCACATACAATTGAGGAGTCCAGTTGCCGTGTTCAGTGTATTCGTCTTTAGGATAACCCCATTTCAACATTTCATCTCGCAGTTCTTTCGGAACGCGAGGATCATGCCCGTAGAAGTAAAGCAGTCCCTTTGTATAGTCTTCATGCGCACGAATGATCTCCCTGCGTTATTCATAGGGAGCATCCGGGTATTCGTAGTTCATGCAGATCATGTCGGTCGAGAAACCGTTACGATTGTTGATATCTGTTTTTTGATTTGGCATTCCACTCCAAATGAAATAGTCATTTATTTTTCTCCGATCGGGCCACACTTCAAAAATTCTCACCGCTAGCTCATACTTCGCTGGATCATAGTTAGCCGGCTGCGTAATCGGAATCATGTTAGACGGATTCGACGTTAGACAAATCCTGTAATTATATGCCTGCACTTTCTTGTCGCCTGTTCCATTCGGTTCAAGCTTTGCATCGCTTACTCCCCACACAAGACCACTCTCCAGCTTTCCCCTTTCTTTGTAGGGATCAATTCCATCAGGCATCTGATGTCCGTGCATGAGTTGTACACCATTGATCGTTTCATTGTAGTCTGAGTTGGCTTCCCTCCCAACGAAATAGGAAACGCCAGCCTTTGCCATGAGGTCACCTTCATATCCGCAGTCGATAAACATTCTTGCTCGGAGGGTAACAGGAGCTGCTGCCTGATTTTCTGAATCTTCAATGATGATCTCCGTGATGCGAGTTCCATCCTTCTTTACATCGCGCAATTGTTTTTGATAAAGAACCTGAACCTTACCCTCCTTTATATATTGCTGGAATGTTTGTTCAGCAACTTTTGGCTCGAACGTCCACTGCTCAAATTTTCGATAGTGTCGTCCGATGCGCCGGTAAAAGTCACGCGCCAGTCCGGTGATTGCATATTTATTTCCGATGTCAGTATAGCCAAGTCCCCCGGAACTCATGCCACCCAGACGCTTTCCAGGTTCAATGAGAATTGCCTTCTTGCCGAGCTTTTGCGCGGTGTATGCAGCAATCACACCTGCTGAAGTTCCGCCATAAACGCATACATCGACTTCGATAACCTGCTGGCTATGCGCCAGAATACAGACGGAGAGAATGGCTATAAGCAAAATTGTCTTTTTCAAGGCATCAGGATTTAGGTGTAAGGATTTGACATCAGGTACCCCGAAGATAAGGAACCTGATGAAATTAGGCATCCTCTTGATTAATAACGAGGATTTTGGTTAGTAACCGGATCAAAGTGCTTTGAAATAGAGTATCGGAAATCGGAATGGATTATGAGCAGCTTGAACTACGATCACAGAGTTTCGCGAACGCGTTCGGCGCAAATCATGCCTGCCAATACTCCAAATCTTCTGACGCGTTAGGTTTCTTGTAATTTCTTTTTTTCAGGTGGACCGTCAAGTGAAGAAGTTTCGCTTTGTGAATTCTATAGTGGTACGGGTCAAATTGATATGACGGCATGTAGCCGCTTTTGTTTCCTTTCTCCCATCGAATAGCAAAAGCATCTTCTCTGCCATTGAAGAGAGAACGGAATAAATTGATGTCGAAGGAATTTATCACTCTTGTGTAGCAAAGAATAGCCTTATTTGTTGTAGCGAATGCTCATTCGGGTCATTTTATCCTTGTAGGTATTTATATAGATGACTTTTATGTCATCACCTAAGAAAGATGCATTAACCAATTTGTCAATATTCGCTTCCTTGCCGTTAAACTCTTCGATGATTTTGACTACTCGAGTTTCTTTTATGCCTAATACCTTACCGAATTCAAGGAAGTCGTCATATGTGTAGAAGCCATGCGCATCAAATGCTTCAGTGAATCTGTCTTTAAAAAGTGTTAGGGCCATATCGGCTTCACCCGGTGAATGAATTCGTGTACATAATAAATCGTAGGCTGGAGTAAGAACATGATCACCTTCATCTGTGAGCATGGCGGAGAAATTTTTTACGTGCGCATCACCATTTGAGAAGATGTAGTTGAACAGTACCAATCTCAAAAACTTTTCAAGTTCAATCGCTGATGTCGCAATATAACGCTTGATGAGTAAACCAATTTCCTCGTAGGAAAGGTCATACTTGTAGTTTTTGCCATGGGTTTCCTCTGTTGCCTGTGCTACCTGTGCGAAATCTTCTTGCGGATATTTTGAGCCATCGCTCTTTACATCGAATCTCTTTACCAGATACGCGGGACTGTTGTCGCTGAAATGAATGATGGCATTTGGTGGTACGGTGATCTTGAAAAGTTGTCGCGCCAGTTGCATTGTTAAGTGTTCGTTTGCAGGCGCCTGATCAAGGTTCTTAAATTGGCCGACCGAAATTGGCTTAAGAATGTATTGCCCTCCTTTATCTGTAAGAACAAGCTTGTTATCGTCAAGGCGCATGGAGTACTTTACCTGCACCCCGGAAATAGATAATTTTTTTGTTCTCTCTTGATAGAGATCCGAATCTTCGTTGTAAGGCGAATTGAAAGGGAGAACATGCGCAACCTTCTTACCTTCGAATAAATCTTTCAGGCACTTCCGGCAATAGCCAGCGTTATCAATTTGTTTTAAGCATCCTGAACAGTTCATGTCGTTATCTCTTTCACGGTAATTGATCCTATAGTATCTGATTGGGCTGTTGCGAGTAACAGACTGAAATGGTCGTTCTCATCAATTTTCAACAATCTGCATTGCGTTTGTCTGTTAACACCTTCGGACAGCAGCCCGTAAAAAAATGGAAACAAAAAGTGTGAGCGATATTCTTGTTGAGTTTTAGGCATCGACAGACTAATCGCGCTTCGCGCAGGATTAATTAAATAATCTTCATCATAGCGAAAAATGTATTGCTGACGATCAGATTTTTCAAGAATGCCTGCAAGCACTCCATTGTTATATACTTCGGCCTTCCGTCCCATTACTTAATCACCTCAATTTTGATTTCCATTCCCAGCACATTGCAGATTTTCATAAGGGTCTCCAATTCAGGATTTGCAATGCCTTTTTCTATGTCCCGAAGTGTTCGTGGAGAAATGCCGGCAATATCTGCTAGCTGCTCTTGCGCTATCTTTCGTGCTTTTCGTCTGGATTGGAGAATATCCCCAATAGCCTCTTTTTCGCTATTTAGACTCATGGAATTAGGCAATTAATTGCCGGATTGTGGTAATAAACCCCATTCATACTCCAATATACTAGTAAATAGGTAATTTAGTTCCTATTCGGCATTATAAT
>JAEZBX010000353.1 GCA_023412765.1 Bacteroidota bacterium
GTGGAATCGGACCCCGGAGGCCCAAACCTAACAAAAGTCTCTAACACCAACGTCTGATCGATGTCGATGCCCAGGTCCCGATGCTTCATAAACCTGATCTGCTTATGAATCATCAGTGAACCGGCTATCATGAAAATTGCAAGTACAAATTGGAATGTCACCATTCCTCTTCTCAGGGTAATTCGAAAACGGGACTGCGTCCAGGATATCTTACCCTTTAACGCGCTAACAGGTTTGAAAGATGAGATAATGAAAGCTGGGTAGATGGCAGACGCAACGCATCCGATACCGGCAATCATTACTGTGAAAATCCAAAACCAGGGATCGCTCAATAGGGTAGGAGACAGGTTAACCATTTCTGCCGGAGTAAAGGGAAGTATTGTATAGAGCAGTATGGCGGCTGTAACGAAAGCGGCAACTGTTACCATGCCGGATTCCAAAATGAATTGTATTGCAAGTTGTTTTTGCGTTGAGCCTATAATTTTCCGGACACCAATTTCCTTTACGCGATCGATAGCTGTCGCTGTTGAAAGATTAATAAAGTTGAGGTAGGCAATCAATAAGGTGAATACTGTCAGTCCTTTCAATATAGTAATTAGTAAAGCATTACCATTTTCATCAGCTTCTCCCACCAGATTTGAATTCAAATGGATGTCGGTCAAAGGCTGGAACCAGAATTCTGACCTGCCAATACTTTGTGAATCATTGCGAAGATATTTTGCAGCAAAAGCTGACATGTTCTCTTCCAGTATCTCAGGCGTTGTACCGCGCTTAAGAAGGACATAGTTATAGAATCCATCCCAATGCCAGTTGTTCGCGTCACCACCTGCTGCCTTGTCAGAAACCGATTCCCATGAAAACAGAAAATCAGGAATGAAATGGGAGTTTGAGGGGAAGTCTTCGTAGACACCGACTATCTTGAAATCACCGCTATAAGAATGGTGTATAACTTTGCCTAAGGCAGACGATTCCCCAAAATATTTCTTCGCCATGGAGGATGAGATCCAAACTGTCTTTGGATCCAATGGTTCAGAAGGTAAGGTCCCTTCAACAACGGTGGTGGTGAATATATTGAAGAAATTGCCTTTGACATGATAGACGCGATCTTCGCTAAATTTTATCGATTCTCTTTCATCCTTGGTGTAGGTAAGAATAATTTCTGACTGATCACTGATCTTAAATAAGGTTGTGTAATCTTCAACCAGAGAAAAATCATTTGTTAAAGATTCTCCCGTGGGAATGAAACTCTGGGCGCTTTTATATTGGATAAGGCCGTCAACATAGCGGTTATGGCAGACGCGATATATCCGATTGGCGTTGTGATGGAATCGATCGTAGCTGAGTTCATGGCTTACATACTGGGCTATTAAAAACGCCGCCGCCATCCCAATTGCCAAACCGACGATATAGATGAATGAAAAAAGTTTTCTTTTTGCGAGGTGGCGAAATGCTACAACAAAATTGCTTATCAACATTAGGATAGGGTTATGCTTCTTGAAGCTAACCCTTTTTTGATTGTTTTAAAAATAAGGTGGAACGGCGATTCTTGCCATCGTGAAATAATTTAATACCTAACCGTGGTCTCTCACGATGATGTATTTTTAAACCGGGTAAAGGTTGAACGAGCTATCCGGCTTTGATTCTTTTAACAAATCGTAAAAGCACCTTGGCCTGAGGGTGTCTCTTATATTCCTTCTGTTGTTAGCGGTCATTCATTACTGTGGGAATTTAGTGCACGTATCCGTGTGTTGTAGAATATTTTTCTCGAATTACTTCGTTTATCATATACAGTTTGATTTAGAGCGCATTCGGACTCACGGCATGTTTTTTGGCCCTGAGTATTTAGAGATTGTAAAATTCAATTAGTAATTCAACTAAAAGGATAAAACAATGAAAGAACAAAAAGACAACGAGAATCAGCATAAGCAGCACGATGTGGAGACACCGTCGCCGCCACAAGTGATGGACCCTTCAAAAACACCGAAGGAACGGGACTCAAATGAGAAGAAAGAAGATAAAGGAAATCGCTCGCACAAATCATCTAAAAAGATGAAAGATCGGTCACTGTCGCCCAACGAAGAACTATAAAAAAACGGTCATGTTAGATCACAGCATTATACTGCAAATCTTATATTACAATTCAACGGAGAGACAGCTATTTTCGATAAAGCGCAAGAAGGAATGCGCGGAGGATTCGGCGATGATATTTTTTCCCGCAGAAGATCCAAACTACTGTACACGCATCAACGACATGGATAGCCTACAGTACATGCAACGTCTAACCTTGCTGTATTCTATGATTTGGAAAACAAATTAATGTCGTAGCGATAAATTCCCTTGCAGTAGTGAATTTTAATGTACCGTTGTAGAAGCTGAGATATGTTTGATATGCAGTTCTTGTCTTATACGTGATTAACCTCATATCGGATACCATAACGCTCTAGTTGCGCAATTCAATTGGTAATTCTCATCTCTTTTTAATGCCTATTTAATATAGTTTTAATACACACCTAACTATATTGTGCCTTTGTAAAATTCGATAGGAAGCTAGTTTTTTTAGTTTACCAAAGAAGGTAGACGCAGCTTTTGTTATAAATTAGATTTTCGAAAGGTTTATTAAGAAGATTTTAATTTCTCATAATACGCAGATACCTGGGCTTGGACTTTTACTTAATCAATCGGTGATATGAACGATGCGGAGATAGAGAGCTGCAAAAATAGTATCCGACTAATGCAGCATGCTCTGAACAATGAAATAGAAGAAGAGGATAAACGTAATTTTGATGTACTTGATGTAGCGCGTTATTTTCCCTCCAGAACTGATAACCCCGCCAGTAATACTATTTTTAGAAGCAGGATGATCAGTCAGGAACGACTTAGTAAGATGGAAGGAACAGTTTCAATTAATGAGTTCCGGTATCCACCTAAGTCTGCTGCGGTTGAAAACAAGTGCAATGTTTATGGGCAGCCAGTCGCTTATTGCTCATCTGATTTCTTAGGCGCTGTAATCGAAACGATCTTCTCGAAAGGACCCGAATTAAGGCCCGGCTACCATTTCTTCGTAAGTGAGTGGATAAATGAAAATTCTTCCTTAAAAGTTTTTAACACCAATAAGAGATTGTCTAACAATGACAACCCTCTTCCGACCGAACGAGATATAATTAATAACTATTTAGAGACATTGGAAAAATGTTTTACTCATCCTCAAGGATATTTCTTTAGCGCACAATTTTCACAGGAAATACTTTTTGGAAGTCCGGATGGAAAGGTTTCTGACAAATATGAGGTTATTGAATATCCCTCTAAACCTCACCCAAGTGACGAGCGCATTCTTGAACCAAAAGCGAGTTGGAACAACTACGCTATCGTTCCTTCAGTTTTTGATAAGTATCAATTTCGCAGGGTTTTTTTGATCGAAACTCCAAAAATGAATGAACTTATGCAGAAAGGAACTTCTGCAATTCAATTTTTGCTTGTCGGATATGATGATCCTGATTATCCCGGAATTGTGAGATGGAAAAGGCCTGATCAAAACGATTTACCTGAAATCACATCACAAACAACGGAATCCCTTTGGACGAAGCTGTTTAAAATTGACCCTGGAAATGCGGGGAAAAATTGATATTAATTACCCTTCATATTTCGTGGCCCTGGTTACGAATGCAGGGCCGCCAAAATTCAATATTGTAAGCGAACCACCCGTGTATTCCAAAGGGTAAGCTACTGCAATCATTTGTAGTAAAAGGTAGGTTTTTTTCATCCCAAATTTCAAAGGCGGCGCCAAATTGTTGTGCGACGGATTTTGGCGGAATCTTGAAGTTCGCTATGAGCTTTGGAAAAACCTGGGAAAGGAATATGTCATCCTGGAAGAACTTCCTTCGAACCTTCCGATACCAAAGATAAAATCTGATCTTAAGATGGAAATTAGTTGTTAAGTAGAC
This sequence comes from Bacteroidota bacterium, assembly GCA_023412765.1. Lineage (GTDB taxonomy): Bacteria > Bacteroidota > Bacteroidia > Cytophagales > Cyclobacteriaceae > Chryseolinea. The sequence goes on from JAEZBX010000353.1 coordinate 3,942, forward strand.
AAAGCTTTCCACTTTTTTAAGAGCAAATCCTCCATTTCCGAAATACTCGGGTTTCGTAAGGCCTAAAAACTTGCCTGATTTAGAAGGCAGGTTTGACCAGACTTTATTATAAATGACGGATCCAATATAGTCGTAACCCAGATTGCACCATGTCTGCAGTTCATCGCGAAACACAAATGCATCGAGATGACAAATTAAGATGTACTCATAATCCAGAAAGCGTTGATAGAATTCTTTGCTCATCATTAAATAAGTAAATTCCTTAAAACCTTTCCACTGAAACCATTCGAAGATGATATTCGCCTTCCCTCGACAGAAGTCTTCATACCATTTGACATTTAAGCCGTCTTTTGCCTGAAAGGTGATTGGATACTTATGGAGTACTCTAAGTGTTTGAGCGAGAGAAATTTTTTCCAGTTCCGAAGGTATTTCCTGGTGAATCGGAATCACCACCGTTACTAGTTTTTTCATTTAAAGGCAACCATAGATTTTTACAAGATATTTGAGAATAAATCTTTTTGCAACTGATTGACGAATAATTTCTTACAAATCGGCTGAAAGGGGTGCCGGTCCCAACAACCTGATGACGGAATACTTATATTATCATGATGCTTGTCATCAAAAAGTAGAAGGAAAATGAATGGAAGATATGGTGTATTTCAATCCGACGGCGTCAGAGTATCATGACACCTCTAAAGATAGGTATCTAGGAGGGATCAGACTGCTCATTTGCTTCGCCGTCCTTTAACCCAGCAGTTTCTTCATTGCCAAGATTCGGGTCCGATTGCATCAGGAGCATTTCTTGTGGAGTGCAAGAAACTTCTGTACATATAGAACTCGTCAACTGAAGGGGTGTAGTGCTGTGACAATTGCTAGAAATTTCGAATTGTGTCGTCGCGATCCGTTCGTGGCCCTCGGTGTCGAGCGTGTGAAGCACCATAATAATTACTGCCGCATAAAGTGCAATTGCAAGGATGATTCTTTTGTCATTAGTCATACCCACGGGAATTTAGGTTAGTACGATATGCTAACTACAAATTGTATGCATGTTAGAACTGAGCGATACAATTGCCTTTTTTACGCAAATTCAAAAAATATGAGTGTGGAACCGCCAATTCCTACTATTCATTATGTGAATAAAAGTCTACACTGAATGGTGGGACATTTTGATAAACAACGTTCCTGCTTTTGCGTTGACTATTTATTCAGCATCCTTCAACATTAATTTTTTTTGGTATGAAATACAGAATGCTTGCCAACACTGGAATAGAGCTTTCGGCAATCGGATTGGGTTGCATGGGAATGAGTTTCGCTTACGGTCCTCGGGACGACGATGAATCCATTGCTACCTTACATCGTGCGCTGGATTTAGGAATAAACTTTTGGGACACCGCCGATATGTATGGCATGGGGCACAACGAGACATTGATTTCGAAAGTACTCGTTCCAAACCGCGACAAAATATTTATCGCCACAAAGTTTGGCTTCCGTCAACGGGAGGGTCAGACGTCAAATTTTGCAGGTACTCCGGGTACATACATTGATTGCTCTCCTGAATACGTAAAGCTTGCAGTTGAAAAAAGTTTGCAACGCTTAAGAATTGATGTGATTGATCTATATTATGCGCATCGCGTCGATCCGAATATCCCAATTGAAGATACAGTAGGCGCGATGCACGAATTGGTTCAACAGGGAAAGGTCCGCTACCTTGGACTATCGGAAGCCTCCGGGGCATCCATACGAAAAGCGCATGCAGTTCATCCTATCACTGCATTGCAAACAGAGTATTCGCTTCTAACCCGTGATCCCGAAGAAGGAATTATTAATACTGCTCGCGATCTGGGAATTGCCTTCATCCCATACAGTCCACTAGCCAGAGGGTTAATTACAGCGTCAGTGCCTGATGCCTCGAAGCTTCCAGCCGATGATTACCGCCGGACGTTACCCCGTTTTGATAGCGACCACTGGAATAATAATAAGCAGCTTGTTGACGAGTTCGCGGAAATTGCCCGGGATAAGAACTGCACCCCTTCGCAGTTAGCGCTCGCCTGGGTACTGGCCCAAGGCCCGGACATGATCCCGATTCCCGGTACCAAGCGGAGAAAGTACCTGGACGAGAATGCAGCAGCAGTGGATATTGTATTAAGCAAACCGGATCTCGATCGCATCGAAACAACAGTCGGCAAATATCCTGATGTCGGTCAGAGGTATAGTGAAGGTGCATTGAAACTTGTT
>JAEZBX010000354.1 GCA_023412765.1 Bacteroidota bacterium
TAAGCGCAAGGATAACCGATTCGGTGATAAATTGTGTAATTATTTGAATGCGTTGAGATCCCATAACTTTTCGTATTCCCACTTCTTTGGCTCTGCCTGCCGATCGGGCCGTTGCCAGGTTCATATAGTTGATGCAGGCGATTATCAACATAAAACCCGCCACTGCGCCAAACACGTATATGTAAGAGATGTCCCCGCCTTCTTCAGCCTCATCCTGAATTTTAGAGTGAAGGTGAATATCGGTAATGCGTTGTAGCTCATAGCGGATTTTTATACCAAACTCCGCAAAAATTGGATCTACCTTTTCCTTTATCACTTTCACTAGACTCGTGTCCATCTTGGCAAGATCATAGTTTGGAGGCAGTTGTACGTAGGTATAAACGCCAAAGTTTCCCCAACTTCCCTGGTATCCGGGCATCGTACTCCTTGAAATAAGTGCATCAAAAATGAAGTGAGAATTTAATGGCACATCTTCGATAATCCCTGTCACATTGTAAGTATCTCCGGCCTGGTTTTGAAGTGACATGCCCACAGCATCGTCTTTGTCAAAGTATTTCTTTGCCATCGCTCGAGTAAGTACTATCGAACTCGGTTTGTCGAGTGCAGTATTTTTATCGCCGTAAAGAAATTGGTAGTCGAACATGTCGAAAATCGTTGAATCGCCGAGGAAAAACCTTTCCTCATAAAAGGCTTTCTCACCGTTCTTGTATAAAGTGCGTCCTAAACCAAAAAAACGAACGGCATTTTTAACTTCAGGATAGTTGTCGCGGAGTTCGTCGGCCAATGGAATCTGTGCAACGGCCCAGGTAAACGCATTGTCGGGTTCTTTTATGTTGGAAACTACCCGGTAGATGTTGTCTGCGCCCTTGTGATAACGGTCATAGCTAAGTTCGTCAAGGATATACATCAGCAGGAATACTGAGCAGGTAATCCCCACTGTAAGACCCAGGATATTAATTGCGCTGTAAGTCTTGTCCTTGCGGATATTCCGAAGGGCAATTGTGATGAGATTCTTTAGCATGGGATCGTAGAATAGTTAAGGCTCTGATGCCGAAGATACTCGGAAAGTTGTAAAGGGTTGCCGGTATGTTCTCATTACTTTGGTAGTATCGCCCAGGATGGGGTAATTTTTGAGAAAAAAGAATATCGAATATTGAACAAGGAACAAGGAATGTAGAAGTACGGTCTCGACGATTATTGCCAGTTTATAAGACTGACTTCCTCCACGAACTTGATCAAAGCGAATATCGAATATTGAACAAGGAACAAGGAATGCAGAAGTACGGTCTCGACGAGTATTGGCAGTTTATAAAACAGATTCCTCCACGAACTTTGATCAAAGCGAATATCGAATATTGAACAAGGAACAAGGAATGCAGAAGTACGGTCTCGACGATTGTTGCCAGTTTATAAGACTGACTTCCTTCACGAACTTTGATCAAAGCGAATATCGCATATTGAACAAGGAACAAGGAATGTTGAAGTACGGTCTCGACGATTGTTGCCAGTTTATAAGACTGACTTCCTCCACGAACTATGATCAAGCGAATATCGAATATTGAACAAGGAACAAGGAATGTAGAAGTACAGTCTCGACGAGTATTGGCAGTTTATAAAACTGATTCCTCCACGAATTTTGATAACTAACGCTATTGCTTCGGGCGACACTTCGTTATTCAGTATTCAATATTCCTTGTTCGATATTCAACTGGCCGTTATTGAACCTCCATTTCATAAACTCCACCACCGTCGAGGCCTACAAAAACCTTATCGCGACCGCCCTGGCTGATGACTTTCATGCTATAAATTCCACCCGATTTCTCATCGGCAAAGTTTTTTGGTTCCCAGCTATCTCCCGAATCTCTCGAAACATAGATGATCAACTCTTGCTCATCAACTCCCTTGAGCCAGCCGCCAGCATATACATGTCCCTGCCGTGAATTGCTGGTTTGAATCCCATAAAAGAATCGGAGTCCATTGGTGTGCCCATCTATTACCTGCTTCCATGTGTCGCCATTGTTGGACGTTTTCATAAGTGCGCCTTCAAAGCCTGCAAAAATATGGTTGCCGTGATTTGCAAAAGCCAATTCAACCGCAACGGTCGGGTTATCCACGAGGTCATCCCATTGTTTTGCCGGTTGTTCGTTCCTCAGAAATCCGAGATAACCGTTTTCGATACCCCCTTGTCCGCCATACCATAGGTCAGTCTGTTGAAACGGATTGATCTCCGCAACCGAAGTGCCCGAAGCAAATCCACCCCAATTTCCCCACACAACCTCCCAGGTTTTGCCGTAATTCTCCGACTTGGCTACAACGGTGCTTCCCGTTCCGTATACAGTGCCTGCAATTGATGGATGCATTGATAAACTGTGGGCCGACTCCTCATTGTCACCATCCCCAAAATCATATTTTTCCCACGAGGTACCACCATTTAACGTTTCGTGTATCCCCGGTGTGTCGCTTGTAAAACCGCGGTTACCAGTGGTAGCAATAATGTGGTCCTCTGTAAAAACTACCAGGTCTAGAACATTCCGGCCATCCAGTCCGATTTGAACAAAGGGATGGTCTGAGGTAATGTCTTTGACATATATACCATCGTTGGTTGCTGCAAAGAGGGAATCACTACCATATAGAGTCAACTCGTACACTTTTAAATTATCGAGGCCTATTTGGCGAAATTTAATATTTGGCGACGGTGATGGTCTGTCATCATCGTCACATGAACTTAATAGCGTAAATGCGAGGGCCAGCAATGCCAGCCGATGGAAATAGTACTTCATCGTTCTAAAAATTTTGTTTGGTAAAAACCCTGTGAAATCAGGGCAAGGATAGGCAGGATTTATAGCAACCAAGTCTTATGACTGTTGACTAATGCAGAATAGACACTGTCGGTGAGGGAAAGGTTGAAACGCCCGAAATATTTTTTGCTGAGCCTGATTCCCTTTTGGGGAATAACGTGCAACTAATAAATCGTTCGGATCCTTTGGCTAATATTTTTGTCGACAAGTGCTCAATTCGGTTTGGTTAATAATTTGGTTAAAATATTAACCACCATTCATAAATTCAGTAAATTCACTATATCATCACCCACCGTTATGACAGACACGTTGTTCACCGAATTAAAAATCTTTACTGAGCCTGAGCTTCAAAGTGAAATCCTGAAACATGGTAAAGTAATAAAAGCAAATCGTGGTGATGTACTAATTCGCGAGGGACAGCATTTAAATTTCTTGCCAATTGTTATTCACGGTAAGATTCGGGTTTACCAGGAAAAAGATGATCGCGAGATACTGTTGTATTATGTAGGACCGGAAGAAACATGCATGATGTCACTTTCCGCTGCTTATCTCGACTACAAAAGCGCTGCCAACGGAATGGCTATTGAACCGACTGAAATCTTGGTGTTGCCTGCATATCTTATTGCCGAGTGGCAGCTAAAATACCCGTCCTGGAACCAGTATATTATTCGCACCTATAAGAATCGTTATGATGAGCTGCTAAATTCTTTTGGGGATGTTGCCTTTAAGCCTATCGCTTCAAGGGTGAAGGAATATCTGATGCAGCAAAGCGAGTTGTTGTCGACCAGGAAAATACCCGTTTCTCACCAAGTACTTGCTAACGAATTAGGGACTACTCGCGTCGTTATCTCGAGAATTCTTAAGCAATTCGAAAAGGATAATCATGTAAAACTTCATCGAGGTTACGTCGAAATGCTCTGATTTTTTTTTCTGAAGTGTATCAAATGATACAGACCATTTTCTCCGTTCGGTATTAGTATTGGGTATTGAGATAATTATCTAAATCGAAAAAATTATGGAGAAAATTCTTCGTTGTCGTGATGTCGGTTTTGATTGCGATGGTGTCATCAAAGCTCAGACAGAAAAAGAAGTGTTGACCATGGCCGCCGAGCATGCTCGCAAAGTTCACGGTGTGAACGAAATTACACCGGAGATCGCCTCCAAAATTAAGGCTGCGATCAAAGAAGGATAGCCGGGAATTGGGTATATGGTGCGCGCTTGCGACCCGATCCTTATTCCTTACTCCTTATTCCCTATCGCTTTTTTCTAACTTGGCAAAGTAAAATTAGTTAGTCGAGGTTGCTAAAGGTGTGTACTACCAGACCACTTCTTAGTTTTGGCTCAAACCACGTTGTCTTCGGAGGCATGATCTTGCCGCTGTCTGCGATGTCAATTAGTTGTTGCATGGAGACAGGATATAAAGCGAATGCGACTGCCATTTCGCCGCTATCGACGCGGCGTTCGAGTTCTTTCAGACCCCTCATCCCTCCAACAAAGTCAATGCGCTTGTCCGTGCGGAGATCGTGGATATTGAAGAGTGGCTTCAAAACCTTTTCGGACAAGATGGTTACGTCCAATACACCAATGGCATCGCTATCATCGTACATACCCTGCTTTGCCTTCAATGCATACCACTCGCCGGAAAGATACATTCCGAATTCATGCAGTTGGGTGGGGCGATATGCTTTCTTACCTTTTTTCTCCACGAAAAATGAAGTTGCCAATCCATCTAGTAATGATTTTGGGGTGTGGCCATTAAGGTCTTTTACAACACGATTGTAATCCAAGATTGCTAGCTGATCGTCAGGAAAATGAACCGCGAGAAAATAGTTGTACGATTCATTTCCTGTGTGATTAGGGTTCTCCTTTCGCAAATCGTTCCCAACCAACGCAGCGGCTGCTGTACGATGATGTCCGTCGGCCACATACGTGGCAGGAATTTTTTCAAACTCAGTTACAATGGCACTGATGTGATCGGGAGCATCCACAACCCAAAAGCGATGCTGTATACCGTCATCTGTTGAGAATGAATAGGCAGGCTTCGATTTCTTAACTTCGTTTAATATTTTGTCTAGTTTTTTGTTAGCAGGATAAGCAAAGAAGACTGGCTCGGCATTCATCATAGAAACACGCACGTGATTTTTGCGATCGGCTTCCTTATCCGGACGCGTTAACTCGTGCTTTTTGATCCGCCCTTCCATATAATCATCAACGGATGCACAAGCCACAATACCGTTTTGTGAACGTCCATCCATAATTAATTCATAGACATAGAGGCATTCTTTTTTGTCTTGTACGAATATGCCTTCGTTCACCAGTGTTTGAAAATTCTTTTTTCCGGCCTCGTATACCTGCATGCTGTAGTGATCGGTCTCCGGCGGCAAAGTAATTTCAGGTTTCACAACATTTAGAAATGACCAGGGATTGCCTTTAGCTTCCTCTCTAGCTTCGTCGGAATCCAACACGTCGTAAGGACGGGATGCTACATCTTTTACTTTTGATTCTACCGGGCGAAATCCCTTGAATGCCTTGATCTTCATAATAATCTCTTTTGCTGCCACAACCTTGTGGCGGCCCGCAATTACGAAGACTTAAGATTATTCTCCAAAGAAAAACTTTTTTCCCCGAAAGTTCCTACGCACTTAGACACTTAAACACTTAAACACTTAAACACTTAAACACTTAAACACCTAAACACTTCATCCTATATCCAATCCCTCTAATATTATCAATCTTAAGCGTCCGGTCTTGTATCAGATACTTGCGAATTCGTGAGATGAAGACATCCATGCTGCGGGCCACAAAAAATCCGTCTTCTTCCCAAACAGTTTTCAAAAATATTTCGCGCTCGATTACTTTGTCGGGATGCCTGAAAAAGATCTCTAATAACTTTGCTTCTTTATAAGTCAGTTGAGTGACAGCACCGTTAGCTGTTAATGTAAGGTTTTGAACGTCGAGCACGGTTGCGCCAACTATTAATATTCCGGCGTGGTCAGAAGCGTGCATGCCCGAAGCGCGTTTCAAAACAGCCTGAAGGCGATACTTAAATTCTTCCAGGCTAAACGGTTTGCAGACGTAATCATCGGCGCCTGTTTGAAAGCCTTTTATTTTGTCTTCGGTCTGGCCCTTCGCGGTCAGAAATACAATGGGCACGTGTTGATTATATTTTCTGATACTTTTCGCCACATCGTACCCGTCGATGCGGGGCAACATAATGTCCAGAATGCAAAGGTCAAAGCTGTTGCTGTGAAAGCCGGATAACCCCTTTTCACCATCAGGGTATAAATGCACCTTCCAGCCCATACTGTCCAACGAATCTTTGATAAGGAAACCAAGGCTCTCATCATCTTCTACAAGCAAGACCTGTGGTACTGCTATCATGCCTTCGGAAGTATAATCCTCACTTCTGTTCCCATGTCAATCGCACCATGTAGCTGGATCTTTCCACGATGCTTGTCGATCACCGATTTCACAAAACTTAAACCCAGTCCAAATCCTTTCACACTATGAACGTCGCCAGTCGAAACTCTGAAAAATTTGTCGAACACTTTTGGTCTTAATTCTGATGCGATACCAATACCATTATCGGAAACAGTGATTTCAATATCCCGACCGTTATCAGTTGTTTTAACTGTGATTCGTGGATTGTTCGGTGAATATTTTTCCGCGTTGTCAATGATATTATTGATCGCTTGAACAAGCAGTTCACGATCACCAAGAATAAATTGGTTCTGTGCATTTAGTTGCAGGTTCAAAGCACCATTCCGTTGGCGTATCTTAAATTCAAATGCATCCGCGCAATCTTTAATCAATTCATGCACATCGAGGGAGCTGAAAGCTGGGCGGTTTGGAAATTCAAGTTTTGATCCCGTAAGAACTTGGTCAATTTTATGCCGAAGCTTATCATTCTCTTTTAGTAGGATGTCGAGGTATACGCCAGCACCCTCTGTGTCTTTAAATTTTTGTTTAAGGATTTCAGCAGCGATATTAATATTCGTTACAGGTGTCTTAAACTCATGAGTCATATTGTTCACGAAGTCGCTTTTGAGCTCGGCAAATTTCCTCTCTCGTAAGAGCGAAGCAATAGCATATGCAAAGAAACCCATCATCAGCAGTAGTATTATTGTAGAGAATATCCAGATGTCAAGCTGGGCGGCTACATAGCTGATCTTCCTGGGAAAATACACCGCGAAATTTTTTTCCCCCACATATGACCTCAGCTGCGCAGCATCGTCAGATAACAACCTTTTCTGCGTTGCTTCGATGTAGCTGCCATAGACTAGCGTATCGTCGTCGGCTCGATAGATTCCCAATTCATAATTAACATTAAGATCGCGCGTGTTGAACTCCGATCGCAGAAGATCGCTAAGCTCAGCATCATCTAACGTCGAGTGTACATCAACAAAGAAAAAGTTTGAAGAAAGTTTCTTTATTTCTGATCCTTCAGCGACGGAATCGGCAACTTTTTTCAACGCCATTTGCACGTTGTGGTCGAATTGCCTTTCTGCGACATCGAAAGCCTTGGTAAACCAATAAACCTGAACTGAAATAAGACAGCCAAGAACAATTGTGCCCCAAAGAATGATAATACGTAGATGTCGATTCTTCATGTCATTCTAAAAATACGAAATTGGACGCTTAAGAAACACGCTAGGAGAAGGTTTAACACTGCGTTAACACTACTTTACAAAGATTAACCAAGGTGTTCAAGTCGAATCACTAGCGTTGTGGAATGTTTACGAAAAGAGATTACCTGTGTTTTCTAAGCTCCACCATTCTCATTGGAACCGCTTATTTCTTGATGATCATTGACCCGGTCGAGTACGGATTTGGTGTGCTGACGTTATGGATTGCCCCTCCGTTGTTACTACTGGGATTTTTATTGCCTGTCGTGGGTATCATCGGAGTCCAACAGGTTAAATTGAGAAATTTTTTCGCCATGAAAAACAACGTCCACCGCCATGTTGTGAGTGGGATCGTCTTTCTGATAGCATTGTTCACCTATCTCATAACTATTGAACCTACTGCGAGTTTATGGGATTGTTCCGAATTCATTGCATCTGCCTATAAGCTCCAGGTACCTCACTCGCCAGGCAATCCATTCTTTCTGCTGATCGCGCGGATATTTTCGATGTCGGCATTTAGTCCGATGGATGTAGCCGTCACAATTAATTCTCTAAGCGCGATCTTTTCGGCGCTCACGGTCTACATCGTGTTCCATTTGATTTGTCTTTTTGGGGACAGCATTTCAACGGAAGAGGGTAATAACAAACGGACGATACTTGGTGGAGTGGTGGGTAGTTTATGCCTGACGTTTTCAGACTCTTTTTGGTTTTCGGCGGTGGAAGCCGAGACTTATGCTGCAGCATCCTTTTTCCTGATGCTGCTGGTATGGCTCATATTTACCGGAAGTACTCTAACCGCAGATTCCAGATCGCGTAGGCTTATTCTTATTTTTTATATCTCCGGATTGTCCTATTGCGTGCATCCCATGTGTCTGATAGCCCTATCGTTACTGCCATTTTACTGGTACACCGATCGCGAAAAAGTCACATTCAGAAGTTTAATAGTTACGCTCATTATCGGGTTGTTAATAGTTGTAGTTATCAACAGAACTGTCGCAGTGGGGTTCTTTGAACTTCTCTTTTCTTTTGATCTGTTTTTTGTCAATTCCCTGCGCCTTCCATTTTACTCGGGAGCAATTGCCATGATTTTATTATTCATACTGTTTTTTGTATTCCTTTTGCGTCGTTTTAAGAATCAGTGGTATTATGCCTGGGCCGTTATATTCTTACTCGTGGGATTTCTTCCCTACTTCATGTTGTTCATTCGCTCTAATCGCAACCCGCCAATCGACGAAACAAACCCTGAGAATCTTGCACTGATCAAGGCGTATATGAATAGGGAATCGTATATGTCAGCACCGCAGTTGTATGGTCCTTACTTCGATGCTGAGGTCGAAAGCGTTGCTGTGAAATCGAAAATGTATTACAAGGACAGTAACGCATACAAGATCGCTGGGACTACGTCGGAATATCAATATGACCGCAAGCGACAAACGATCTTGCCGCGAATGTATAGTAACGAAGAAAACAACATTGCTGAATACAGGCAATGGACTGGATTAATTGAAAATGAATTGCCCACATTTGGTGACAACCTGGAATTCATGTTTCGGTTTCAACTGGGTGAGATGTATTTCCGCTATCTGATGTTCAACTTTGCCGGAAGAGAAAGTGATGTGCAATACAGTTCATGGCTAAAACCCTGGGATAGTCTCGAAGGTCCGGTTCCAAATAATGCGCGAAATCAATATTGGATGCTGCCTTTGCTATTAGCGATTGGTGGAAGCATTTTCCATTATCAAAAAGACCGTAGGAACTTTCTTGCTGTCCTGGTTTTTTTCTCGGTCACGGGATGGCTATTGGCCACTTATCTTAATTCACCACCCAATGAACCGCGGGAGCGCGATTACATTTATGTTGGGTCTTACATCGCTTGTTCTTTCTGGATCGGACTTGGTGTTGTCGGGTTGGTAAGGAATTTTCAGAATAAGATATTCTTCTGGTGGGCGCTCGTTCTTATTTCTGTGCCGGCATGGATGGCGTATCAAAATTTTGATGATCACGATCGGCGCGGCAGAACTTTTCAAATGGATAATTCACGAAATCTGTTGCAGAGCTGTGCGCCTAATTCCATTTTATTCACAGGGGGTGACAATGATACTTTCCCTTTGTGGTATTTGCAGGAGGTTGAAGGGTTCAGAACCGATGTACGTGTGATGGTTTTAAGTTACTTCAATACGGATTGGTATATAAACCAATTGCGCAGGGCTTACTACAATTCTCCAGCATTTAAGCTAAGCCTGACTGCGAAAGACTACCTTCAGTATGGTGCGAACGATGTCATTTATGTCCATGAAACTATTAAGGAGGGCATTGATGCCAGCAAGTATCTTCACCTACTAAGAGATGAGCATCCGGGATTGCGGGTGACGTCAAATACAGGCGAGCCCTATTCGATCCTCCCGTCACGTTCGTTGACAATTCCAATAGTTAATTCTGATGTGATCACCAAAGTTTCTAATGATCAGAAGGAGATCAATCAAAAGATGATACTGACTGTTAGCGGAAATTACATCACCAAAAATTCATTGGCAATTCTTGATGTGTTAGTAAGTAATAAATGGGAGAGGCCGATGTACTTCAATTTTACATCATATAATCAGCTGGATCTGAACATTAAGCCCTACTTGGTTCAGGAAGGTTTGGTGTATCGACTTGTTCCCCTAGAAAATCCATCAAAGGATGTTGAACCAGACACTAAGCTTATGTTTCAAAATTTGGTCACCAATGCAAATTATAATAACCTGGCAAGAAGTGATGTTTACTTCAACCATGAAGACTATCATGCGAGAATGATTGATCCAATTCGATCTGCATTCAATTTGTTGACAGCCGGTTTGATTTATGAAGGGGACGTCGATAGGGCAAATGCTGTTATGGATAAGGCGCTTCATGATTTTTATCCTGCGCATCTTAAGCCTTCCTTTTCTAATCTTCAGACAGCCGATCTGCTTTTAGCCATGGGCCGTACAGCTGAGGCGCAAAAATTATCAGCTGATCTGTTTGATTGGAACTACCTCCAGGTTGAAGCAGATATGGCTGAAAAAAAGAACCTAAGTCAAATCAATATTTTCCTCCTTCGGCGTTCGGCAGAACTTCTTCAGAAAGCTGGTAGACCTGAATATGGTGCAAGACTTCAGGAGCTTAATTTTTAATACATAGGTTTAAAGTTTAAAGTTTAATGTTTAAGGTTACGCACGGAAGTAAATTTCTGCGGGGAATAAAATGCTCTCGTACATAATTACTCCGAATTCGGATGACGCACAACTTTAAACCTTGAACTTTAAACCTTAAACTCTATACTGGAAATGAAATCTTCCCCATCGATACCGTTGGAACTTTTGATCTCCGTCCAAAATCTAATTTTCCGCCCGCCAGACTCTCATTCGCCAGCACAGCAAATAAAACTGCTTCTTTGGCATCACCATTGATACCAAGCTCGCTCATTTCATGAAATTCCAAATTAGGCAAGAGTGATTTGATTCCTTCGAGCATTAAAGGATTGTGCGCGCCGCCGCCGCTCAGAAAAATTTTTACTTTTCGGGATTTTACTACCCTTTTAATCGCATTCGCAATCGTCTCAGCGCTAAATCGTGTAAGTGTAGCGAGTAAGTCCTCCAGAGAAAGAGGTGGTGTCTGTGTTCGCTCGATCACGCGATCCACATAATCTAAATTAAATAATTCAGGTCCGGTTGTCTTTGGAAAAGGGAGACTAAAAAACTTGTCTGCCATAAGGCCTTCCAATAATTTACTATCGACTTTACCCGACTTAGCAATAACAGAATTTTTGTCGTAATGCACGCCGGGTCTATGCTTCTGAACAGTTTGATCCAGAAGGGTATTACCGGGTCCGGTATCTGTTACAAATACCTTTGATGCATCTAAAGATCCAGGTAGGTAAGTGAAATTCCCAATGCCTCCGATGTTCAACATTATTCTGTCTTCTCCTCTTTTAGAAAACAAAAGGTAGTCGCCATATACGGCAAGTGGAGCTCCTTCGCCACCTGCAGCAATATGTTTTTGACGAAAATCGCTAAGCGTTATTATCCCGGTCGTTACTGCGACGTGATCTCCATCGCCCGCCTGAAACGTGGAATTAATAGAAGCACCGGGTGTTATCGCCTTCGGAGAATGAAATACAGTTTGGCCATGGGATGCAATAATATGCACGCTCGCAGATTTTACTTTCCATCTTTTCAAGCAACGAAGTACGAGTTGCCCATGGAGCGTTCCAATCCATGCATTCAGTTCGCATAGATGTTGGAAGTTTACCTGTGGCTTTGCGAATACTTGCCGGATCCTTTCTTTTATTTGGTCTGAGTATGGCACAGTTTCAAATCTTGCCAAAGTAACTTTTGTGGACCTTCCATAACCCGAAATTTTGCAGAGAGCAACATCCAGGCCGTCCAATGAGGTTCCAGACATCAATCCTACTATGGTGCGTTCTTTTAGGTGAGCGATGAGGGATAGGGCGCGGATGTTTGGATTCATTACAATTGAAATTGGAAAATGGAAAATGGAAATTTGGGTGCGTCTTATAGGGACTACGTTAGAATGGCGGGGGGGATTTTGAGTTGGCAATAGCGACGCCGTTCATAGGCTACAATGTTTCGGTGAAACTCCACGAACATCTTTTGCACTTGCTCATAAAGCGCTTTTAAATCCGGGGGAGTACCAAATTTGTAAAACAGAATTGCATCTCCTTCGATTTCCGAAATTTCAAGTCCCAGGTGATTTGCATTAATAAGAATTTCAAGCAACTCCTGGATGATGAGACGGCTATGGTCTATCTCGGTCTCGTTCACAAAACGGGTGAGACCACTGATGTCGGGAATGAATAGAAGGCCTTGGTTCTTCATTGGTAGCAATTTACGCAGGGTTAGTTGATAAGTGTTGGCCTGCCTTTCAAAAAAAAAAGGGAATATGAATAGGGAAGGTATAGGGTATAAGGTATAGGTGCGGCCCGATAAAATATCGCTCGAGCACCCTATACCCTATACCCTATACCTCGTATTTTATATCATATCTTATTAAGTCGCAAAAGCACAGGGAGGTATAGGGTATAAGGTATAAGGTTCCGCACTTTGCGACCTGCCCTTATTCCTTATTCCCTACTCCCTATTCCTCCTCATTCTTTGTAGGCTCCTCACACAAATTTTGTCATCAATATCACGAATATTCCTGGTGATACTTAATTTGCTCCCAAACCCACCAGCTATGATAGTAACCACTGTACACGTCGAAGTAAAAAGTGAGTTTGTTGACGACTTTATCCGTGCTACGCGTTCGAATCATGAAAGTTCAGTGAAGGAGCCGGGCAATTTTCGATTTGATATCCTGCAGGATGCTCAGAACCCGTGCAAGTTCATTCTTTATGAAGCATATGAAACGGAAGAGGCAGTAGCCGCGCATAAATTGACTACGCATTATGCGGTGTGGCGTGATACTGTCGGCGCCTGGATGGCTAAGCCTCGCGAGGGTGTCCGTTATAATATGTTGTATCCAGCTGCTCGTTAGTATGGGCCACTCATTCACTGTTGTTCCGTCTCCTCTTCTGCAATTTGGTGCGGGAAAAATTGATCAGTTAGCGAAAGCAATTAAAGTGCACGGTTCTAAGTTGATCTTGGTAACCGGCGCAAATTCATTCGTCTCTTCTCAGCATTTTGAGAAATTGACAGTTCAGTTGACACAGGAAAAATTGATCTTTAAACAAATCCAAGTCAGAGAGGAACCAACGCCTGGGCTGGTGGATGACGCCGTTACCGAACTAGCACCATTTAATCCTGATGTAGTGGTTTCCATCGGAGGAGGAAGTGTAATGGATGCTGGTAAGGCGATATCTGCAATGATTCCGCTCAACGAAACGGTAAAGAATTATCTGGAAGGCATAGGAACAAAGACCCACCCCGGAGTAAAAATTCCATTCATTGCTGTTCCCACAACCGCGGGGACCGGAAGTGAGGCTGCAAAAAATGCTGTACTATCTGAGACGGGTCCTAACGGTTTTAAAAAATCACTGCGTCACAACAATTTTGTTCCTGATCTGGCCATTATCGATCCTGCATTGACGCTTAGCTGTTCACCATTCACTACAGCCGCCAGTGGCATGGACGCATTTACGCAATTACTGGAATCGTATCTTTCTCCGGCAGGCAATGCACTTACCGATGCAATAGCATTGGAGGGCTTAAGGCAAATATCGTTCTCATTGATGCCCGCATTCGATGATGGCTCAAACCTTGAAGCGCGTACAGGCATGGCGTTAGCTGCATACCTGTCGGGCCTGACTTTAACAAATGCTGGGCTCGGCCTTATTCATGGGTTTGCTTCTTCGATCGGCGGATTTTTTCCCATACCGCATGGTGTAATTTGCAGTGCGTTGATGGCCCCAGTCAACAAGCTTACCGTAAGAAAACTGCGGGCAGAGAACGGAAGCGAATCGCTCAGGAAATATGCTACTGTTGGGCAAATATTTTCCGCCAACAAGCCCAAAAGATCTGACGAATATGAAACAGATTATTTGCTTGATACTATAGAAACCTGGAATGCAAAAATGAGAATTCCATCACTGGCGGAGGTTGGTGTTTCATCATCAGATCATATACGGATAATTGCAATAACGGAGAACAAAAACAATCCTACGCCCCTTGTCGCAGAAGAAATGCACGAGGCTCTTGAAATGGCATCGAAAAAAAATTAACCCTAATCCTACTTTGTCAAGTTAAGAGTACTGTTTGGCTTGAGGTGTAGCACGACCATTCTTTCAGCTTTTGGTTGCAACCTAATTTTAGCTTGAAGACAAAAAGAATTTGGTCAAGAATATATTGGTCTCATTACAATGACTCAACCCTGATGAAAGGAATTGTACCGGATATCTACTAAATTGCTTTTCTGTTAGTAGACACACGCACACCCGTCAAAGCTCGATACTTATAGCTTTTCAGGATTGGACTGTCGTTGTCCTGCGATTAAACATTCAATCTTTGACAAGGTTAAGTATTCGGGAGTCCGATATATAGGATTCATGATTACCATATGTGGCTGGCAAGATGAAAAAAGCGGTGCAATCGATAACCCTTGCTTTCTTATGGATCGCGTTCCCCTCCCAAGCGCAATACCGTTCATCGATTGACATCGCAAACATGTCGGCAGCGGAAAGGATAAACATGATTTCCGACGTCATAATTGGTATATCACTTATTGCAATCCAATTTATTTTGTGGCGTCGTTTTATGTCGGGTAAACAACCCAATTCTTTTAAAAATCTTGTAATTATCGGCGCGGTGGTTTCCATCCTTATTGGAGTAATCTTTTTAGTAGACGCCTTTCGTGTTAATGTTTCGTGGCATTGGACAACTACTCTGCTACGCGTGGCCACAGCAATCGCGCTATTAAGTTCGCTGACAATTCTGTTGCTAAGAAAAAAGACTCCCTACACTATTAGTGGCGCAGACGCTGTTGAAGGTCTTGTTGAAAAGCGTACCTCTGAATTAACTGAGCTCAACCAGCGACTTCAGTTGGAAATTGAGAGTCGTAAAGTAGCTGAAAAGGAAGTCGCCAAGCGCGAGAAACGATTTCGTGCTTTGATAGAAAATATAGGCGATGGTATCGTGGTTAATGACGAAAACTCGGCGGTGATATACCAAAGCCCCTCGGTTACCCGAATACTTGGATACACTTTTGAAGAGAGACACCGAAAGCCCGTTTCGAATTATGTTCATGCTGATGACAAAGAATTTTTTGAAAAGTTTTATGAAGAGCTCGCATCACATCCTGGTAAGCCACTTCCTTTTCAAATTCGGGTTAAGCACAAGGAGGGTCACTATGTCTGGCTTGAGGGCGTTGTAACAAATCTCTTACATGATCGAAATGTAAACGGATATGTAGCCAACTACCGTGATATTTCGGAACGCAAAGCCGCTGAAGAATCGTTGCGGCAGGAGCGCTACTTGCTTCGAACACTGATCGATAATTTACCTGATTACATATACATAAAGGATACTGAATTCCGACACATCATCAATAATAAAGCGAACGTCGAATTGATCGGCGCTGCATCCGAAGAAGAAACAATAGGTAAAACTGTTCTCGACTATTTTGAAGCTGAGTTAGCGGCTGAGTTTATGGAAGCGGACCGAAAAGTGATTACCTCGGGTCAGCCTGTGCTTAATCTGGAGGAAAGAATTTTCCGACATAACAAGGAAGTCAGATGGTTGTTGACATCTAAGATACCGTTGATTGAAAAGGGTGAAATTTTGGGACTCATCGGTATTAGCCGCGACATCACCGAACTTAAGAAGGCAGAGCTTGAATTAAGAGAACTTAATAATTCACTTTCACATCAGGCAGCAAAGCTGGAAGCGTCTAATACTGAGTTGGAGCGATTTGCGTATGTAGCCTCACACGATCTGCAGGAGCCTCTTAGGACTGTAAGAAGTTTTCTTCAATTGTTAAGAAAGCGAGCAGAGAACCAGTTGGATTCTGAATCTCAGGAATACATTGAAGTGGCTGTTGAAGGAGCCGAGAGAATGAAACTTTTGATATCGGACCTGCTTGAATATGCGAGAATCGATGCAGTGCAGGAACAACAGGTTGCTGTGGATATGAATGAGCTTGTAACAAAAAAGATCGAAATGATGCAAGAAACTATAAGTTCATCTCAAGCTGAAATCAACATTGAACAGCTGCCAATTGTAATGGGAGTAAGATCTCAGTTGGAAAGCCTAATGCAAAATTTGATAAGTAATGCAATCAAGTATCGAGGGAACTCAGCGCCGCGGATAACCATTGGCGCCAAAGAAGAGCCTACAAATTGGAAATTTTTTATTTCCGATACGGGTGTCGGAATCGATCCCCGTTTCCATGAGAAAATATTTGTAATCTTCCAGCGGGCGAACACCGAATCTGCGGCAAAAGGGACCGGGATTGGCTTGGCCCTATGTAAGAAAATCGTTGAATCTCACGGAGGAAAAATATGGGTTGATTCTATGCCAGATGCCGGCAGTACTTTTTATTTCACTATCGGTAAAAAAGCAAGCCAGGCTTAAGTTCTAAATCACTAATTATATGTGGCAACGTACTTTTGTTGGTGAAATGGTAAACTTTTAATCGGGAAAAGTTAGGAATTTGGCGTTGGAAAATGCGGTTTTATTGGCCGTGTGGGCTTCCGCAGCGGAACTGTACAATGCTTTGTTATAAATCCCTATTTAGCTTAAATACCGTTAGAGACGGACTATCTCTTTCAGTTGACGACTATGAACTCAGTGCAACCTAAAATTTTAATCGTTGAAGACAATCCTGGGGACCTTTTCCTTGTCAAAGAATTCTTAAAAAGAACATCGTTACCCTCCTTTGAGATTTTACATGCTGATACACTTGAGGAAGCCACGCGCCTTCTGAGATCCAACAAATTTAAAATCATTTTGCTGGACCTGTTTCTGACCGACAGCGAAGGCATCCAGACTTTTGAAAGAATATATCCTTTATCGGCAAATGCACCTGTCATAGTATTGACAGGCCTTGTTGATGAAAAAATTACTGCAGAGGCCCTGAAAAAAGGTGCTCAGGATTACCTGGTTAAGGGTGATTATGACAAAAAGTTGCTCGAGAAAACCATACGATATGCGATTGAACGAAAGCACAATCAGGAGCTGCTAAAACAATCGGAGGAAGAGTACAAGCTACTCTTTGAAAATAATCCCGTTCCGATGTGGGCGTACGACGCGAATACATTAAACATCGTTACAGTCAACGCATCGGCTATGCTGTATTATGGATATTCGCTCGACGAATTCTTAAATCTTACCCTGCCAGACTTAATTCCCCCTGAAGGTGTGCCGCAATTACTTCAGTACAACGGCCTCGAAAGAACTGGACCATGGCGGCACAAACGCAAGGATGGATCGCTGCTGCATGCAGAAGTTGTTTCCCACGATATCATGTTGCGCGGTACCAAGTCGCGACTCGTGGCTGCATATGATGTAACAGTGAGAATGAAAGTTGAAGGCTATCTGCGCTTATTGGAATCGGTCATAACAAATGCTAATGATGCGGTGTTGGTGACGGAGGCACCATCTGCCGAGGGTACCGGACCAAAAATCGTGTACGTGAACGAAGCGTTCAATAAAATGACAGGGTATACGGTTGAGGAGGTGATCGGGAAAACACCGCGCATACTCCAGGGGCCGAAGACCAACAAGAACGAACTTTCGAGAATCAGAGAGGCACTTAAGAAGCAAGAGACTATCGAAGTTGAAATTGTCAATTACAAAAAAAGCGGAGAAGAATATTGGGTTAATTTTACGATAGTACCGGTTGGGGATAAAGATGGAACGCTTACTCATTTCGTTGCTATACAACGTGACGTCACAGCGCGTAGAAGGCAGGAAGAAATGGCGCGAGAAAAGCTAGAAAGGCAAGTGAAGGAACGCACCCGCGAGCTTAACGACGCGCTGCGCAAGGAAAAGGAGCTCGTGGAACTAAAGAGTAAATTTGTGGCGATGGCTTCTCACGAATTCAGGACGCCGTTGGCTACAATTAATTTCGCGACAAACTATCTTAAGGACTATTCGGAAAGACTTCAGCCGATGGATCTGAAGAGAAAGCTGGAAAGCATAGAGAAACAAGTGAAGCATATGACGTTCCTTCTCGATGACCTGCTTACGCTCGGAAAAAGTGAGTCGGGTAGGACCAAGCCAGTCGCGAAAAGAATTGACATTCATGAGTTCTTTACAAAGATTGTTGAAGAGGTGGTGTACAGTGCCAAGACAGGGCACAATATTATGTACACTTTCGACAGCCCTGTGCGCGAAGTTGAGATTGATGAAAAGCTGTTGCGAAACGTCTTTATCAATTTATTGACGAATGCGATTAAATTTTCCCCAGAGACGTCAGAAGTGTCGCTTGCAGTGCGTACAGTAGGTGATCAGTTGCGCATATCTATAAAAGATCAGGGCCTGGGAATACCATCGCATGAACATGACAAGATCTTTGATCCGTTTCATCGAGGATCGAATGCGGGAGCAATTCAAGGCACTGGACTGGGTTTATCGATAGTTAAGAAAGCAGTGGAACTTTTGGAGGGGGAACTCGAATTCACAAGTGAAGTCGGCAAAGGTTCCGAGTTTACAGTAGGTTTTAGAACAAGCGCATGACAAAAATATTATTGGTTGAAGATACGCCTGCCCTGGCTGCGGAAATCATGGATATCCTCAGAATGGAATCCTTTGATGTTTCGCTAGCGATAAACGGGCGCGACGCAATGCAACAACTTACACTACGGCCAGCGGATCTTATTATTTCCGACTTGTTTATGCCGGAGATGGATGGCTTCCAGCTGATATCTGCATTAAGAAATCATCCTTCGTTAGGCGAAACACCGATAATAATATTGTCGGCGAGGACAACAAGTGAAACTATTGACAAGGTATTGGCTTTGGGAAGCGACCTTTTCATTGAGAAACCGTGTGATAGTAAACATCTGGTTGCATCGATTAAAAAGATATTAAACAAAAAAGAAGTATACCGATGATCAAATTATTTCTTGTAGACGACCATACGCTGATGCGCGATGGAATTATTTCAATGTTGTCTGATTGCCCTGACGTTGTTGTTGTAGGATCGTCTGCATCTGGCGAGGAGGCCATCAGCAATATTAGCGAGTTGCAACCCGACGTTGTGCTTATGGACATACTATTGCGTGGGATGACAGGCATTGAAGCAACCAGGTGGATAAAAGAACAAAACAAGAATGTTCGCGTAATCCTGGTGTCAATGGAAGTTAAAAAAGAGTTTTTGTCAGCAGGAATTCAATGTGGAATAGATGGATACCTTCCAAAGGATACCGATAAACAAACCATGATAACCGCCATCAGAACCGTGTATGGAGGCGACCGGTACTTTACCGATGCCATCACGAAACTGGTGTTTGAAGATTTCTATGTTCATGAAAAGTTGAAGAATCCTGAAAATACACGGCTGCCTAACGACCTGACTAAGCGGGAACATGAAGTTCTTGGACTTGTAGCCATGGGGAAAGGCAATAAGGAAATTGCCGAATCTTTATTTATCAGTGTGAAAACTGTAGAGACTCATAAGGGAAATATTTTGGAAAAGCTTGGATTGAGAAATTCTGCGGAGCTGATCAAATATGCTATTAAAAATAATATCGTGCCTGCGTAAAAATGTGAAATTATAAAGCAAAGATATTGCAGTAGGTTGTATCTCGACAATCATAAAGTTGTGAGCAACCGGCTGTACTCAAATTGTAGACTTTAGTACTATGATGGAATCTTTAGGTACATACCCGGTATTGTTTGTTGATGCAGATTTGGCGAGCACGCGGTCTGCAGAACAACTTATGTCGGGCTGGGGCCTTCAAGTTTCTGTTGCTAAGACGGCAACGGAAGCTATTGAAATGACGAAAACCCGCATATTCGATGTGATCTTAATTAGCATGGAGCTAAATGATATTCAGGGATATCAAACTGCGAGTATTATCCGTGAGTTAGGTGATCAATTCCAAAACATACCCATTATCGGGCATGGTACTCACGCCCCAACTCCAGCAGGTAATGGTAAAGTGCTTACAGATTTCATAGCGAAACCGTTTGATACAAATGAACTGTATAACAAATTAAAAAATCACCTGGACAAAACCAGACCAGAAGTCGTCATTGCCAATTTGGATCGTTGTACAGATGGTGACGTAGAGTTTCGCAAGGAATTAGCTCAATTGCTTGCAAACAATGTTATCGAACTGATGACGAGCATCGAATCGACGCTGGAAAAAAACGACCCGGAAATCTTTTCCAGATCTGTTCATAAAACAAAGACGACTTTAAGCATCTTAAATGACAAAGAACTCCTGGACAGGATTAGCATAATACAGTCAAAGCTTAAGGAACCAAGCAATAACGGTTTGAGCGACGAGGTTGAAAAGATGATTGCCCGATGCAGGAAGACTATTGAGGTGCTTGGAGTTGTTGCTGCAGGGTGAGTTACGTTAGTCGGTAACCGTTATTTCAGATATCCATTCTCCGTCTGCTCGAGCATCGTTCACGATGCGATCGCGGGTTTTTAACGCTACTTACTTACCTTGAGCCGACCGTTCACGCTATCGCTCCATCACCGATTACCGCCTACCCTTACCAGCTCGCTGTCTCTGTTCCCCACCTGTCTGTGCATAAGTAGCTTTCCATTTCCATTTCGTTTCATCAAATTGGCCATGTTGCCTTCAAACCGGCCACCATTGCTTGTATCTCCCCAACCTCCTTTATAATGACTGGTTACAAAAACATATTCACCAAGATCATAAATTCTGAAGTATGTGTGATTTACATTGAAAGAGACGTCCCGCGTATATGTTTTCAGCATTTTTGGCCGTATCACTTCAATCCCAACACGTATTGAATCAAAAGTTGACATAAGGATCGCATCTTCAGTGAACCCGTTGGCCCTTACGTCTCCATCGCCCTGAGCGACTGCCTTTAAAACAATATCGTCAAACGCTATCACTTCATCGTATATCTGGTTGCTGACCTTATGCATTGGTGTGAACCCGCTTTGCGCCAATTGAACACTTGCATAAGGCACGTCTTGCGGCCCGATATATTCATTTGCTCCAAATGTCTCAGATACAATCTTAAGTTCTCCACTCCCATTTCGTTTCCACAAAATCATATAATGACCTTCGTATTCCTTTTGTCTTTTGTCTATGGCGAAATAGTCGAAACGGAACGTACCCATTTCAAGCACATAGCCGGAGTATACTTCAACGAGTGAAATCTTTTTCTTATATGCTTTGATATTCGCTGCGTTAAACCAATCGGTAAAAAATTTTTTTAACACATTGATTTCCAATATTGCCCGCTTGTATTCAGGGGAAAATGTAAATTCCTCTGCATACAGACCTATCAACGTATTGATATTCTTAGCAATGTATAACTGCTCAATATTTTTGTTGATTGCTTCGATTTCCAGGCGCCATTTATCAAGCGTGGGAATAGACGTAGCGTGACTTTGTAGGGGATGAATGACAATTATTGGAATGACAATCAGAAAGATTATTTTAAGGTCATGGAGCCTTGTCATAAAGAATCAGGTTTATTTTAACTTCAGTTTTTGTTTCTTTTGCTTAAGAATATGAAGCACGACGAATGCGTACAAATAAAATTGACAAGGCACCTGCAAAGAAGTACCAAACGCATTTAGATAGTAACAAACGGAAAGGCGTTATCCGTTAATCGGCGGCTCCAGTTAGTTGTGTCATGCTGTGACGGACGGCAATCAAGGATATCAGGTGTAATATTTTCCTGGTCGAAAATATCACATACTCTGATAATGGTGCTTGAGCAGTTTGACAAGGATAAATTGATAACGAATAACGAAGTGTTGCTGGCATGCGCTCGATTGAAATACCACATGAATTGTGATCGAGCCGACCGATACTCTGATTACCTGTCACCTAGGGAACCTCAATCTTCAAATTTTCAACGCGTATAGCTACATCGTTGTGCATGCTTGTTGGTGAAGAACACCAACAAGGGCTAATATCGCAGGCCTAACTGAGGTTAGAAAACTTTGGACATTTACGAGAAGCGGCTTCACATTAGATCTTCGGAAGAGATGTATTTAAACCTGGGAATACTACACCACAAGCCTTTGTTGGTGTTCTTGACCAACAAACGTACAGGTCGAAAATGTCAGACTATGATTGCAACAATGATCTAATACTTCAATCAACTTCAATTCTTAAACTCTACCCAAGCGCTTCATTCAAAAAATCATTAAGAGGTTTGGCAACTTTCATCGACTCGACAAGTTTTTTTATGAAGTTACGATTCAATACATCTTCATCTTTGAAACTATGCATCACCAAAAAACTCTTCAGCTTCA
>JAEZBX010000026.1 GCA_023412765.1 Bacteroidota bacterium
GCAGCCATGCGGCTGCGGAGCCAAGTCACGATCAATTACTGTTGCGCTAGGCGACGAAGTACCAAATTGTGCATCAAAAAGTGAGGAATACTCTCTCAAAGCACTTAATTGGAAGTTGACAAAGTAGACTAGTTATTGTGAAGTGGCTTTGCACTCGATCAAATATCGTAGCAATGCGCCCTATACCCTATACCTCACCTTATTCCTTATTCCCTATTTCCTTTTGTCCAACTTGAGAAAGCAGGATTAATATTTAATGGGGGGTGTGCGCATTGTCAACGTGAGGGCATCCGAGATTTTCCGGTCATGCACACTTTGCGCTCGAGCGCAGTTCGATATTCGTTATTCCTTGTTCGATATTCGATATTCATCCCCCTTTTTCCAATCGGCAGCTGCCACAAATCCAAAAATCGCCCTGTAATTCGGTTATTACCCCGCGAACCTATACCTTTGTTTTCCGGTTATTTACTAAATAAATACCATGCTTAAGTTTCTCATCATCACTACCCTTGTTTTGTATCTGGTATATAAAGTAGGGTCTCTGTTTTTTAAGGCGGGTGCGGCAGCACAGCAGTTGCGTAACCAACAAAAACGGGCGTTTGAGGGTGAGGAAAAGAAAACTCGAAAGGGCAATTCCAAGCCTGGCGAATACATTGACTACGAGGAAGTCAAATAAATCATCTTTTTATCTCCATTTAATTCTGTAAGGTGAGCACAATTCACTTTCATAAATATCAGGCTACTGGTAATGATTTCGTGATAATCGACAACCGCGAAACGAAATTTTCTTTGACCAAGGAGCAAATTGCACGGATTTGTCATCCGAAATTCGGCGTTGGCGCTGATGGACTTATGTTGATTGAAAATCATCCATCGTTAAATTTTCACCTGGAGTACTTCAACAGCGATGGCTCTCAAAGTTTATGCGGAAATGGTTGTCGCGCTGCTGTGCAGTTCGCTTCACAGCTTGGATTAGTGAATGGCAGCGCAAAATTTACCGCTTTTGATGGTCCACATGCAGCAGAAATTCTACCCGATAGGAATGTCCGACTCAAGATGGCTGACGTGTCAGAATGCCAGACAATAGGAGAGGACTTTTTCATCAACACCGGTTCGCCACATTACATAAAGTTTGTTACAGGGATAAATAACTATCTTGTATTTGACGAGGGAAAAAAGATTCGCTACGACCAGCGGTTTCAGCCGGGTGGTACGAACGTAAATTTTGTCGAATTGCAGGACGCAAACACCATTTTTGTGAGAACTTATGAGCGCGGTGTCGAAAACGAAACACTCTCCTGTGGCACAGGGATCACAGCCGCAGCACTTGCTGCTTCGCTGAAGGGCTACAGCTCCCCGATTTCGATAAAAACATTAGGAGGTGCTCTTACCGTTGAATTCAAAAGCAGCCAGGCCGGCACATTTCACGATATTTACCTAATTGGCCCTGCCAAAATGGTGTTTAAAGGGCAATTGGAACTTTAATTGCTCCTCCGTAATCCAAAAAACAATTTTAACTTTGGTGTCCGTTATCCGTGGCCGTTAACCGTTATCCGTTGTCGGTTAACAGAGACTGATGGATAAGGATAACGTTTAACGGATAACTGACAACGAAACACGACATGCTGAAACTCATTGCCAAACTCTTCGGTACCAAATCTGATAAAGACATTAAACGCATAATGCCTCTTGTTCAACAAACTAAACAAGAGGGAGAGAGATTAGCTTCCATTAGCAACGACGAACTGCGGGCAGAAACCAGGAAAATTCAGGAACAAATCAATCAGGACCTGAAGGAAACTGATGACAGACTTGCAGCGCTCCACAAAAATATTGCTGACGATCCAGCTCTTGAAATAAACGCAAAAGAGGCTTTGTTTCTCCAAATCGATAAGCTGGAAGAGGAGAGAAATAAAGTGCTTGAGAAGGCACTGATGAAGGTCCTGCCCAACGCTTTTGCAATTGTTCGTGAAACCGCGCGCCGCTTTAAAGAAAATGAATTCCTCGAAGTAACAGCTCAGGATTTTGACAGGGTAATGGCCACTACACATGAAAATGTCATCATTGATGGTGACATGGCAAAGTGGAAAAATCAGTGGATGGCGGCTGGCAACCTGATTACCTGGGACATGGTCCACTACGAGGTTCAGATCATCGGTGGGATTGTATTACACGAGGGCAAAATCGCGGAAATGGCAACAGGTGAAGGAAAAACACTTGTCGCTACCTTTCCTGCATTCCTGAATGCATTAGCGAAGCGCGGAGTACATCTCGTAACCGTAAACAACTACCTGTCTGTGCGCGACAGCGAATGGATGGCTCCAATTTTCCAGTTTCATGGTTTGACTGTCGATTGTATTGACAAGTACGAACCTAATTCTCTCGCGCGGATCAACGCTTATAAGGCAGACATCACATACGGTACGAATAATGAGTTCGGATTCGACTACCTCCGCGATAACATGACGCGCGATCCTCAGGAGCTGGTTCAGCGGACACACCATTTCGCAATGGTCGATGAAGTTGACTCAGTTCTGATCGATGAGGCGCGTACCCCTTTGATTATTTCTGGACCAGTGCCGCGAGGAAACGAGCACGAATTCTATGATCTCAAACCCCGGATTTTCAAATTGGTTGAGGCACAAAAGAGATTGGTAAATGAATATCTAAACGCAGCGCGCAAACTGATCGCTGATGGTAATGAAAAAGATGGCGGGTTGAATTTATTTCGCGCTTACCGTGCAATGCCAAAGCACAAACCTCTGATAAAATTCCTCAGTGAAATGGGGATTAAAGCGATACTGCAAAAGACCGAAAATTTCTATCTGGCGGATAACAAACGAAACATGCCGGAGGCGGATAAGCCGTTGTATTTTATCATAGATGAAAAAGATAATAGTGTTGACCTGACTGAAAAAGGTATTGATCTGATTACCGGTGAAGGTGAAGACCCCAATCTCTTCATATTGCCGGAGATCGGAACAGAATTGAACAAGTTGGAAAGGGATGACACCCTCGATGATGCGGCCAAATTTCACAAGAAGGAGGAGATCATTCGGGATTATCAGGTCAAGTCACAGCGCATCCATAGTGTGAACCAATTGCTGAAAGCCTATGCGCTTTTTGAAAAAGATACAGAGTACATCATTGTTGATGGCAAAGTAAAAATTGTTGACGAGCAGACCGGCCGTGTGATGGAAGGTCGTCGTTATTCGGACGGATTGCACCAGGCAATCGAGGCGAAGGAGAATGTGAAGGTCGAAGATGCGACTCAAACCTACGCAACGATCACTCTTCAAAACTATTTCAGGATGTACCATAAACTCGCAGGGATGACGGGTACAGCTGAAACAGAAGCGGGCGAATTCTGGGATATTTACAAGTTGGATGTTGTCACAATCCCAAC
>JAEZBX010000060.1 GCA_023412765.1 Bacteroidota bacterium
TTATATCGAGAACAATTATTTCACTTTTGCAGAGTTGCGAATAGCTGGAACGGTAGTTCCATTTCCTTTTATTGAAGAAAGGTTCAAGGCATATCATCGCATTCCGCTGTTGAAACGATTTGCAGAAGTTGTAAAGGACATACAGAATTACCTGCGAAACAATATGTCGAGAAAGTTGAATGGGAGGGAGAAGGCGCAGTTGTGGGAGGCTGTCCCGCGTATGTTCAAGCTTGGAAATGTATTTGACCTCTACCAGGACTTTTACACGTGGCTTGGAAGGCCTGAGCTTCTCAGGATGGAAAACAGAGTGCTTGAGTATTCCGACGTATTTCCACTTATTTATTTTAAGATAAGGCTTGAAGGAATCCAGTCACGCTTTGACCATGTTAAGCATTTGCTGGTGGATGAAATGCAGGATTATACACCTGTTCAATACTCGGTTCTTTCGCGAATATTTCATTGCAAAAAAACTATCCTTGGGGATGTAAGTCAAACGGTGAATCCATATAGCGCTTCTTCTGCAGAAACCATTGAAAAAATATTTCCGCAGGCAGACATTGTGAAGTTATTCAGAAGCTATCGATCTACGCTTGAGATCACTACGTTTTCACAAAAGATATCTCGCAACTCGAGCATTATTCCAATGGAACGGCATGGAAACCAACCCGCAATAAAAGGGTTTGAAAACAACGGCGAAGAGATCGCATTCATAGAAGGTGAAATAGCGCGTTTTAAAAATTCAGCCCAATCTTCGATGGGTATAATTTGTAAGACCCAGGAACAGGCCGATGTTCTTTATGATCGATTGAAATCACCGGGAGTACATTTATTGACTGCAGATAGCAGTGCCTTTACAAGGGGTGTGATCATTGCGACCGTACATCTATCCAAAGGGTTGGAGTTTGATGAAGTTGTCGTACCATTTGCTTCTGCTAACAACTATAAGACTGACGTCGATAGAAGCATGTTATATATTGCGTGTACCCGGGCGATGCATGAGCTTACGCTTACGTATTCTAAACAGAAAAGTGAGTTTATACCTGATTGATTTTGTTTGAACAGAGGGAATAGGGAATAAGGTATAAAGGTATAAGGTATAAGGTATAAGGGGTGCGACTAATACCGACTTCAGTTTTTGGTTATCGTGACGCAAATGTCAAACCCCAAGAATGGTATAGTTAACAGTTGAGTCAGGAAACGAAACGTTCAAGTTTGCGCCCTATACCTTATACCCTATACCTTATACCTTCCTTTTAAAGAAGATGAAAGTCGATGACCCTATTCCTTGTTTCTCCTCCTCATCGAGGCAAGCACCGCGACGCCGAGCGCAACAACAATGAATGCCAGAGAAATCTTAGTGGGAATCTTATAGAAATCGGAGATACACATCTTTAAACCAACGAAGATTAAGATTGCTGATAAAGCATACTTGAGATATTGGAAGTACTTATCGATGCCTGCCAGCGCGAAGTATAGCGACCTCAATCCGAGAATAGCAAAGACGTTGGATGTATAAACTATAAATGCATCGTCCGAAATTGCCAGAATAGCTGGAATGCTGTCGACTGCGAAAATAAGATCAGTAGCCTCAATCATAACGACTACAATAAACAATGGTGTTGCCCACAGGATACCATCGCGCCTTACAAAGAATTTGTCCTCAACGAAACCTGGAGTAACTCTGAAGACTTTTCGGACAAGTTTTACCAGCGGGTTTTTTTCGGGTTCTAATTTGGGATCTCCCTGGGTAAGAATTCGGATACCGGTAACGATTAGAAAACCGCCGAAGATATAGATCAGCCAGTGAAATTTGTGGATCAATTCTACCCCAGCAAGGATAAAGCAAATCCGCATTATCAGAGCGCCTAGAATTCCCCAGAACAGCACCTTATGCTGGTATGCGGCGGGTACCTGGAAGTAGGAAAAGATCAGAAGGATAACAAAGATATTGTCGACGCTTAATGACTTTTCAATCAAATACCCGGTAAAGAATTCAAAAGCCTTTTCGTTGCCAAACTGATAGTATACGAAAATGTTAAAAAGGAAAGCCATGAATATCCAAACACCTGTCCAGATCAGCGCTTCCTTAACGGATATAACCTCTGACTTTCTGTGAAATACGCCGAGGTCAAGCGCCAGCATTAGCAGCACAAAAAGGTTGAATCCAATCCACAAAGAAGTTTCAGTCATAGTACAAAGGCTGGCGCGAAGATATCAGGGTTATTGATAATTTAACTATTGGAAACGCCTTCTGTTTCAGTATTTTTCCTGTAACTGCCTTTTGCTTGCGTTTTTGGAGGTGTGTACAGTTACACGGAAGTTTTTTCATGATTTTATGGCCGGTCTGTTTTGAGTAAATTTTCTATTTTACTTTCGGGCTTCTAAACAAAACCTATTAATTGTGAGAAGATTTATTCTATTATCCTTCGCTTTATTTTGCCTGGATTCCGCGGTAGTCTCCCAGGACTTAACTGTCGTAAAGCCTGAATCGGTTGGATTTTCCACCGAACGCCTGTCACGACTGGACGAGAAATTCAATAGCTATGTCGTTGAAAATAAAATGGCAGGAAGCGTAATCCTTGTTGAAAGGAAAGGCAAGGTCGCTTATTACAAATCTTTTGGTTTCCGCGACAAAGAGTCAGGATCCAAAATGGACGTTGGCTCGATGTTCAGAATTGCTTCTCAGACAAAAGCTATTGTGAGCACAGCGATAATGATTCTTCAGGAAGAAGGGAAGTTATTAATTCAGGATCCTTTAAGTCGATTCATACCAGAATTCAAAAAAACTACGGTTGCCGTCCGTAAGGAGGGCGGAGGTTATGATGTTGTTCCAGCGAAACGGGAGATGACGCTTCGCGATCTGCTAACGCACACAGCGGGCATCGGATACGGAGGTGGAATAGCGGCTGACCTGTGGAAAACCGCGAATATTCAGGGCTGGTATTTCGCGGATCGCGATGAGCCAATCGCAGAAACAGTAAAACGTATGGCAGCTCTACCAATGGAGGCACAACCGGGTGAATCGTTTGTCTATGGATATTCTACCGATATCTTGGGCGTTGTAGTGGAGAAGGCTTCCGGAATGCCATTGGACCAATTCCTTAAGACAAAAATTTTCGATCCGCTCGGCATGAACGACACTCACTTTTTCGTACCAAAGGAGAAATCAAAAAGGCTTGCCACTGTGTATACTCCAACGGAGGGGAAATCGTTGAAAGCCTCGCCTTCGAAAGGTACCATGGATAGTCAGGGGCAATATGTTGATGGACCTAGAAAGAGTTATTCGGGTGGTGCAGGTCTTGTATCCACTGCCAAGGATTATTATCTCTTCCTGAAGATGCTGGCCAATGGTGGTGAACTACAGGGCAAGCGTATCCTTTCTTCTCGCACGGTCGATTTGATGACAGTGGATCATTTACCTAAAGAAGTGAACTACGGAGATGGACTTGGTTTCGGCCTGGGCTTCGAAGTTGTTGACGATCTGGGCCAGCGAGGCAGGCCAGGATCTGTCGGCGAATTCAGGTGGGGAGGAGCATACGGATCGACGTATTGGGTTGATCCGGCTGAAGAAATGATAGTCGTATACTTTACACAACTGCGTCCCTCATCGATTGTTACCGATCAGGCCATGCTGCGGGTGCTTATATACCAGGCGTTGGTGGATTGATCGTTCAATATTCAATATTACATTTTCGTACAGATTGCTATCGGTATTCGGTGTTCAAAACCGAATTGAACATCGAACAAGGAATTGAATACCGAACAAGGAACACGGAATAACGAACACCGAAGTGGCGCTCGATCCCATTGCATCGGTCTCGGAAGACAGACACTTCGATATTGGTGAGCAAGCAATTGAACACCGAACAAGGAACAAGGAATATCGAACA
>JAEZBX010000065.1 GCA_023412765.1 Bacteroidota bacterium
TTTACCTGATATAGGGTAAACTTCATACCATACATGCCAATCGTTATTTATGCTGCGCATAGGCATATTTTTATTTTTTTGTCCTGCTGAATATTTCTACACCGGGAATTATTTTTCCGAACATTCAACATCTTATGCAAACCTTCTTGCGGAGTCTGGAAAGAATTTTGTCTTATCAGACGAAATATAATAGGCCAACGTGATCCAGGTGGTCGGCTGCAATTAATAAACAATTCTTCGTGGCTGACATGTACAACGCATGGGCAATAAATGCTCAAGTGAGAATATAATTCATCAATCATAATTAAAATTCTGTGCAATGAATGTGAGTGACTTCATTATTAAGAGATTAGCCGCATGGGGAGTTAGTCGAATATTTGGATATCCGGGAGACGGAATCAATGGTATACTTGGCGCTTTGGGGCGATCAATGGAATCTATAAAATTTACTCAGGTACGACACGAGGAAATGGCGGCACTAATGGCCTGCGCTCACGCAAAGTTTACCGGAGAGGTTGGAGTTTGCCTCGCTACTTCAGGTCCTGGCGCAATTCATTTATTGAATGGGCTCTATGATGCCAAGCTTGACCGCCAACCGGTAGTCGCTATCGTAGGGCAGTCAGCACGAATGGCAATTGGCGGCAACTATCAGCAAGAAGTTGATCTGATTTCGCTGTTTAAAGATGTTGCCCACGAGTACGTGCATATGGCTTCGGATCCAACTCAGATCAGGCACCTGGTCGATCGCTCTATTCGCATAGCGAAAGTTGAAAGAACTGTAACCTGTGTCATTATACCAAACGACATTCAAACAATGGAGGCAGTGGAGGTCCCACCCCATGAGCATTTCTCGATTCATTCTGGCATCGGACATCCTCAGTATTATAGCATACCCACAAGCGATGCACTGAAAGCCGCCGCACACATTTTGAACACAGGTAACAAGGTAAGCATACTGATTGGCGCGGGCGCAGCAAACGCCGAAGAGGAAGTAATAAAGATTTCAAATCTACTCGGTGCAGGTGTTGCTAAAGCATTATTGGGAAAGTCAGTCCTCGCTGATGACCTTCACTTTGTTACAGGTCCCATTGGATTTTTTGGAACAACAGCGACGGAGTATATGATGGAAAATTGCGACACCCTGTTAATGATCGGAACGAGCTTTCCATATGCAGAATTTCTTCCCAAGGAAGGTCAGGCCCGCGCGGTTCAAATTGACATCGACGGAAGAATGTTGAGCTTACGCTACCCTGTCGATGTTAATTTGTTAGGAGATAGTCAGGAAACGTTGCGCAGATTGATGCCACTTCTCCATCAGAAACCTGGTAATGGCTGGCGGTCGATTATAGAAGAAAAAATTAATGTGTGGCATCAGGAACAGGAACAAGTGTCTCGACGAGAGTCTGAACTGCTTAACCCTCAGCGTGTGTTCAAGGCGTTGTCATCTCTCCTTCCGGATGGATGCATTTTAACTGCAGATTCGGGTTCGGTCGCCAGCTGGTACGCCCGTGACTTACAAATTCGCCCTGGCATGATGGCATCGCTCTCCGGCAACCTTGCGACTATGGGCTGCGCTGTGCCTTATGCTATCGCGGCAAAATTAGCTCATCCCGAAAAAACAGTTATTGCATTTGTAGGCGATGGCGCAATGCAAATGAATGGCAATGAAGAGTTGCTCACCATAGCAAAATATTGGAAATCGTGGAAGACCCCAAAACTAATCATTTGTGTATTGAACAACCGCGATCTGAATATGGTAACATGGGAACAACGTATGATGGAAGGTGATCCAAAACTCGACACAACGCAGGTGATACCCGATTTCAACTATTCGTCATACGCTGAAAGCCTTGGCATGCTTGGGCTGAAGGTAGAAAATGAAAAATACTTGAACGATATATGGCGAATGGCATTACAGGCAGACCGGCCAGTATTAGTGGAGGCCATTACAGATCCGGATGTTTCACCATTCCCCGATCATGTGATGATTAAGCAAGCAAAAAAGTTGGCTAAATCTGTCTCGAAAGGAGACGATGCCGTTCTTGAAAACACTGGGCATATTCTTCAGCAACGAGTTCTGGAAAACCGATAGACGGATATATTTTGATTTCTTAAAACGAGCAATCGCAGAGACCACATACTGTTCTCTGCGATTGCATCATTCGGTTAAAGAGAAATTACTGTTCCTGCATTTCTGACTTATCTCTCACCTCAGATTTCTTAACCTTAACCTTTTTTCCGTTTTCATCCATATAGAAATACTTGCCGCGCTCCATAAAAAGTTTCTCTCCATTCGGTCCAACTTTATCTATTGTCGAACCTTCAAAATTTTCCTTCATAGCTTCGGCATCCTCTTGAAGTTGCCGATCCGTAGACTGCCCTTGCTGGTCATCAACGCGTTCAGCATCCCGGGTTTTCATATCATCACTCTGCGTGTTGGATTCCTTTTGCTGATTCTGCTCAACAGGCTGCTGTGTATTAAAATCGGTGGCGGAAGAGTCCTGAACCTGCGCTTGTGCCAGGGAACAAATGCCCATCATCGCGGCACTGCACGCCATTAAACATACCTTTTTCATGGCTTGATCATTTAGGTTTTTTCGACAAGACCTAAAAACATCATACCAATTGTAATCAACCTACATTGCCCGCCTTAAACGTGAACTAGATCCAAATACCGTGGCCAAAATTTCTACAGCGTGACTATTTTTCACAGTATTTATTGTCCCATGATATGTTGTAGAGCGATCCGCGCTGACAAATAATCGTATACGGCCTCCAGGTAATTGGATTGTGCCGTCGACAACTCGAGTTCTGCGTCAGTCAATTCGAGACGTGAAGCAACACCCTTTTTATAACGATACTGTATAATGTCGTAGCTGAGTTGCGCTGTTTCCTGCACGTCTATCGCTGTCTGAAGGCGAGCAAGAGATTCATGACTTTCTGATACAACCTGGTGAACAGAAGCGCGAAGTTTTTCAAACGCATAATTGGACCGAAGTGATGTCTGCTCCCTGGTAATTCTTGCCTGCTTCACCTTTGCCTGATTGCTCAAGCCTGTAAAAAGCGGAACAGAAAGCTGTAAACCAACAAAAGATGAAGATGGATAATAAGCGTTTCCATACTCAAAGTCATTGGTTTGAGCTTGTAGTTGATATTGCGCCACTGCGGAAAGGACTGGCAATCTTGCAGAAGAGGCGATGTGAGCACGTTGCTCATCAAGTTGCTCCTGCAACCTGAGTGCCTGATACGTTGGATTATTGTTCTTAGCCCGCTGATAAACATCTTCAAGGGATGGTATTGAACCTTCATCAGGTAGGAACAGCGAGTCAGTGAGTTGTATATCCTGCAATGAGTCGATACCCATCAATGTTTTCAATTGAAGTTTACTATTCTCCACTGCCGAGTTGAGCTTTAATAGGTCAGGTTCCAGATTCCTAACAGCAGTGTAGGCACGCAATGTGTCTACCCTTAGGCCTTTTCCCTGGAAGAACAGAGCTTTAGAGTCGCGTAATACGCGTAAATTTCTATTGATACTCTCGTGTTGAAGTTTGATGCGCTCCTGAAGAACAAGGATCTGCAAGTAGGTCTGCTTCACGGACGCTTGTGTACCAATTTTGCTCTCTTTCAATTCGAGTCTCTTTTCTTCTTCTTCCAATCTCGAATGTTGCAAGGTTGGAATAGCTTGCGGATTGAACAGTGGCTGAACCGCTGAAACGTAAGTCACAAATTGATCTTCACCCCCAAATCTGCCATAAGGGATCTTCTCTCCTGCGGTGGATTCGCCAAATCCAAAGAAGGGGTTCAACTTGAAATAGTGATTGGCCTGCGCAGCAAGGTTAACGGATGGCAGCAAAAGACTTCGCGAGATGATCTTTTGCTGCTCTGCCTTCTGCACTTCCAATTGGCTTGCAGTAACATCCGGATTTTGATTAAGCGCCAGGTCCACTGCATCCTGGAGCGACAATTTTTGCTGCGATCTAGCCGATGGGATTACAGCGATGAAGGCAAGGATAAACGCTAAAATTCTTATACTTAAGTTCATAAAGGTTATATCGGTTATTGGGCGGTGACTACTTCCGCCGGCGCTCCTGCAATTGGCTTGTCATGATGCTCCGGTCTTGGTACATACGCGCGTGAGAAATAAGAGTATATAGAAGGAATGACATACAGCGTCAGTATCCCAGCGAAGATCAACCCACCAACTACTGCAATACCGAGTGACGTTCTGCTACCTGACGCGGTACCTAACGACAGGGCTATCGGAAGAGTACCGAAGATCATTGCCAGGGTTGTCATCAGGATCGGGCGGAACCTGGACGAGGCTGCAGACAATACCGCATCCCGAACAGACATGCCTTCTTCCTTCCGTTGGTTTGCAAATTCAACGATCAGGATACCGTTTTTGGTGATCAGGCCAATGAGCATAATGATCCCGATCTCACTAAAAACATTGATGGAATGGCCGGTGAGCCAAAGGCTCAACAGTGCACCTGTCAGTGCCATAGGCACGGTGAGTAAAATAATGAAAGGATCTATGAGACTTTCAAACTGTGCCGCAAGCACCAGGTAGATCAATACAATTGCGAATACGAAAGCAAAGATCAAACTGGAACTACTTTCAGCATAATCCCGGCTTTGACCAGCCAACGTTGTATTAAAGCCGGCAGGCAATACACTCTTTGCAATACCATCGATTTCTTCAATGGCTTCTCCAAGACTCACACCTGCGGCTGGCGTCGCTGAAATCGTTGCACTATAAGATTGATTGTACCTATAAATAGCGGGTGGGCTTACAGTTTCATTCATTTTCACCAGGTTGTCCAGGGACACCATCTGCCCATCATCAGCTTTCAGGAATAGTGATCGAAGGTCAGCTGGTGCTGAACGTTCGCTGCGATCGAGTTGACCAATAACTTCATACTGACGGTCATTGTAGATGAAATATCCATAGCGCCGTCCGCTGAGTGCGAGCTGCAACGTCCGGCCTATTTCTTGAGTAGATATGCCCGACTGAGCCGCTTTTTGACGGTCTATTGTAATTCCAATCTCCGGTCTGTTGATTTTGAAATCAGGATCCTGAAAGCTTAACTTCTGACTCTGATAAACTTTGCCCATCAATTCAGGCATGATATCAATAAGCTGTTGCAGATCGGGAGCTTGCACAACGTATTGCAATGGTTGAGAGTTTGAGAATCCTCCGATGGTTGGAAT
Organism: Bacteroidota bacterium; assembly: GCA_023412765.1. Taxonomy (GTDB): domain Bacteria; phylum Bacteroidota; class Bacteroidia; order Cytophagales; family Cyclobacteriaceae; genus Chryseolinea. The sequence goes on from JAEZBX010000065.1 coordinate 5,212, forward strand.
TTGTATGGGGATGATGATAACATCACGAAACTTCTGCGATGCGCCGACAAGCTTCTCAAAAACCTGTTGCTGCGTCATTCCACTCTTCCTATCCTTTGGCTCCTCCAAAAATATCCATTGAAACGAGTTGTTAACAGGTTGGACCAATGTTCCGGACGTAGCGGCGATAGCGGCGTATGTCCTGTTCTGATTTAAATCGGGTATAGAGTCTGAAACATATTTGTTGATCTCCTTCATAGTTGCCTCCATACTTTCGAATGAAGTTCCCTCAGGGGCTATTACCGCGAGCCCAACCATAGATCGATCTTCCAGGGGCGCAAGTTCCGAAGGTAACGTGGGGGCTATTAGCCACGAAAGTCCGAATGACAAGACAAGTATAGCAAACCCGAGCCACCGATGCCTGAAAAAGATGTGAAGAGTTTTTTCATATCCTCTGTTTAGCGCTTCGAACCAAGGTTCTGTTTTACGATAAAGCCATCCGTGCGACGCTCCAGCCTTCAGGAGATAAGCACTCATCATTGGCGACAGGGTTAAGGCGACGAATGCTGAAATAAGTACCGAACCTGATACCACAATTGCAAATTCTTTGAACAACTGCCCGGTAATCCCACCCAGAAACAAGATTGGCAGGAAAACTGCCGCCAGCGTTACCGTTGTGGAAATTACTGCGAAGTAGATCTCGTCCGATCCTTTTCGCGCAGCCTGCAACGGACTCATTCCCTTTTCTATCTTGCTATAAATATTCTCAAGAACAACAATCGCGTCATCCACCACAAGTCCAATCGCCAATACCAATCCCAGCAACGTTAAGACGTTGATAGAGAAATCCGCCAAATACATGATGAAGAATGCAGAGATAATGGACACTGGTATTGCTACAAGTGGAATAAGGGTACTTCTCCAGTCTCTAAGAAAGATAAAGATGATTAAAGCTACAAGACCAAAAGCCAGGAACAACGTCTCCTCAACTTCCGACAATGAATTTCTAACAGGGACTGTGAAGTCTTTACCCAAAGAGATGATATATTCCTTTGGAGCCGTCTCAACAATATCTTCAAACCTTTTCTTGAACTCGTCGACAATGGCCAATGAATTAGCACCACGCTGTGGCTGTACGCCAGTTCCGACACCGTAGCGCGCTGTATTTCCTTCCCCAACGATCATGGCGGTGCGCTCATTCTGCGACGACATAATCGCTGTTCCAACATCTCTGAAACGGACAATAGCGCCACCGTTTTGGTAGATAATCATATTATTAAAATCTTCCTCCGTTACCAGGCGTCCCTCCGTCCTAAGGGTAACTTCTGTGTTTGCACCTTCTATACGTCCACTTGGAAGATCCACATTCTCCCTTTGCAGGGCTGCCTGTACATCCGCTGGAGTCAGTTTATAAGAAGCAAGTTTCACGGGATCCATGCGAAGTCTCATCGCGCGCTTGCGCCCTGCATATGAATCCACCAGCCTAACACCAGGTATTGATTGAAGCCGTTCCTTGATATTGATGTTTACAAAATCGGTAATATCCTCTAGGCTCCTTGTATCGCTTTGAACGGTAAGGAACACAAGAAAATCCTGCGGACCCATTTTCTCCACTATGGTGGGCTCGATATCAGATGGCAGCTGATTGCGCGACTTGGAGACTTTGTCACGGACATCATTTGCTGCCGCTTCCAGGTCTGCATCCAGATTAAATTCTACTGTGATCGCACTTACCTGCTCGCGTGAGACAGATGATAAAGCACGTATGCCGTTAGCCTCAGCAATGGCTTCCTCCAACGGTTTGGTTACTTGTGAAGCAATTATATCGGCACTGGCCCCCGGGTATACCGTTGTCACCATAACAATCGGTGAATCAGTAACGGGGTACTCTCGCGTCCCGAGGTAGGTGTACCCTACAATCCCAAACAGGACGAGGAGTACAGACATTACACCGGCCAGAACCGGCCGGGATATACTAACTTGTGAAATGGCACTCATGAAAAATGATTTGATTGGGGTGTTAAAAAACGAATTATTTAAGCGTCACGAACTGAACCGGTGCGCCAGGCATGAGTCGGAGCAGATTGCTTGTTATCACAGTATCTCCTTTTTGAAGTCCTTCCTTGATGACAACTGATCTTTCACTGCGTTGGCCGATTTCGACGGGTACAGCTTGTACTGTATTTTGCCGCGAAACAAAAACGCTATATCCTCTGGATGAGGGAATCAATGCATTAGAAGTAACAGACAGGGCCTGGTCGGATGTATTGAGCGCAAGTTTTAAACGCGCGCTTTGTCCGGGCAGAAGCACTCCGTCGGGGTTGGCGGTTTCTGCTCTAACCAGTAGGGTACGCGTATTTTCGCTGAGACTTGCTGCACGTGCAATTACTTTGGTCTGGTATTGTTTGTCGTTCGATGCAACGCTAAAGCTATGCTCACTTCCCGGTGCTATGACATGTGCGTATTTTTCGGGAACAGAAAAATCGACCTTCACAACACTGTTATCTTCGATCTCTGTTAATACAGTATTAACTGAAACAATTGCGCCCGGGTGAATATTGATTATACCGATCTGTCCATCGAACGGTGCCGTTATCCTGGTCTTCCCTATCGCAACATGTAACTCACGAATTTGTGCCTGAAGTACTTTCAGGTTTGTGGATGCTTGATCATAGTCTTCCTGGGCAATAGCGTCGTTTGCAAAAAGATCTCTGAGGCGTTCTTCGTTAAGAAGGGCGAGCTTTTCTTGTTGAGTTAAGCGCTCAAGTTGAGCCTGGAGATCGGCATCGTCAAGTTGGAAAAGCAGCGTACCTTTCTTTACCTTGGATCCCTCGTGAACGTTTACCCTAATTATTTTTCGGGTTACTTCACTGACGATCTTTACTTCCTGGTTCGCGACCAGTGTCCCGGTAACTTCGATTTCCTCACTGACTTTACCAGGTTGGAGAATGACGCCATCAACAGGTGTATATACAATAGAAGGTTTGTTTGTTACTTCCTTATTGCCAAGATCGTCTGCTTTGGAGACACATGATTCAATAACAAATGCAAGCAGCCAAAAGCCGGCTACGTACAACAAACTTTTTACTAACGGTTGTTTGAAAGCTGAGTTCATAGGTTTTTTATTTATTGATTTATTTAAGATATTCGATATATTGAGACGTAGCTCAACTCAAAATATTTTCCTATGAGTGACTTTAACTAGATGACTTATCGAAATGTTTCAATAAATCAGATAATTAACAAAAAGATTATTTTTTAAGAGATTCAAGAAAAGCGATATACTCGTCAAGCACATCGTTGTTCAATTTGTACTTAACGTATCGACCTTCTTTGGAAGAGATCACTAATTCAGTATCCGTCAACAGTTTAAGGTGGTGGGCGATCGAAGGTTGGGCAAGATCTACTATGTCGTTAAGATCGGAGCAATACATACACTCCTTTTGTTTTCTTATTTCCTTTAAGATCAAAAGGCGATTAGGGTCCGCTAGCGCTTTTGATATTTTTTCTGCCTTTTTAGCGTTCATAATACGATTGCACCAAGATAATCATTTATTTATTGAAATAATTCAATAGTTTAAACAAATGTCGTGCAAAATAAATGCTACTTTGCTTAGAAGTATTTCAAAAATGTTTCGATTACCCGTCGCCATCTTGCTTCTGAGCATCGGTCCGGAGGTATTCGGCCAGCATCCCATCGATTCGATGGCCATTATTCAAATCGGAGGAATCAGCCAGGCCATAAGTTTGAAGGGCAGTGATGTTTCAAAACCCTTATTGCTCTTTCTTCACGGTGGTCCGGGCAACTCTGTAATGCATTATGCAGAAAAGTTTACGCATGATTTACAACAGCATTTTATCGTAGTGCAATGGGATCAACGCGAAGTTGGAAAAACCCTTGCACTGAACAAATCTCCCCGGCCCCTATCCGTTCATCAATTTGAAGAAGATACACATGCCCTGATCGATACCCTGCTAAAAAGATTTAACAAACGGAAGTTATATCTCGCAGGTCACTCCTGGGGAACGCACCTGGGGTTTTATATAGCAACGAACCATCCGGAGTTGCTGGCTGCCTACATAGCGATTTGTCCCATGATTAATCAAACTGAGAGCGAACAGATTGTACTAGATCTGATGAAAGACAAAGCAGCGCGAACCGGGAACAAGATTGCATTAAAGGAACTTGCGACTGTCAAAATACCATTTGAAACCGGGGAACAACTTTATTTTCATCGGAAATGGGTAGCGGATTATATGGGTCGTAAATCAAAGATTGTTAAGTCAACGGTTGAGGCATGGTCTGCCACCTGGTTACCGATATTCGTGGAAGCTTCAAAGCAAAATTTATTTGAGAGTGCGCCGGAGATTCGATGCCCGGTCTATTTTTTCGTAGGACGAAAAGATTTTCAGACTAATTCCAATATCACAGAAGAATACTTTCTTAAAGTACAGGCACCAAAAAAGGAATTGACCTGGTTCGAACGCTCAGCTCATTTGTTACCGACGACTGAACCGGAAAAGTTGCAGTCCATTATTATTGAGAATGTTCTTGAGTGACGTTCCTCCTTTAAGGAATAGGGAATACGGAATACGGGAGGTATAAAGGTATAGGGTATAGGGTATAGGGTATAAGGTGAGGCAACGCTCGAGCTAGCTGTCGGCTGATAGCTGATAGCTGATAGCTGACAGCTTACTTCTTCCCTAATGTCAACAATGCATCCAATATCCACTTATCCTGGATTGGATTGCCAAAGGTAAAGGACAGCTGCTTGTTGGTTTTGTTCTCGTAGTCGATATCATTATGGCCCATGTTCGTGTAGAGCATGTTATAATTTTTGTTTGTCCATGCAATGGGATAGTAGCCGCTGTGCCATGTTTCATCCGATTTAGTGCCCAGGGGAAAACTGCTCGGATCCACTGAGAGAAGTATTTCGATGTCCTTGTTCGCGCGAAGATCTTTTGCCCATTTATACCATTCGCTTGGCGCCGTTTTAAAAGTTGCAGGAAGGTTTTTCGTGAGTGGATGCGTGCGATTTTCAACTTTCATAATAGCAGAAACCGGTCGCCATGTATTGCTTGCATATTCACCACATCCCAAAAACGTATCATGATACCAATCCCAATTTTGTGGAAACTGTGAATCATTTAACGCAAACCCTGCAAAATGAAAGCCAATCCATCCCCCACCCTTTTCCATGTGCTCCTGAAATGCTTTGCGCTGCTCGGGCTTTTCCGGTCGTGTATCCAGGAACAATATTACCTGATACTTTGATAGAAATTCTGGATTAAGGTTGCTCCAATCATTGGTCGAATCGTAGCTAAAGTTATGTTTCGCTGCCATTTTTGGAAACCAATTATTCGCTTCTCTCACAAACGTAATATGAGCGACATCATTTCTGGAAGTGTAAAATGCGATGACATTAAAACTGGCCTTTTGCGAATAAAGATTGAACACGAAAAACATCAACAGCGCAATGAGCAGTGGTCTTCGGATAGAATTCATAACTTGTGGAATAACAAAGTAAGATAAGATCCTTCAGCGACCCATTAACAACACACCCCAATAATTTTGAGTATCGCGCTATTCATTTTTTAGCACCTCTGCAGGGTTTGAGCGCGCTACTTTAATTGTCTGTGAGGCCAACATGAGGACAGCAATTATCATGATGGCTAACAGCCCTGTGAGCATATCGGGTAGTTGAATTTGGTCGTGATAAGCAAAATTAGATAAGACCACCTTTTCAAAAAATAGATAAGTCATCGGCAAGGCAATCAGCGCCGCAAGCACCAGCAAGAAAATAAATCCCCTCGATAACAACAGCACCAGCTTCCATTCGCCAGCACCAAAAACTTTGCGAATACTAATTTCCCGAAGCCTTGTTTCCGTTGAGAATACTACCATTCCAAACAAGCCCATAGAGGCTATGCATATAGCGAGGAAAGATAAAAACCCAATCACTTTTATCATCATTGAGAACGGGCTATACGCATGTTTAATCTGATCATCATAAAAGGCGGCGTCAATCGGATGCACTTTGTCGATTTTCTTCCAGGCTGCTTCAATATTTTGCATCACGCCAAGCCAGTCACTAGTGGATACTTTAACGTTTACATATCCATAATCAGGGTTAGTAAAATATCTAAATACCATTGGAAGTATTCTATCCTCAACTGTTTCGTAATGAAAATCCTTAACGATGCCTACTATTGACAAACGCTTGTTTTCAATCAAAATGGTTTTCCCAAGAGCCTCGGTTGGATCGGCGGTTCCAATATTAAATCTCTTCAGGAATTCCTCGTTCACAATTATTTCCGATTCTTCGGACTCCGGCGCTCTTGCGGAAAAATTCTTTCCTGCAACGAATTGGTGTTCATGCAACGGCAGGTAATGCACATCAACAAAATTAACCCACACATTTGATGAATCAAATGTATCGGTGTACTTGGCGACGCTATTATAATTGCTGCCTAAGCTCATCACCAGCAACGACTGCGAAATGCCACTCACTTCTGGTATTTCATTCAGTTCCTTCACAAGCACGTCTGCCTTGTTACCCTGCAGAGAAATGTTTACAATATTTTCAGTGCTGAATCCCAGGTCATACGTAATGAAGCTTTTGTACTGTTTATAACCCAGGATAGTAGTAGTGATAAAAATTAGTGAAAAGACATACTGAGCAACGATCAAAGATTTCCGAATGCCGAACGTTCTAAATATTACAAGGGAAGGCATGCTCTTTAAAACGCGAACGGCATTGACTTTCGAATAAAATATTGCAGGAAATAAACCAGCAATTATCCCGACGATAACTGCAAAAATTAGGAAGTAGAAAATTCTCGATGACGAAAGATCCAATGATACGAGGCTCGACACAAAAGGATGCAGCGATAGAAATTGATCGCGTAGAAAAATAAATAACAAAAAGGAAAAAGCGAGCGCGATAACCGCGATGATTACTGACTCGACAACAAACTGATTGACGATATGTGCTTTTGTTGCGCCAATAACCTTCCTGATTCCAACTTCACGGGCTCTTCTTAACGAACGCGCTATTGAAAGATTTGTGTAATTGAAACATGCTGACAATATCACAACTGCCGTCAGGCCAACCAGTATGCCCGTGGCGAGATTTGGTAATTTTGGCCCTAGCTGATTGTGTAGCTTCTGCCCCAAGACAATATTTGTGAGCGGCTGAGTTCCGAGAACAACAGGGTGATCCTTATTTAAATTTTGTTCGGCACTTATTCGGTCAAGACTGGTCTGAAGACTTTCGGCCTCAATTTCATCTGGAAGTAATACATACACATGATTCATGTAAACACTACCCCAGCTTAAAAAGTCACCATCCGTATCCGGCTTTGCCAATTCAATTGTTGAGAATGAAGCTAGTGCTTCAAAGCGTAGGTGAGATAGTTTGGGAATATCTTTCAGCACACCAGTGATTATGTAATTTGTTGTGTCGAACTTCAGCGATCGACCCAGCACATCGCTAGCGCCAAATATTTTTAATGCTGACAATTCAGTTAACACGATCGAATAAGGATCGATCAACGCGGTTGCAGGATTGCCATGAAGCATCGGGAAAGTAAAAATCTTAAGGAAGGATGCATCTGCCCATAGACCGCCGATCGGCACCACCTTCTCGCCAGTGTCGGCATCACCTCTAAAGTCTCTCCGAATGGTAGTAATGTCTTCAAGACCTGGGAAATTTTCTTTTATAAGCCTCCCTGAAAGCACAGAAGTTGAAGCGAGATCTACATTATTAAAATCGCGTGATGTAATCCGATAGATTCTATCCTTCTTTTCATGAAAATCATCATAGGAGGCTAAATCAGAGATGAACACGATCATTAGCAATCCAACGGACATGCTAACCGCCAGCCCGACGACATTGATTGTTGAGAATAATTTATGTCGCAAAATATTGCGAGAAGATGTCCTAAAATAGCTGGCAAGCATAATCCAATGAAGTAAAGCGTGGTGAAAATTGGGTTGACGAGTTGTGTATGGACGCAAAAATTTCAAGACATCGGCGACATAAATCAATTTCGCTCTTAAGGCGCCTTTCTTCTCCACATTTCGTTCGAAGAATTCATTTAGATCGCCTTCAAGATCTTCAGCTAATTGCGGCCGGCAATACCAGCGTAGAAAGCGCTGGGCCCATTTTGGAGGGACCGGTGGAACGCGCCGTTTCATTTAGATTCTTTTCAAAACAAGGTCAGGTATCTTGTTCCACAGCTCGTCGCGCAATTCCTTAGATTTAATCAAAGCTGCCTTTCCCCCATTGGTAATTGTGTAAAATCTTTTTCGCTTCCCTCCTCGCGTGCTGGTCGCCTCTCCTAACTTACTTTTTACCAAACCTTTTTCCTCGAGTCGGTTGAGCACCGCGTGTACCACGCCGAGCTTTGCAGATCGCCCTGTGGAACGAGTGAGTTCATCACAAATTGCTACACTGTATGCCTCGTTCACAAGTGCAGCAATTGTCAACAATACAAGTTCTTCAAACTCGCCAAGGTTTGTTCCTTTCATTTTGATTATTAATTACGTAAATGTATGTAAAATAGTTTTGCAAAAGAAATTCTTGGTTCCAAATTTTGCCACTAAGGCACGGAGACACGAAGAATCACAAAGAATTATTTTTAAGACAGAAATTTTGCCACGAAGACACAAAGACACTAAGAATCACAAAAGAATTTTTTAGAAAGGGAAAAAGCTTAGTGTTTCTTTGTGTCCTCGTGCCTTTGTGGCTATCGTACCAGGTTAGTTAAGTAAAACCTACCTGCGTATGCCTTCAAAATCTTACACACGATAGGATTTAAAGATTCGTTTTTTACCACTCATTTACCTCTCCGTTAGTCACCCGAATTCTTAGTTTCCACGTCAAAATTTGCATTCAAACCGGACTATGTCTCAAAACCACAGCCCCAACAATCGCGATCCTTGAATGAAATAATCTTTAAAATATCCAACATTACATCCTATTCACCGCAATGTCAGCCTTGACTCCTCCTCTCCTTTCTTACCTATCGGGTCCAGTGTATATTAAGGTTAAAGAATTGACTTTTTTTCGCTCTTTTAACTCATGTGAATGTACATTTTTTAACTAAAGACCTATGAGAAAAATAAAACGGTATCGCATGGCAGGAGTAAATCCGTATTCCGTCTATGAAGTATTTACAATGAACGAGATCATCAATCGCGTAGCTTACCAATATCGTCCATGGGAAGTGCATCGCTTTGAAAAAATATCGGTCATACATTTTCTGAATTAATGGATGTACGAATTCAATCACCGCATTGGATTCAATAATATTGATAGTCTCATCCAACCTGTAATAATATGTACCCCAGGCAGCAGAATCCTCTGCTGCTTTTTTTTTTAAGAGGTATAGGGTATAGGGTAAAAGGTATAAAGGAATAGGGAATAGGGAATAAGGAATAGGTGAGGCCTGCATCATTCAACGATGCTGAATTTTTTAGAGCAGGTCAGGTAAATTGTTTCGCCTTTTTTTACTTTACCTTGCTTGCTGTTTACGATAAGCGAAGTGTTACCTACGGAAACATATATCTCATAATAGTTTCCCAGAAATGATTTCCCCGTTACAATTCCTGAAACGGAGCTCTTTTTCTTTTTCACAATTTTAAATTCTTCTGGCCTAACTATAATTCCTTTGGTGACTTGCCTCACATTTCGCTTTTGCAGTAATTCCTCAGCAAGTTGTTTTGGAATAAAATTATACGGGCCAAATAATCCGGCTGTGTATTCATCCACAGGACAAGCGTAAATATTTTTGGGCGTTCCTTTTTGCACGATTATCCCGTTCCGAATTACAATGACCTTGTCGGCCCACGCCAATACATCTGAAGGTTCGTGTGAAACCAGTATACAAGTAATTGAAAGTTGCTTGCTTATTTTCTTTAGAACTTTCTTGAGCACAATGCGGTGCATCATGTCGAGATTCGAAAACGGCTCATCCAAAAGCAAAAGCTGAGGCGATGTTATCAACAGTTTTGCCAAAGCGATACGTTGTCTTTCACCGCCGGATAGCTCATCCGTTCTGCGCGTGAGAAGATGCGAAATCTCGCAAAGTTCAAACAACTCCTGTGCCTTTTCAGGGGGAAGGTTGTTTGCATATTCAAGAACTTGTTCTACGCGAAGAAATTTTGGTAATTCGAAATCCTGGGTCAGGTATGCAATTCCTGGATGCCCCGGTATAAGATTTTCCGCTGCATGAATGATGCTATCTTCTTTGAAAAATATTTCTCCGGAGTCGGGTGGTTCAATTCCAGCAATTATTTTTAGAAGTGTACTTTTCCCTGACCCAGTTTCTCCTGAGATGGCAATTTTTTGTCCCTTTTGTTGAGTAAACGTTATAGCTTGTAATCTAAATTCACCAAGCCCCTCTTTGGAAATATTTGTAAGCCGCAGCAATGTCATCGGCCGGATTTAGGCATTTGCTTGTTCTCCCACGTGTCCATCTTAATTTTTTCAATCAACAGTGAATTTTTAAATTCATGAAGAAGACGATCCATTTCCAACTCCCGCGCCTTCAATTCTTCGTAGTTCTTGTCATGAGCTTCGATAATAGGTTTTAATTTATCGAGATTTTCCTTCAGTCCTGCCAACTGATCTGCATCGCCAGATCCGCTTGCAGTTCGTTGAATCATGTCTTCGATGTATTCGATCATGTGCCACGGATTATTTGGCATATTCCACGTAAAGGCTATGTTACACTTGCGGCATTTATATCGATTGCTCTTCCACCCCTTCTCGTTTTTTTCAGTACCTGTAACCTTCAACTTTGCGCTGCTACCACATTTTGGGCACAGGGCATTATCCTTAACCAATTTGGTTAAATTCTCATGTTGCTCCATCACGGAGGCTCGAGTGTCAGCGTGATTATTCAAGTGTGTGAGGAAATGATCAACTGCCTCCTGCACCTTCTTGTGATCATCGCTTAATCTTCCCGCTTCCATCAATCGGATGCTTTCCCTTTTGAAGAAAGACGCCAACTTCACGACATCCCGCTCGTTCTGATTGAAGTTTTTATTCATACATTCAAAAATAGGAAAGTTAAGGCGTTCTTGGGAGGCATCAGTTCACTGAATTAGATCTACTTATCATGTTTCGAAGAGTTTTAATGGAAAGGAATAAGGAATAGGGTACAATGGTGCGCACTTTTGCGACTCATCTTTATTCCTCATCCTCGATTCCTTTTTTCCAACTTGACAAAGTATGATTAGTCCTACTTTGTCAACTTCCAATTAAGTGCTTTGAGAGAAGTATTCCTCACTTTTTGATGCACAATTTGGTACTTCGTCGCCCAGTGCAACAGTAATTGATCGTGACTTGGCTCCGCAGCCGCATGGCTGCGCTTTTGGATTTGCAACTGAATTTTAGCCCTGCCTCCGCCGAGCTTCGGCAGGCGCAGCGCACATCCCCCACCAGGCCAAAGC
>JAEZBX010000178.1 GCA_023412765.1 Bacteroidota bacterium
TTTTGGATTGCAACCTAATTTTAGCTTTGGTCTGGTGGGGGATGTGCGCTGCGCCTGCCGAAGCTCGGCGGAGGCAGGGCTAAAATTCAGTTGCAAATCCAAAAGCGCAGCCATGCGGCTGCGGAGCAAAGGCACGATCAATTAACTGATAACTGATAACTGATAACGATTAACGGATAACGGATAAGGATTTGACGTGATGCATCATTCTCTTGACGAAAGGCCGTATTCGAGACCGATTTCATCGCCGGAAATCGCTAAATTAATTATATGAATGACTTCTGGAAGTATAAAGTTGATCATATCGGCTTCTGGATTGCCACCGTTGGCTTTCACATGTTCACCCGATCCGACCTGCTAAGCACGGCCGGCCCCGGGCAGTTTGCACTGGAAATATTCGTAAGAAATGCATTGCTCGCGATCATGGTCTACGTGAACTTGCTGGTGCTAATACCCAGGTTAGCGCAACAAAAAAAAGTCATGTCGTACATCGCATCTTTGATCGTCACCCTCGGGCTATACGTCGGATTTAAGAATGCCCATGATGTTTATCTTAACGGATACGTTCTTGGAGATCAAAGCCGCACTTCTTTTTTCTACAATAGTTATTACAATTTCTCGATCGCAATATTTTACCTCGCATTCAGCGTAGCACTTCACCTCAGTAAAGCCTGGTATTTCCAGCGGGAATTGATCAGGAAAATGGAAATCGAAAAGCTCAGCACAGAACTGGACTATCTCAAGGCGCAAATCAATCCGCATTTTGTGTTCAATTCGATCAACACCGTTTATTTCCAAATAGATAAGCAGAACGTTGACGCCCGGGACTCTCTATCCGCGTTTTCAGATTTGCTGCGCTATCAGCTATACGAGTGCAACGACAATGAAATCCCAATTGAGAAAGAAATCATTTACTTGCAAAATTATATCGAGCTCCAGCGAAAGCGAAAGGATGAAAACTATAACATTTCGTTTGTGGCAGGCGATAATCTTAATGGATTCACAATATCACCACTATTATTAATTCCATTTGTGGAGAATGCTTTTAAACACGTATCGCACTATGCCGGTGGAAATCAAGTGAGGATTATGGCGCGCAGGCAAAATGACTGTTTTGAGCTCTCCGTGTTCAATACGAAGGAACGAAAATCTGCGCGCAACGGACATGAAGGCATCGGTTTAAAAAATGCGAAGCGTAGATTGGAACTTCTCTACAAAAATCGTCATAAGTTGATGATTGATGACGAAGAAGACAGCTATGAGGTAAATCTTACGCTGAAAATTTCCTGAATAACATAAATTATTTTGATGAAATTGAATTGCCTCATAATAGATGATGAACCCATCGCGAGAAAAGGCCTTCAAGAATACGTAGATGAAGTCGACTTTCTGACCTGCATTGCGTCTTGTGAGAATGCATTGAAGGCCACAAGCTCTCTGAATGAAAATAAGGTCGATCTCATGTTCCTCGACATACATATGCCCAGGGTTACAGGCATTGAGTTCCTCAAGACAATTAAGAACCCACCTCTTACAATTCTGACAACGGCCTATCCTGATTATGCGCTCGAGGGTTACGCATTGGATGTGATAGATTACCTGGTAAAACCCATCACATTCAACCGATTTCTAAAAGCTTCCCAGCGAGCATTTGAGTTCTTTCAGCTTAAAAATCAGGCATCGCAGCAACAGGCCGACTACTTTTTCGTGAAGTGCGATCGGAAATTTGAGAAGGTTTTTTTTCGCGATGTTTCACATGTTGAAGGGCTACAGAACTACGCCGTTATTCATGTCAAAGGAAGAAAGCTGATAACATATATCACATTGACCAGTCTGGAAAATCAATTACCTAAAGACCAATTTCTGAAGGTCCACAAATCCTACTTGATATCTCTTCCTCACGTAACCGCTATCGAAGGAGATGAAATCATATTAGAAGATGTTCGTGTCCCTATCAGTCGTACCCTCCGCGAACAAGTGATGAATCAAATTTTGGGGAGCAGGCTTTTTAGGAGAACGTGAATGTGTTTAAGTGTTTAAGTGTTTAGGTGTTTAAGTGTTTAAGTGGAGTATTGCCCGATCTCACTGTTCAGGCCAACTGAGAGGGTAATATCCCAATGTTCGACACGGTTAAATATTCTCATGGTTTTCTAAGCCTTAGGCTGTCAGAAACCTAAACACTTAAACACCTAAACACTTAAACACTATTTAGCTGCCGTCGTTGCCTCACCACCCAAAACAAGCGAAGCAATCTTCAAACCTTCGCGGAAGTCATTAGAGGAATAATAGAGATTAACCGAGTTTGTACCTTTTTGCTTAAGGCCCGTGATCTCCTTTACGGAAATTTGCATGGGATTTTCAAGACCGGATGAAGAGCCTTCGAAGCGCCATTCTTTGAGCACCTTATTCTCGTCATTTTTTATGGTGATCATTCTGCCGGTCACAGTTCGCCCACATTCGTTATACCTCACGATCAGTTGCCCATAATTTTCAGCCGGATCAACCAAAATTTTAGGTGCTATTGTTCTTGAATCTACGTAATGGTCAATTACAAGTTTGTCGTCGAGATACACCTGAACGTTGTGTGCGCCTGTGAAACTTGCGAATGCGAACAGAATACTGCAAAGCGCGACGCCGGCTATGGTGTTGCGCAAGTAAGTGTAATTTGTCGTTTTCATTGCTCTGAATTTTTTTTGTCTTTGGAAATTTTTTTGTTGACTATTGAAAGAACGGGAAAAAACGTGTGCGTGTGTCTAGACTCTGATGACCTGCTTCAATTACTTGACCAATTGCACACTTAATTTCGTCGAAATTTTCTCACAACCAATCCCTGACACCTCCGTTCAATTACAAAAAAAATCGCATGAAGTCATTTTCCCTAATTCTGATTCTCGTCACCATTTCTTTTTTCTCTGCAGCGCAACAAATTAAGGAGGCCGAAGTTCCGGCAAATGTAAGGGAGGTCGCCTCCACGCAAACAAATAGCCAGCCCGTTACAATGTGGGTGCTGGACAAGAAGCGCGGCAAGTATATTGCCAGTTTGATAAATAATACTTCTGTGAAGGGAATTGAAATCAGTCTCGACGGGAAATGGATCGAAACAACGGAGGCAGTTCTTCCTCCGAACGTTCCCTCACCGGTGATGGCGGCCGCTAGAAATGGTTTCCCCAATTACGAGCTTGACAATTTCTTTCTAATAACAGCCCCGGGCAAATCTCCACAATACTCAGTAGATGCCTCTTCCGATGATGAAGACCTCACCCTAACGATTGATCCAAACGGAAAAATCCTAAAAAAGGAACAACGCTAACTTTAACCCACCAACACTTCAACACACCAGCACTCCAACACCTCAAACACCTCTTTCATCACATTCTTATCGTTTTTTTCGCCGCAGTTCAGTAGGTTAAGATAAATTCTTAGACCTATTGAAAACATGAAACAACTCACCAGACGATCATTCATATCTCATTCAGCAGCATTGGCAGGTGCTGCGTTGCTTGCGCCAGTTTCATCTCGTGGAAGTATATTTCCGTTGATGAAAGGTCCCATTGGATTTCAGAGCTGGATTGTCCGGAAGTCTATTGAACAGGATTTTTCGGGTACGCTAAAGAAGATGGCAGGACTTGGTTATAACAGTATCGAAATGTGTTCGCCGCAAGGTTATGCCAAACTTGGGTTTGGACCTCTTGAAAAATTAAAAGCTTCTGAGCTAAAAGAAATAATTTCAGATCACGGGTTCACTTGCATTAGTTGTCACTATGGCTTTAGTGAACTCAAAGAGCATCCAGAGGAACGAATTGCTTATGCAAAAGAGTTGGGTCTGGAACAAATGATTGTGTCAACCTTTGGATTGCCAAAAGACGCCACACTCGCAGATTGGAAAACCGCAGCGAACGATTTGAACAAAATTGCAGAGCTATCAAAGAAGGCAGGCATTCAAATGGGTTTTCACAACCACAATAACGAGTTTGAAAAACTTGAGGGTAAGTTGATTTACGATGAGTTGCTTAATGAATTTGACCCTGATCTAGTCAAGATGCAGTTTCAATTATGGGTTATTAGTATTGGACATAAAGCTGCTGACTATTTTAAAAAATATCCCGGTCGCTTCATTTCAGTGCACCTCTATGATTGGTCGGGCAAGGGAGATGAAAGGGTTCCATTGGGGCAGGGTAAAGTGGATTGGAAGGAGTTTTTCAAAGCAGCCAAAGTTGGTGGTGTTAAGAATTACTTCGTCGAAATGGATGAAGGATTGAAAGAGAGCGCTGATTTCTTAAAAAAAGTCTAATTGATTTGTTTTCAATCTAATAATCGAAAACATGTTCGACTTCAATATTTTTCTCTTTTGCCGTCTTAATGAAATCTAACAGTTTGGCTACTGGCAGGAGGTAGACACGCCTTTCTTTGTCACTTTCAGTCACGATGCGAGATTTGTATAAGAGGTTACTGTCATCAACCTGAGTTTCGTCCTTCTTTGTGAGAATCGAAACGACAATTTCATCGTTTCCTCCAATCTCAGAGAGGTCAATGTTTTTGGTTGACAGATCCATTACAGTTTTGGTGAAGGCTCCCCAACGAGTGATGCTAATTATTTTATTGCTATCTGCTTCGTGAATGATTTTCAGGTGGTCAATACTTTTTAGAGAATCGGTTGTTGTTGCCATGAGATAAATTTCTGTAACCGGTTCCTCATAGCTGGCCTTAGCTCCCCATTCAATCAATTTGGCGTATGCGGCCTTAAAAGTGAACTCAAGGGTAAAGAAAAGTTTTCGCTCCATTTTTCTCAGCCAATTGCTATCAGCACTGTTAGACTGGCTCCAGACTTTTTTTACCCATGGCATAAATTCGAATTCATACCATGCGGTGTCGTAGATAAAATCACTGTACGCCCGATGCGCTCGGAAAATAATCTTCTCTTCGTCAGATGGAGTTCCGTTTGAGAACCATGAAAAAACTTTTCCGATGGAATTTTCATAGAGCATTTTTGCTGTGTATTCCATGGTTACGCTCACGCCGATGACGTTAAGCATAGTATTATATTCCTCATTTTCCTCGTAAGCCGCTGAAACGAGCTTCATGGAACGATCGTATAATTTCCAGTACTCATCTATCGATGACCTAAAAGGAAAATCGGAAGGATTGTTCCCCGTCTCCAGGTAGTCAGCATACTCTTTCGGATTAAAGACCAGGTACCATTCAGGAACAGTGAGAAACGTCTGAGCCTCGTCGCGATAGTATCCCTTTATGTTGTCCCGTTTCTTGAAAATTTTGTCTCCGACGTATGGATTATATTTGTCAAGAAGTTTATTGGTGAATCGATGTTCCGGATCCAGCCTGTTTTTAACCTCAAAATATTTCGAAGATTTTTGATATCCTTTCTGAAACTGCTCTACTGTAGCATGTGGCTGGTATGGTAAATACCATCTTCCGTGTTCGCTCAGAATAGCGTCGGTCATTTCAACTGTCCATTGTTTTACAATCTCACGTGAAGCCTTGTCCGTGCCCTGTTTGTAATAAATGACAAAAGCAAAGACTTCTTCCGCCGCCCATGACAAATATGTTTCATGGTCGGCATAGGCATGGCGCAGCGATACGTTGATTACATTCACATTGTAGCGGTCGTAAATTTCCCTCATCTTGGGAATGAAGGAGTGAATGTTGTTGACTGGAATAAAATATTCCTGGAGAACATATGTTTCCTTTTCTCTTGAAGCGGGTTCAAGTTCCTGCACGTCGTAGCTAGCTTCCCGATTTCTCCACACAACTTTTTCATTATTGTAGAGATAGGGATCGCCAATATTTCGCCGTGCCCATTTTCCAAGATCCCCCGAAGAAACGAACTTCATAAGTTGCGCCTCCAGCCAATAATTTTCTCCTTCCGGTGTCACTCGTACCTCATCCGTTAGTTCCTTGTCTGTAATTTTCCACGCGACACTATTAATTTTATCAAAATCGGGGGGATACAAGTCTCCATTCTGAAAAATGACGCTGGAGTCATTCCTGATATTCTGATCGAAAAAGTTATTGTAGTCAATAGCATCAACCAGAGCCGTATGGCGCTCCACCTTCACGTTGTCGACAAGTTGTAATTTAATTTCAACAAGAACACCGATGCCGCCATATCCACCAATAGCAGCAGCAAAAACATCTTGATTTTCATTCCTGTTTGCTGTTATGATTTCGCCAGACGCTGAAACCAGTTTTATTTCCAACACCGATGATACGATGGGACCATGACCAATATACCGACCGTGGCAATTGACTGAAACCGATCCACCCACTGTGAAGTTCGCATAGGTCTGCATGATCTTAATGGAAAGGTCGTGCGGATCTATAACTTTTTGAAGGTCTCTCCACACGATGCCTGACTGAACCGTTACGGTTTTGTTGATAGTGTCGAGCATTAAAACTTTATTGAACTTCCGCATATCGATGTGGAGGCTATTCTCATACCCTATTTGACCGCCCATGCTAAACCGACCGCCGCCGATAGAAATGGGTCCGTGCGAACTTTTGATGGCTTCCGCTATTTCTTCGACGGTTGTTGGCTGAATTTCTCGTGAGACTTGAATAGGGTTTATCGATGTGACGTCATTGACACGTTTGTTGGGAATTATTCGATCATATGTTGAATCACCGGAGACCCGAATCATCAACACGACCAGGAAAAAATATCCCATGATGGAATAGAATGGAATTGTATACCGTTTTTTCCGATGGAGAGATTTAAAAAATTTCTTTAGAAAACGAAGAATCCAATGCGCGAATTTTCGCAGCCACTCCCACAGGAATAATAATAGCTTATATAAGCTCTTCATTCGAGATTATATTTTTGTAAACAGCATGAGTGCGTTCTTCGTTGGGTCCCCTTCCTGGAAGAGTGTCCGCTTATCGAACTTGAAACCGATATTCTCCACGAAGTTGCAGATGAAATCAAGTGAATAGAAGTTACGGACTTCCGTGCTGTTGTAGCTCCATGACTCCTTGGTACCCATGTTAAATACGTCATGCGCCAATGCCACCATAACTTTTTGTTCTTCCGTGTCGCAATCGTGATCTCGCAGGATCAACTTACCGCCTATGCGCAAGGTATCACGAATTGATGATATAAAGGGAACGCGAAGATCTATCGGGCAATGATGGAAACCTATGTACACTGTGACAAGATCCAGGCTATCTTTTGGAATGGTCTCCGAATACTTCGTTCTGTAATCCGCTAGTGGTATGTATTTCGCTCCGATTTTTATTTGGCCACGATCCACCATCTCTGAAATTGCGTATCCTGGCTTTTTACCGTCAGCATAATAACGTTCGCCTTCAATGTTGACTTTTTCTTCGAGGTAGTCAAGATATCTTCCGGAGGAACCGATTTCCAAATAACCATTGTAAGTGCCACCTTCACCGAGGAGTTGCAGCGTTTGCTTTGCCATCTCATCCTTCTGCTTCATCAACGACGGCAGCGTATATCGGAACGATGAAAACATCGGAGAGATATCATCAAGCTTTGATTGCACTTCCAAATAGATTGATTCGTCATTTTTCTTTTGGGCAGCAGCTTCAGATATCAGTTTGTGGAGGTCTTCCTCGGGAAAAAGGGTAAACACATTTTTCAGAAACTTGAAGAACTCGCTTTTAAGCTTCAAGCTGAGGTAGATTTGCCTGAAGTTATTTCCCGCGGCCGTAATACCCGCAAAGAGTTGGTGGGGCAATGTGAATATCGAGGCGAACATTGCCAGCGAGGTTCTGAAGAAATTTCTTCTGCGCATCGGAATTTGAACTGTTTGATGATAAGGTGCCGAGAGTTTCCAGCTGGAAACACCTCAAGATAGATGTTGCGTCGCGGATTTTTGTGCAAATCCATTGACGGTGCCTATAGGGATAAGTTTTTTCGCAAAAATGAAGATTTTACTAACACGGCTTCGACGATGGAGGCGCGCCAAGACTATGAAAGGAGGTAAACCAGAGCCGTTATCTGGCAATAACCTGGTACGCTTTCTCTCCGTTCAGCTCTGTTTGTTTCACAACTTTTGCCTTTTGAAGATCATCAAGCATACTTTGGATAGAGGGTTCGTGCTGAATGCCGAGGTGACTGACTATTTGTTGGAGGGTTTTAATGCTATTTGGAGCCTTTCGGAAATCGGTTATAAAGTTTAGGATATCGATTTTTTTCATAGGTGCGTAGTTCTTTCCGTCTTAACGGAAGACTATTTTTAATGGTTACAATGAAAGGATCAGGTTGTTTTTCATGATCTCTCATTTTACGGTTTCTATTTATGAACAGATTTTTTATCGTCCTGCTTGTTCTTGGATGCACCTATGTGCTGTTGTGCTGTCTGGCATATTTTATCCAGGAGAAACTTATTTTTTTCCCCCAGAAGCTAAATAATGACTACAGGTTTAATTTCCCGCAGCGTTTTGAAGAAATAAGAATTGAAACGGACGACGATCAAATTTTGCACGGACTATTATTCAAGGCGAAAAACCCGAGAGGGCTGATCTTCTACCTTCATGGAAACGCGGGATCACTGGCCGGATGGGGTGAAGTTGCCAGTATTTTTACTGACTTAAATTTTGACCTTTTCATGCTTGATTACAGGGGATACGGAAAGAGCACCGGAAGCATTCAAAATGAAAAACAACTACTTCAAGATGTGCAAACAGCATATAGTGAAATGCTAAAATTGTACGATGAAGAAAAGGTTATCGTGCTCGGATATTCTATCGGGACCGGACCTGCTGCAATGCTGGGTGCGACAAACAATCCGAAAATGGTAATTCTTCAATCACCGTATTACAGTCTTGCCGATGTTGTAAAGCAAACTGTTCCGGTCATACCCGTTTTTCTTTTAAGATATAAGCTGGAAACTAACCGTTATCTGAAAGAGTGTAGGATGCCCGTTGTGCTCATACACGGCGACAGCGATGAGGTCATCCCTTACAGCCAATCGCTAAAATTAAAATCAGTGTTCAAGAGTTCTGACATGCTTATTACGCTTCCTGGGCAAACGCACAATGGCATGAGCTCCAACCCGGACTATCAAAAGACGATTAAAAAAATATTGGATACTATTGATGAAGTAACGGTTCGTTAACCGATGTTGAGAAACGCCCACTCTGGCCGAAGACCTTCGTTGAGTTTTTTTAGAGCCACCAGCACATCATCGGCCGGCCGGGAAGCAACATCGCCATCGACAGCATCATGAAGATCGTGGCTGACATAGGGGTTAATAAGTCCGTGGGCTGCGGCGAGTGATGAGAGATTTTTAATGGTAAGGCTCATCTCTTCAAGGAGTGCCTCCCTCTTTTCGACTTCGAGTTGGGTAGTAGTCATAATGAAAAAGTTAGGGTGTTTTTTATTGTCGGGAACGCACAACTTTTAAAAACATTAAAATGTACAAGGTTAAAGAGCACGTGCGACTTGCGATTTCTTGGATGAGTTTAAATTTCTGCCAATTGCCAAAATTACCGTCTGATTGCTAGTGTTTTAGTGACACTTATCATAGCCTTGGTTCAATTAGCATATTGTTCTCAAGCTTCGAAGTGGGGTTTTCTGGTTTGTCAGTGTTAGAAAGAAGGAATAGGGAATAATGAATAAGGATGAAGTTGCAAGTGCGCACCATTAATCTATTCCTTTATTCCTTCCTTCTGAATCCCTCCAAATGGGATAAAAAGTCGGATCATTCGTGCAGGTTTTTTTCAATTGATCGTACTAGGGTCCTAATACGGTCATCCATCTCAAAGGCTTCATCATCCAGTTTTGAAAGGTAAAAGTCTTTTCCAGCGGGATCGATTTCAATGAGGTGAAGAAGTCCGAGAAGTCGAGCTAACGGTGCCCTTATACAATGCGAATTCTCGTACGCTATCTGGGCAAGTTGCCTGTTCTTCTCAGCGATTGAGTTGGTTTTTTCCTTAACGATGATAGCCAGATTTCGATTTAGATCTGATAATTCCTTGTAGCTGGCTTGAAGTTTCACATGCTGTTCATTGATGGTTGAATTTTGTTTATTAAGGATATCAACCATAGCGAGTAGACGCGTATGATTTTTTTCATACCGTTGTTTTAGCAACCCTGTGAGAATTGCAATAATTGAATATACCATAATGTATGGCAGTGCCTGTCGGACAAGGGTCGCCGGGTATACCTGCCCAAGGTCTCTGAAAAGATAGATGACGAAAGATGCCAGAATAGCCCATCTCATGGTCTTGCCGCTTCTCCCACGTTCAGTTAGCGCGGACATAAATCCGATACAAATCAGAAAGGTGCATGTAACATGGTAGAATTGGGGGTAAAGAATGCCACGAATAAATACAAAGCTGGTAAATGCTACCAGGCTGAAAGATACCACGGGCTGATATTTAATTTTGTTGATAGCACACATCGTAAAGAGCAATATTACAATGAACACCAGGTTGGCAGGGACGATGTAGCTCAAAGTAGTTGTAACACTCAGGTCAAAGACCACAGATACTAAACAAGCAACCAGAGCAATCAAAAGGATTGCGCGAAAAAATACCTCCTCGATGGGTCCGTCTGGATTCGTTCGTTTTATGGCTCTCAACCAGGTCATCGTGTTCGACATGCGTTGTATAATATTTATTATTAGTACAATTGAAAGGCTTAGGAACCTTGACATGTCCTCTAGTACCAGTAATGATAGGTAAGTCAAAAGGCGGTTTTTAGGTATTAATGACCTGAATCTTTAAAAACTTATGGATGCTATTGCTTAAAGCATCAAGTCATTTTCGATGCTGCAAAATTCAGTTTTTTCACCTGAATAATTTAAGGTAGGATTACGGGATTATAATGAGGGATTTTGCTCGATTTGGCCAAGGGAAAACCCTTAGATCTCCACCAACCTGTTTTTTACTGCAAATAACATCAATGTCAACGTGTTTTTTGACTGGGTTTTTGAAAACAAGTTTGCCTTATGGCCTTCAACAGTTTTTTGGCTTATAAAAAGAAGATCTGAAATTTCCCTTGTTGAATAGCCTTTGCAAATCATTGACAGAACCTCCTCTTCGCGCTTTGATAGTTGATAGGTAGCCCGAGCGTTGGTTTTTGGTTTTGACATTGAATCAATGATGTTGCGCAGGAGCTCCTGCGAAAAATAAGTGTTTCCGGCGTAAACTGTTCTGACAGCTTTTTCCAACTCATCAATACCTGCTTCTTTAATCAAAAAACCCTTTGCCCCAGCTGCAACCATGCGGTGGTAGTATTCAGGATCACCAAACATCGATAATGCGATAACGGAAACGTTAGGGTAATTTGCCGTGGTTGTCTTCGTTGCTTCAATGCCATCCATTACCGGCATGCCAATATCCATAATAACAATGTCGGGATATGAAGTTGCCAAAAGATCGACGTACTCGTGCCCATTGCCAGCAGTACCCACAATTTCAAATTCAGAGATTTGTTGTAAAACAAATTTCAACCCCTCACGAAACATTTGGTGGTCGTCAACCAGGATAATTTTAATTTTTCCCATGCTATAAAGTGATATCAATCGAAAGAGAAAGACCCCTATCAGCCTTGATGACATGAAGCAACCCGTGAATTGAATTCAGCCTGCTGAAAATATTTCGGAGCCCAATACCTTTTGACTTATCGTTTAGAACGGTATCGAAGTCAAATCCTGTACCGTCGTCGGTATAATGGATAATAAACGAATTTTTATCAACAAGAAATTCGATGTTGATCTGGCTACCGCCAGAATGGTTGATTGAATTATTAATAAGCTCAAGCAATACCCTGTAAATCACAATTTCAATATTTGACGAAAATCTAAGATTATCTTCAAAATTGTGCTTGAGTGAAACAACAAAAGTATTGCTCATATTAATTCGTGCGATGTGGGTTTTTAAACTATTGACAAGTCCCAAATTTTGAAGCAGGTGAGAACTTAAATTGTAGGATACTTTTCTAATAGATTTTATTGACTCATCTACCGTGGAAACCAATTGGGTTAAAAGCTCTTTCTTTTCAGGACTTTCAGTCTGCTGACGGAGCGATTGAACATACATCTTGATGCTTGAAAGCAATGGCCCGAGATCATCGTGAAGATCTTTCGCGAGTCTGGATCGCTCATTTTCTTCTGCCTGTATCACGGCATGCAAAAGCTTTTGCTCGCTTAATTTTCTCTCGCGGATATCACGGATGGTTACAAGGATCGACTTGCGCTCGTCAAAATAGATGATCCCGTAATTTACTTCAACTGGAATTCGTGTACCATCCTTACTAACCAATTGGAGTTCCCGAATTTTGGCAGAATGTATCTTATCTATTACAAGTTGGCTAATTATTCGTCTGTCATCTTCAATGACAAAATCTGCCGCGCGATTACCTAAGAGATAAGTCTTGGAATATCCCAACATCGAAGCAATAATCTGATTTGACTCAATGATAATTCCATCGCCATCACAAACGATAATTCCGTCGTTACTCTCATCAAACAATTTCTTGAAATTCATTTCTCTTTCAGAGACCTTATTCTCCATCTCTTTATTGTATTCCAGTTGTTTGACAAGCTCTTCATTATATTGATTCAGGGTGTGATTGGATTCATTAAGCTCGTTGATGGATTTCAGAAATGAATATTGCATTCGACCAATGCCGCCAATGACTATAAAAAGAAGAAAAAGGTAGAAAGCCACGCGTCCTATCCATATAACACTTTCATTTCTTGGGTAGGAAGGATCTACCAGGGGATTTATCAAATCGAAGGCAAACAACCCTGTTACTATTATATAAGTCAGGCTCAGGATGATGATAACAATGTTAGCCTTGTTCCTTTCAAGGATCAACAATGCAATCATCCCGGAAAAAATGAAGAAATGAAAGCTGGACTCCGTTGTGCCATTCACTAGAAGCGATTTCGTACCGAGTATCGCGAGAACGATGAGTACAACCCACGTTTTTGTTTCATAATCAATCTTCTTCCCGCCGATCCAGGCGCCGAACAGGAAAAACACGAGAACGACATTGAAAAGACTGTTAAAAGGTGATAAGCCAGTTTGTATATCACGGATCAGGACAATCCCCAACAGTATTGCGCCACAGATGGTCGAAGCCCTCAAAATATTGTCGACAATATTTTTTTTCTCGCTGACGATGGAGATAGGCATCTTGGGAAAATTTGGATACCATCACAATTTTGGTATTGTGTTAAGATAATCACATACAAGGGAAAAGCCAAAGTGGTGATTAAGCATAAAAAAGCCTGGCTACCGCAGACTCATCTGTTGTGCCAGGCATTTTAAAATCGCGAAATCTTTATCCTAGATTCAGGAACGACCACTCAGGTCTTTCTTTTGTATTAACTTTTCTCAAGGCCTCAAGAATTTCGTCCATTGGTTTTTCTGTGAGATCTCCTTCCATCGCATCATGCAGGCGGTGGTTAACGTAAGGGTCCATGAGTCCGTGGGCAGCAGCCATGGAAGCTAAGTTCTTGATCGTAATGCTCATTTCATCAATGAGAGCTTCCATCTTTTCAATTTCCGGTTGGGTTGTAGTTGTCATCATACAACTATAACTAGGTTTGTATTTTAAGGTTCCGTTTTCAGGGATTTTTTTAGCACACCAGATGTTTTGATTCTAGCCACCTGTAAACAGGTCGTTTTTCTGGTAGCTTAGTATTTACCTACACATTATATTCACCCTCCGAAAACTTGCCTACGACGGACTTTGAGTTGAGCCTTCGAAAACCACAAAAATGCGTTCCCTTATCATAATTGCTACTATTGCTATTCTTGCATCATGTAAAAATGACCCACCGTTGCCAGAAGCAAAGCCACTAGGTCGTTACATCAACAAGATTACCTTCAAAAAAAACGAGATCGACGATATCAAGAATAATTTCCAGGTAGTCGACAGCATTTTCCGAATCATGAGCACCCGGAAGAATATCCCGATCATGAAAACGGGATATGCAGCCTACGACACCGTGTTCTACTATGAGGCATGCCTGCGAAAAGGTCGATATAGTGACCCGAAAGAATGCCGGCTCGACACAATTTTAACTGAGCAGGAAATTGAAAAATGCAATAAGGCGATCATTAACCTGGTCGGGTTGGGTTTTCATAGTTGTGAGTACGATACGGTTCTTGGCACTTACCAACTGCTTTTAGATGCGGGTTTCGAGGACGAGCGAGACTATAGAAGTGTGTTAGTGAAAGATCACATCGACCGGCACCTTATGGACACTTCGAATCTAAAACTGGTGGATTCGAGGGATGGGTTGGCGCTGTTGAAGATTGGGGGGTGAGTTCTTAAGTTAAAGGTTTAAAGTTTAAAGTTTAAGGTTTGAGGTTTGAAGTTTGAGGTTGCGGGCGTGCGAAGGGTTTGTTTTCGATGTTTGTAAAGATTTTTGTGCCGGCAGTTTACCGGAGTCTTTGAAACTGACGAATTTTATTTTACATTGAAACTATTCCTGAACCCGGATGAAGTACATAATAATGTTTGGACTGTTGATAGGAGGGACATTTACTTGTCTCGGCCAGGATATTACTGCTGACGCAGACGTTTCAGGGGAGTCTGAACCTTCAGTCAGGATTTTAATTGATGATCCACTTTTTCTTGTGTCGTCGATGAAAACCGCGAGGATCGTCTCCAGAGACGAATTTGAAAAGATAAACCATCAACATATCTCTTATATCCAGGTTATAAGAGACCCTTCGTCAACAGTTATCTATGGTGATAAGGCCAAGAACGGGGTAGTATTGATCGTGATGAAGGACATTCAATTGCCTGACAGATATTCTACCAAAAAGCGAAGACACAAGTAACGTCAATACATCCACTTCCTTCTATAAACAGTAAGCGCAAGTCTATTCAGACTTGCGCTTGACTTTTCAACAGATTTATCTGCTCTTGCGGGCATCGCGAACCATTCACACGCTTCTCACCATTTGCTCGCCGATAACCCGCAGGTTCTTAAGGACTAATTCCGACTACGTCCCGGAGTCGATCTGCTTCCGGTATTTACTTTCGGTTGCCCTGAATTTCCGGAATCGCTCTTCCTAAATTGCGTCGACCGCTGTGATGGTTGCGACATACTGCGATTACTGTTTTCGCGATATGACGGCGTCCGCTGGCGTTGGACATTTATGCTTTGCTGTTGACGCGGTGGACTTTGCCTTTGCGCAGGTTGCATTCGTTGCGGCTCGCTGCGCCGTTGCATTTCGAAGTTTCGCTGTTGTGTTTCCCGACGCTCGGTCTGATAACTTCGTTGCGGTGCTTCGCGATTGGTTGGCGCTCTTTGGACCGGAGGCGCCTCATAACGATCAAGTGCGGTATTCTGCGGTTGCCTTTCAATTCGTTCATACGTCCTGGTTGTATTCGGATTGCTGCGCTGATATTCCCGGCGTACATCGTTGGGTACCGTGCGCTGCGCATCGGTCGACGACTTCGAATCATTCTTTTCAAAGGATTCGAGTGATCTTTCTGTGGTTCGCGACCTGCTATCCAATTCATTCGTGCGCGAACTGTTTACGCTATTCCTGTCAGCACTGCGTTGGACAGTTTCTATTTTTCCAGAAGCATCTTTCCGCACGTAGGTAGCGGGTACAGGACGCGATCTGGAATCACGAGGGTTATCAATTGCCGGTTTGTAAAGATTGACTGAACTGCGCGAAACTTCTGTACGTCCCGGACGATCCGTTTCACTAATCGAATGCATCTGCACACGGCCACCGCCGCGGCGTTCAATGTCACTACTCGTAGGACCGGTAAAGTAGGTCTGCCTTCTGTTATCCGTATGGTTGTGCGTAATGATTGTTGTGTGATTGATGATATTAACAACCGTAGGTCTTGGAACGCAATGCCTGTAAACGTGCCTATAAGTCACATACCTATACGGAACGAAGTTCCAGTATCTATGCGGTATCCTGTTGTAATAGTTTACTGATAAATGAATTCCAAAGCCTGGCATCAGAGGAGCCCATCCGTAATATCCGCCACCACTTCTCCAGGTTACCCATGCCGGCCCCCATACTGTATCAGGTACCCAAATCCATCCATAAAAATCGTCGAAGAACCATCGACCATAGTGAAATGGTGCCCATCCCCAATCATAATCGGATACCCACGTGTTACCATATTGCGTGTTGACCCAATATCCATTTGTTCCATAGGGCATAAAGTCTGAACCCACTCTCGGTATCCAGACATATCCGTATTGGCCATGATCCATCCACGTACCATAGGGCTGCAGCTCATCATAGAAGACCTGTAGCGAAACGGTACGCTGCGCATTCGCTGTTGTAATGCTTAACACACTCATCATCACGAATGCTATTATTACCACCCAACCTCTATCCCACATTTTTTTCATATTCGTAAGAATTAATTAACTCATTAAGTATTAAAAATTATGCCATTCGTGAAATGGTGGCAAGGAAAATCTGTCGTAAGGATTTGTGCGGCGTGGTGGAAAGTTGAGTTTATTTTGAAGTTGGATAGTTTAAAATTGATGTGTGCGCGAACGACAAGTTTTATGAAAACCCGGGACTGAAAGTCACCGGGGTAATGCTTGGGCACTTACAGCGCCGCCAGGCTGGCGCCAGAAAGTAGTTAGTGGTATATTTTGAAGGTCACCATGGCGACCTGTGCCTCAGCGTTCTGCTTTCTGCTTTTTGCTTTAAGCACTCCGGAGCCGTCGGCTGTCGGCTGATAGCTGTCAGCTTAGAGACCCAGGACTGAAGTCCTGAGGTGATGCTGCGGCACTTACAGCGCCGGGAGTATGGTGCCCAGCTCAAAGTAATGTTCTTCCATTCTTGAGGATAATCATGTAGACCTGCGCTCTAGCGTTTTGCGTTATGCCTTCTGCTTTACGCCACACCCCAGCTGTCAGCTATACTCATATGTCTCATAATGCACAACGTTCTCTTCGAACTCCAGCAGATACTTTCGATCCAGCTCGTAGTACTTTGCTTTGTTAAAATTCTCTCCGGCGAATTTTTTTATGCTTTCGTACGAGTCCCATTCGGTCACAGTCAGGAAGTGGCATTTATCCCCTTCAATGCGACGCAGTAATTTTGCAGAGAAGTTTCCTTGTACCTGTCGGTAGTCTTTCATACCGGTGTCTTCTACATATTTCAGATACTCATCCGCATGTTCCGCTTTCGTAACGCCGTGCCAGATGCGTGTGATCTTCTTCATACGTTGACTCAACTTTTGTCTACAACTTGTTAAGCTTGCCCGGCCTTTTGGACATTTACAGCTGTTAAGCCTCTCGGACCTTTTTCGGTTTCAAAAGTCACATTATCATCCTTTTGCAAATTGAAATTCAGGACGCTACTATGCACGAAGATGCTTTCGCCAGACTTGTTGTCCCTTATAAATCCATATCCTTTCGCATCGTTGAAATAGGTGACGGTACCAGTCCGTACGGATGCTTCCTTCGATTCTATCTGGGTAGGAACACCAATTACAATATCATCTGCATTAACGGAAATTTTCTTTGTGGGGTCGGGAGGTGTGGACGATATATTACCATACTCATCAACATATGCCATCATTTCATCGAGCGAGTTTCCGTCTCTTGAAGAGGCTTTACGTTCTTCTTTTCTTTGTTCTTTTTCCTGTCGTTTCTGAGCCTTCTTTTTTTCTTTCTCGTTTTTAATCGACCGGTTTTGTGATTTAGCCATGCAATTTTAAATTATTCACTGTTGACTCATCTTGCTGATGTGCAGGACGAATTGTTTATCAAGGGTAATCTCGTAAGGTGCCTGTTCCGTAAGTTCTGTCGCTTTCTTCGACAATTGTAATACTTCCAGCAACTCCTTAGCCATTTGAGATTCCCGTATATTGTTTAACGCTTTTCCTTTGAGAACCTGCAACACAAAGTTGTAGCCGCCTTTTTGGCGCGCATTCATCTGACGGAACTCGTGTCCGGACAGCTGATATTGCTGAGGTTCGGTCTCAGAATCAAGCATCAACCTCAGAATAACGGGACGGTACTTGCTCCATATTGGTAAATAGGTTTTCAGTGCGGGGCCATTAATCTTTTCCATAAGGCGGTGTTTTAAGTGTTGAAATGGGAACAAATGTCGATGCCGACATACGGAATCGACTTTGAAATCCATCTTAATACGTTGTATACTCAGGTTGATCAATCTATTCGAACGAAGTTTGCCCAAAGATGTGTACAGCGAAACGTGTCAAATAGAATGTTTGATGAACAATGTCTTCAAAGGTACAACTATTATTGCAAATGCCTTATCCCATTTTGCTGTTTTGTAGATGTCGATTCAGTCTAAAATGCGGCCAATTACTATGGATTCTCATTCCTTAGCTGTACCTTTGCACCACTCAATTGCGGATATTTTTAAATCACTGCAGAAATACATCAGTTTCTTAACTCTCTCCCCAATTCCTTTGAAATACAACTATTAACTCTTGGGTCGGCTTCTGAATTTTCTGCCGATTCCTCAAGTTTCACTTCCTGCAATTTTGCGGTGCTTAGCGATAGCAATTCGCTAACCAGATTAATAATTCCAATATGAAAAGCACAAAAGCACTAACATTCGCATCGACAAATCGAGATTTTTCCTCAACACTTAATAAACGGGTTAACGAGTACTTTAAGAAGCATAAGCTTAGCAAGCACGCCAATACCGAAATGGTTATCAAGACAGTTTGCATGTTCCTTGCATATTTCGTCCCCTACATACTAATAATGACGGAGATCGTATCGAGTGTTCCGGCACTGTTGATATCACTTTTAGTAATGAGTTTGGGACTTGGCGGTATTGGTTTGTCGGTTATGCATGATGCTAATCATGGTGCTTACGCAAAACGAAGCTGGATAAACACCGCCCTTGGATATTCTATGAACCTGATAGGTGCAAATGCATTTAACTGGAAAATGCAACACAACGTGATGCACCACAGCTACACCAACGTCCACGAAGAAGACGAAGATATCAGCCCAAGGGGCGCCCTACGACTTTCACCGCACACTGAATGGAAAAAGTTACACCGTTACCAGTTTATTTATGCGTGGTTCCTTTACGGCTTAATGACTATCGTATGGTTGTTCTTTAAGGATTTTGTGAGACTATCAATGTATCACAAAAATGGTATGGTCAGGAAACAGAATGCGAGTGTAAAACGTGAGTGGCTTATTTTGATAGGAACGAAACTTCTGTACGTTGGGTACATATTTATACTTCCCGTCATATTTACCTCACTCACATGGTGGGCAGTACTTATCGGCGTTTTCATAATGCACTACATTGCTGGTTTTATTCTTGCAATTATCTTTCAGCCTGCCCACGTTGTTGAGGGCACAGCCTATCCGTTGCCCGACGAAAATCGACATCTGGAAAATAACTGGGCAGTCCATCAATTGTTAACAACATCAAATTTTGGGAACAACAGCCGTTGGTTTTCGTGGTATGTAGGTGGGTTAAATTTCCAGATTGAACATCACCTGTTTCCCAATATATGCCACGTACATTACCAAAAAATCGCAGTTCTGGTGAAGGAGACTGCATCGGAATTTGGGCTACCCTATAGAAGTACACGTACATTTCTTGAAGCGTTGATAAGTCACACGCGAATACTAAAGCAGTTGGGCGGGCGACCGTCTCAGCAGGCGAGTATGTAAGCTTGTAAGGTTTTTAAGAAAATTCTTAGCGATGACGCGCTATTCAATGCATTTGGTGCTAGTTAAATTCCGCGCCAGGCATTTGTAACCAACAAATTTTTGCAATTTCTTTCGGAGTTGCCCTGAGTAAGAAAGCCGCCAAATTTCCACTCTATTCGTGTGTAGTGTGCTCTATCTTTGGTGGTACTATCTTCATTCCCGCATATGAACAAAATTTTTAGACGCCTTAGAAATCGGTTTGGAGTTAAGGGCGCTTTGTACCTAATCATCTTCCTTATTTTAATTGACACGGTTTTCACTTATCGCTACAAGCTTGCGTTAAATGATAACATCGATGTTCAAAAAAAACTGGATGCAATTGCAGACAGCAAGGGCACAATCATCGCTAACCTGAATAATATTGATATGAGCTTGCGTGGGTACCTGTTGGTACAGAACGAAGCTTTCCTGGGTACATATGAAAAAATAAAGTCTCAGAGTCGGCCTACAATGCAGTTCCTGGATAAGCAGTTTCCTACTATCGGGCTCCCGCCAGCGGCTCTGGGAGAAATGAACAAAAAGATCGACAGCTACTTCAAACTGATGGATGAAGTAATCGTGCTTGCAAAATCTGGTGGAATGGATGAAGCATTGAGGATCATAAAGGAAGATCATGGAACAGCAGTTTGGGAAACGTATATGAAGCTATCCGGGATAGTAGATCCTGTTATTGAAGAACACCGTTCATCAGCGCAAGCGCATTATGCTTCACTTCTTGAATTGAATATCATTTTTCAGTCCGTACTATTTCTAATAGGCATTCCGACACTGGGTTATACCATTGTCAATCTCACTCGTCGAGATGTGAAACGAATCAGCCTGTTCCGCGAACTGGACAAGCAAAATAGAACATTGATTTTTGATTCTAACAAACCAGTAGATCTTGAGAACGAGGATAGCGTAATAGGAGATATAATTTCAAATCTGAATAAAGCGGCTGCATTCATTAAGAATATCTCGCAGGGTAACTACGATGTAAAATGGGATGGGTTTAGCGAGGCTGCATCGGACGTGAACAAGCATAATATTTCGGGCGAGTTACTCCAGATGCGCGAAGAAATGAAAAAGAAGCATGAAGAAGGCGTACGTCAGCACTGGGTGAGTGAGGGCTTGAATAAGGTAGCTCAAATTATACGCGATCATCAGACCAATTTTGAAAGTCTCTGCGAAAAGTCGGTTGCTTTCATTGTAAAATATTTGAAGGCACAACAAGGAGGACTCTTTGTTTTAAATGAAGATGATGAAAGCGATCCATACATTTCCTTGGTTTGTTGCTATGCATTTGATAAAAAGAAATTTGTGCAGAAAAGAATTGAGATCGGCGACGGAATTCTAGGGCAGGCTTTTCTTGAAGGTGAACCTATCTATCTCACGGATGTGCCTGATGACTATGTCAGGATAACGAGTGGGCTGGGCGAAGCAAACCCCCGCTGCATTACCATTTATCCAATGAAGCACAACGATGCTGTGGTAGCTTTAATTGAAATTGCATCCTTTGTTCCGAACGATCAATACGCTCTGGAGTTCTTAGGTGACGCTTGTAAATCGCTGGCGGCTTCCATTATCGCCATTCAAAGCAATGTGAAGACTAAAATACTTCTGGAAAAATCTCAGCAACAAGCAGAAGAAATGCGCGCGCAAGAGGAGGAGATGCGTCAGAACATGGAAGAGCTTGAGGCTACCCAGGAAGAAATGAAGAGGAGAGAATTGGATCTCAGGAACAATCTTTCCAAAATGTCTGCCTGACAATTGTTCAGGAATTAGCAATCTTTAACGCAGCTTCTGCAAACCTGTCAAGATCCCGCGTTGTGGTATATACATGTGGAGTAATCCTCACGCCTTTGATATTCTCCCAAACGATAGGCGACGTGTGGATTTGATACTCGCTCATTAATTTAGATGCAAGGGCAGCAGGCTCGATGCCGTCAATAGAAAAGTTTCCGAGGGCACACGAATAATCTGGTTTCAGTGAAACATTCAGTTTGATGCGTGTGTGGTTCATCAACTTTTCGCACCAATAATTTTTCAGATAATGTAATCGCTCCTGTTTCCTTTTGCTGCCGATAGCAAGATGAAATTCTATAGCGTGTGCTATGGCTTGTTCAACTGCAAATGACCGCGTTCCC
The DNA here is from genome assembly GCA_023412765.1 of Bacteroidota bacterium. Lineage (GTDB taxonomy): Bacteria > Bacteroidota > Bacteroidia > Cytophagales > Cyclobacteriaceae > Chryseolinea. The sequence continues at coordinate 21,776 of JAEZBX010000178.1, forward strand.
AGAGCCTCAAACTTTCGAATATCATTTCCCTGGGGTTTGTCATTTGGAAAGAGGGGCCATAAACCTGCAATATTTTCTTTTTTGACGTACAGCATACCTGTTCCAAAGGGCGCACATAGCCACTTATGCAAACTGGTTCCAAAATAATCAGGGGTGAAGTCGCTTATCTTGAAATCCAAATGAGCAAACGTATGAGAGCCGTCGACAATTGAAATAATGTTTCGTCTTCGAGCTTCTTCACAAAGCTTTTTCACAGGCAGGATCTGGCCCGTCCAGTTAATCATATGAGTTATATGCCAGATCCGAGTCTTTGCAGTTGAATTATCCACAAACGCTTTGATGAACTCGTCGTCGTTTTCAATTGGCAGATTAAAATTCAACCATTTGATCACAATTCCGTCGCGCAGTTCTTTTTGTTTCCACGCGTGAATCATGTTCGGATAATCCTGTTTTGACATCACTACTTCATCACCTCTCTTAAGTGTGAGTCCCCACGTTACTGTAGCCAGGGCCTCGGTAGTGTTTCGGTTAATTGCAATTTCTTCGGGAGATGTTCCGGCCAGGTCTGCTAATTTTTTCCGAACGGGCTCTCGACCCTTATCCAGTATTTGCCACATGTAGTAAGTGGGCGCCTCGTTGCTTAGGTGGTAATAGCGATCTACAGCATCCTGCACGATCTTTGGCTGAGGACTAACGCCGCCATTATTCAGGTTTAGAATCGAAGGCGAAACGGTAAAGGCCTGGGATATCCGTGCCCACAGTTCTTCGTCATTGATTACTGTGCCTGGCGACGCATGGTTCAATGTGTGTAATGCATCCCCAATGTCTTCAGCAATTGCTTTCGCCGGAAGCCCTGAAAGGGCTAATGGAACAATTCTTAGAGATTTTTTGATGAATGCTCGTCGACCAGACATGTCGCTTAATTATCAGTTATAGTTCGAGAAATGTATTTATAGATATTAGCCCCGTACATAAGGGTGGAACACCAATTTAACTAAATTGAGCGAATTGCATCTACTGCACTTCAAGGTAGTTAGCGATGTAACTCCAGTACAACCAGGAAATAGTATTCAGGATAGAACCTGCTGAAAATAATGGATATTGGCATCGGTCGTAAATGGTGTAACGGTAAGGCTAGGCGATAAATCTATATAGTAAGGGGCTAAATACGATCAGATTTCAGGCTTTCTTCTCCTTCCCAAGGCTATTCCTATAAGATGCGATTCTGGAAGGAAAACCCGGTATTTCAACAATAAATCAGGATATATTCGTTTGAACGGAACGAATCAGTTTAATTGGCGTTTTTTATAAAAAACTCTTCATGCTCAAATATTCTTTCGATAACGGAAAGACCACTTTTTTTAAGAATCTAAAAGCTAAGGTCGACGCCTATTTTGTACAGCAACAATTGCATCCTGCAGGGAACAGAAAGCTGTACCTGAAAGGCATTTTGCAGGTTTTGTCGGCAATTGTCCTATATACGGTCCTTGTTTTCTTCACGCCTCATGCTTTGGTATCCATACTGCTTTGTATTCTACTTGGCTTGAATCTGGCGATAATCGGATTCAACATAATGCACGAGGGCGGTCATCAAACATTTTCAAAGTATTCGTGGGTAAACAATGTGTCAGCATATTTCCTGAATGTTTTGGGTGGAAATACCCACTATTGGAAAATCAAGCATAACATCAATCATCATACCTATACCAATATAGAGGGGATGGATTCTGACATCGACGTAAAACCTTTTATGAGATTACATGCAGCCCAGCCGTTGCACAAGTATCATCGGTTCCAGCATCTCTATTGGGTGATCCTTTACGGGATATCTTACCTTGCCTGGGTATTTTATGAGGACTTTGAAAAATATTGTAGTGGAAAAGTTTCGCAGAATAATGAACGTCGCCGGCTGAACTTAAGAGAACACTTCATTTTCTGGTTTACGAAGGTCATGTTTATTGCAGCTTACATGGTCGTACCCATCATTATGGTTGGTTGGCTATCGTGGCTTGTCGGATTCCTGATCATAACATTCACTTGTGGACTTGTTATTAGCATCGTCTTCCAGCTCGCTCACGTAATTGAAGGAACGGAATTTCATGTTGTAGAAAAGAATGCATCAGAAAGACAAGAGTGGGCATTACACCAAATTAGTTCGACAGCGAACTTTGCTACGTCGAGCAAGACATTGCATTGGCTACTCGGCGGACTGAATTTTCAGATCGAACATCATTTGTTCCCTCGGATCAGCCATATCCATTATCCGGCGATCAGTAAAATGGTAAAGGAAGCTTGTCGCGAATCAAATATCGTTTACAACGAATATAACTCCATGTTTAAGGCGGTCGTCAGTCATTTGGTTCATCTGCGCAGACTGGGACGAGCGTAGTAATTTCAAATTTCAAATTTCAGGTTTGAAGTTTGAGGTTTGAGGTTAAGGTCTACGACCTATAGAATCCTCCGATAATTGCGGTACTCGCCAGGTCGCCACCCCATCAATCTTTCAAAAAAATTTTTTATCCGGTCCTTAAATTCAAATTGTCTCTTAGTGACATCGTATGCAAAACTCCAATTCATCTCCTTGATTCTTTTCTCCATGATAGCGGGATGTGAATCGCGGAAATGATCCAAAGGTTCATAATTAGCATAATCGAATTCTTCCCTGACTTCAATATTTTTCTCAATCCATCGGTCGTTATGCCAGAAGCGATTGGTCGATTGATGCTTTCGTTGCATCGCCTGAGGTTCGCGAACATGGCCGTAGTGATGGATATACGCATCGATGAGTTTTACCTTTAATTTCTCGTTGGGCTTTTTTCTGAATCCCTGAGCGTCTTTGTAGGAAAAAATATTCTTGTCATTTCTTATGATACGGATCTCCCTGCGATACCAACGCGATGACATACCCACAAAATCATACGAGCCATAAAAATGGTGGTACTTGAAAAGGAGGCCATCGATTTCTTTATTGTCCTTACTAGCCTCCATTTCTCTTCGGATTGTATCCAGGTATTTTTCGTGAACCACTTCGTCCCCCTGTATGTAGAAAGCCCAATCAGCTTTAGGGTCAATAGCGTGAAAAGCTTTGTCAGTCTCTACTGCGAGAATTTTACCACCAACCCTCAGGCTATCGTCCCATATTGTTTCGATGATTCGAATTTTAGAAGAAGGGATATTTCTAATCATTTCCAGTGTCCCGTCATCCGACTTGCCAACGGCGACAACCACCTCATCGCAAACAGGCAAGATGGACTGGATTGCCTCCACAATAGGGTAGTCATATAAAATTGCATTTCGAACGAAGGTAAACCCTGATACTTTCATATGTCTACCTCATCTTCATTACCAGTGATGGGTCTAATGGGTACCGGCCAAATGATTTGCCATAAACAGCAATTCCGCCTTCACCAACAGTCTTGATTCGGATAACCAACCTGCCATTTTCGGCGGCACTCTTCAGTTGTTTCCTGGATACAGGTACCTTGGTTAGAAAACCATATGAACCGGCTTCTCTCAATTTTTTGTCTTTTAATTGATGATGCCAGGATAAAACACCGCGGTGGTCGGCGGGATCATCAGGCAAAGTAGTAGTCAGCGATTTTTCACCATTTACCAAAACTTCAATCTTGGATGGAAAGGCCGTCTCATCCGTCATGGGATATGAATTCGGATTGCCGCTTGGAGACGCCTTCGCTCCAAGCATATAGTTAATGTCGGTCCTTTCCTTGCTTTCGACCTGGTCCTTTACAAACAATTCCTTTGCTGAAAGTTCTATGAGGAAGTAGGCTTCCTTTACAGCATTCATATTAAGATTCTTGTCAACCTCAATCGAATATTCAAAATATCCATCTCCCGCACCATTGACTTTCAACCCGTCGAGTACATTCCATTGTTTCTTTGAAAATGTTGCGTTGGAAAATGCCGCAGGTTCCACGGATAGAATGTTTGTCTTAGGTAGATTTTCTCCAGACTCAATTTCAAGATACATGAAATTTCTATTTAAAACGGTGCCTTTTTGATCCGCAAGTTGTAGAGTAATCAATGCCAGGCCCTTCTGATTTGGAGTTGTGATTTCAAGCGGCTCTAATGTTTTCTGGATGTATGGCGCATAGGCAACTGATTGCGTTTGTTTACCTAGTGAACGTGTGTCGCCAATGGAATTTGTGAATGAAACTTCGTAAGTCAGTGTAAGATTTGGTCCGTAGTTAGCGTCGGTCATCGACGAGAGATACAACGGTATGGCTACTTTTTCCCCGCCATTTACTGTTTTACAGATCTCGTTACCGCTTGATATAAAAACCGGGGCGTGCAAATCGTTCAATTTCATGCCAGGCACAATTTGTTCTATCCCGGTAAATTTATCTGTCCTGTCGAAACGCCAATAACCATTCCATTCATTGATTACATCATGATGCTCAGTGTACAGCCATCCCGCGATTTCAGGATACTTCCGAAATGTGTTTATCATCCTATGGTAATCCCAGCTCCAGTCTACGTCACCTGTGCTGCCTTCATATCCCCACACATTACCACATTCTGAATTTATTTTTGGTTGTTTTCCCTGTAAGAAACCAGCCTCAAATTGAAAGGGGCTGCCTTCGTACGAACTATCTGTCAACATTTTTAGATGAGGCTCCCATTCCCAGCCAGGTAGATAGTCATGAAATGAGTTGATATCTGTTTCGGTATGGCCAGCACCACAGCAAATCGAGTTATCTTCTGCAAGCCGCGTAGGGTCTAATGACTTAGCGAGGTAATACATTGATGCAACCCACTGCTGTGTTTCAGGTAGGTATTTGTTAACTGTCTTTCCACCTTCTTCAACTTTTGTTCGAAGCCCCCATGTTTCGTTAAAGAGTATCCAGGAAAATATTGCCGGATGATTGAAATCTCTTTTCACCATACCCCTGAATGTTTCTTCTGCTTCATGTTGCATCTGTGCCTCAGGCTCGCCCCAGCTGTTGGGCAAATCAGCCATCACAAGAATCCCAAGTTTGTCCGCCCAATATAGTTTTCTCGGAATTTCTACTTTTATATGGGGGCGAATTCCATTTAATCCGATGGATTTTGCGAGCTCGATTTCCTTGCGCATAAACGCGTCGTCAGGAAATGTGTAAAATCCATCCGGGTGGTATGACTGGTCCAATGCCAATTGAAGATAGACCGGCTTATTATTCAACGCGATGTATGGATAATCCGTGCCAGGCAAATTAACAACAGAAATCTTGCGCATTCCGAAATATGTTTTCACAGCGTCATCATCAAGCTTTGCCTCGACCTCATACAAATAAGGATCTTCCAGCGACCACAACCTCGCTGCAGGTATCGGAACCGTTGCGCTAGCTTTGTACTTCCCTTTTGGAATTGTTATTTCATGAGTGATCGGTTCAGCAGGAGTTTTTATTGTCAGTGTGATTTTTTTGTCTGACTGTGTTTCTTCAGGAAGGTAAATCGTTGCAATGGCATTCGACTTATCGACATCTGGACGAAAATGTATGGCATCAAGGTAGTCTTTGCCCCTGGCTTCGACATACACGGTTTGCCAAATGCCTCTCGCATTTCCGTAACCTTGTTTTCCATAAAGCGTAAAATCTCTTCGCTTGTCGTCAACACGAACAACAAGTTTTTGGGATTGGCCATACTTCACGTGGGACGTCAATTCAAATGAGAAGGGAATATATCCGCCTTGATGCTTTCCAAGAAGATTGCCGTCGAGCCATACAGTTGTTTCCCAGTCTGATGCACCGATGGTGAGGAAAGTTCGTTTATCTCTCCACTCGGCAGGAATAGTGATCTCCCGTTGGTACCAAGCAATATCAGACTTGTCGGCGACGCCTGACAACTTCGATCCCCAGGGAAAAGGAACGGTGATTTTTTTTGAGAATGAAGATGCTCCATTCTGCCAATTTTTGTTAACCCCCTGATCTAATGAATCAAATTCAAACTGCCAAACGCCATTCAGATTTCTCCATAAACCTCTTTCAAAATCTGGCCTTGGGTGTTCCGGCAGTGGGATATTTTGAGAGAATATAGTGTGCGCAATGCACACAAAAACAAATAGAAAAGAAACCGATTTTTTCATACGCACAAGGTAGTGTTTTATAATAATTGTCAAGCGTCACGAGTATCTGCCGCCTTATTGCGATCCAAATATACATTCCTGATTGGGTTGGCAATGGCTGGATTTAAATATCCGAAGCAGAGCTATAATGGGGGAGGGTATTAAGAAGCCAACGCCCCGCCTACATATTGGTGTTAGTATCGATCAGCTGTTTAGAGGGAAAAAAGCAATCACGAATCATTGCAACGTAAATCGCGAATGTATTTTTTTCAGATTGTAAGCCAACCCAAAATACCTTGTTGCGTGCGAACGAACCTAAACTTCTCAAAAATTGCAAGTACTTCAACTGTACCGTTAGATTCGAGATGTTGAAGTGGAACCGCGTTATCACCTGCTTTAGAGAAAACGGTAGAGGCGTCTTTCATTTGTAACTGTCGGCCTTTTTTGATTGGAGAAATTTTGGTTTTTAAGACAAAACCCTGGCGCCCGTCGGGAAGTTTTACGCGGAACCAGTCATCAGTTTGTGCGACAATTTGTACGTAGCTGTCTTTAGGCAACTCGATAATATTGTTATAATTGTTACCAGGCCCTGTCTTCATTGCAATTTTCTTCGCAACCACTTTGTAATCAAATTCACGAATTGTCGTATCCCAAGGCGTTGCTTGAATCCTGTCACCTAACGTTTGAATAAAATGAACAGGATCAAGACTGCGATGCTGATAGATTCCAAAATGCAAGTGAGGAGGTGTGGTACGGGCGTTTCCAGTGTTGCCAACCGTGCCAAGTGTATCACCTTTTTTGACCATTGTTCCCGCTGTCACTAGTTGTCTATCGAGGTGAGCGAAATAATAGGAATGCCCTCTCTGTTGATCTAGCATCCAAACAACGTTGCCCCCCAGTTTTCCTGTGCCCACCCTTGTGACCATTCCAGATGTTGGTGCAATTACTGCGGTTCCTTTCTTTGCAAAAATGTCAACACCTTCATGCTTTCGTTTTCCACCGTCTCGTGAGTCTCCGTAAAAACTTCTGATGGATTTATTGGTCGCTCCTGAGACTGGGTTAATCAGAACCGGTGTCAATGAAATTGAGATAGAATAATCAGTGGTCAAGAGGAGTTCGGGCTGTAGCCTTACAATGCACTGAGAGTCTGACTCAAATTCGTATGAAACGGTCAAGGTTGAATCAGCATGGGCGATCGGCCGCCATTCGTGTTCCCTTAGCATAAAAACGTCAAGAAACAAGCGTGAGTCACTTCCCGAAATTCTGTTGGCTTCTATCGTTAGTATCTGACCTCTTCGCGCGTTAAAACGGTATGACCTCGCCGCCGGTTGACTCGCAAGAAAGTAGCCGGATTCTGCAAAAGGCAATTGTACGAGCATGGAGTCGGCCAATGCATCTTTACCCGCCTGCAACCACTGCCGTGCCATAATCGATTCATTCAGTTTCGCCTGCTCAAGCGATCTCACATAATTTTCGTAAGGGAAAGATTTTAACCCAACGTTTTTTAATGGGTTTACACCATGGCATCCAAACAGGAGGCTTGCTAAAAACAAAATGACCACTCTCTTCATGAAAGGCACAACGACCGACCACAATTTTTAGTTTGATGCACGTTTAAAAAATTCGGACAGTCACCTTCTCAAAAACTTCAGGTATGCTGACTTTCCCGACAGGTCCATATGTAGGAGCACTTCTAATCGGAAATGTGTCTTGAAAGCTTCTATCCAGGTTTGACCGCAGGAACAACAACACCGTGAGGATTCCTACAACTACGCCAAAGACTAAAATAATATTTCTATTCATCGCTTTATCTTATGATCTAAAGGTCCACAGGCATGCTGACAGCCTTGTGTCAGCAGCTAAATCAGTTGGAAAATTTTTCGGCTAAAGCTGGGTAAACTCCTGAGAAACAATGGCTTTAATTATTAAACTTTATGTTTGATATGCTCTAAAATTATGTACCTTGATTAGTGCCGAAGGGAAACAAGGTTCGCTTGCTTTTCAACCAGGACGAAAAGGCTGCGGAACCATAAATTGTAGATTAATCACGGAATGGTAGTTCTTTGTATCGATGATGATCCCGACGACACAGATTTTTTCTGCGAAGCACTCAAGGTCGTAAGTCCTGAAGCGCAATGCCTCACTGCAAATGATGGCCTCACTGCCCTTAGACTGCTGCGTTCCGAGCCGGGGCCAAATATCATCTTCCTTGATATCAATATGCCTAGGATGAGCGGACGAGAGGTATTAGTTCAAATAAAAAAGAACTATAAATGGAGCCAGATACCTATCATCATATACTCCACCGCTATTATCCCACGAGACGAGGATGACTACAAAAAGCTGGGCGCGCACGACGTTGTGAAAAAACATGTAAAATTCGACGATTTATGTAATGCGCTAAGAGTGATTTTGAAAAAAATCGCAGTCGCTTGAAACAATCGGATTTTTAGTACATCCAATCGATAAGTTGTATCGCCGCCACCCTTGACATAGGATTATATATCCCTGGATTAATCGCGCTTGAACCGATTGCAAACAGCCTCATCGTCTGCGGCCCGGCAACATCGCTCTGCTTCATCTGGAAGATGTAGCGTTCAACCTTAAAAAGATTTACATATTTAGGAAAACCATGCAAGCCTAAGTTCAGCAGGAGATATTGAGGCAAAGGAGGCTGGAGAAATTTTAGTTTTGGAGTAAATAACTAGAATGATTTTTCGTTTCCCTGCATGGAAAGAATGGGTTTGTTTTTTAAGCCTCACGTTGTGTTCCATCCCATGCACTTCCCAGGTTACAGTCGATAGCCTAAATATCCAGGACTACATTCAAAACCTGGAAAAAAGCCATACCCCGGAAGAATTCAAGTCGATCTTCAATGATTTCATCGTCAATTACAAATCTGGCAAGGTCATTCCGTATTCCGACTCGGATGTGAAAACTGTACTGACGATTGCCAGGGGCAAAGCGTTTGCTGAGTCTTTGCTACCACATGTGTACGGTTGGGCACTGACTGTGTTCGGCGATGGTAGAATGAATGAAGCGTTGACGTATTTCATGGAGAGTGCCGAGGTGTACAACACGAAAAATAAAAAGCTCGCCCAGGCTATGAGTTACTTTGAGATCGCTATGATTCACCACAAAGCAAAAAATCTTGAAGAAGCTAAAATGTATTACGAAAAGACCCTTGAATTAGGAAAGGATTCATTAGATGTAAGGACACGAATCAATTGTTACAATGGATTTGCCCTGATTCATAATGACCAAAATCAACCTGATGCAGCATTGATTGCTTTTCGTCGTGCGTACCGGTTTGCCGAAACACATGGTGACAAGGTTTGGATGGGTATACTGGCTGGAAACATTGGAACGCTTCACAAGTATCGGGGGCAGTACGACAGCAGTTTGTTTTATTATTTTCATAACCTGAGCGTGGTGCGGAACACCCTGGAGTTCGAAAATGAAATTGAAACATACTCTAACATTGGTAATACATATTTCTTGAAATCGGATTACAAGAACGCAAAGGTCTACCTGGACAGTGCATGTTTCGTTATTCACAACCGCCAGATAAAATTTACGGATCTCTTTAATCCAATGGATTTTATCAATAAGAATTATGCCGACCTCTACCGAGCAACCGGCGATCATAAGAGAGCTTTGGAACATTATGAGAAGTTCCACGAAGTTTCAGAAGAGAAGCAAAAAAACGTAAATGGGCGAAGCTTGAAATTCCTTCAGTCGGAATATGCGTTTAAGCAGCAGGCGAAGGAAGTGGAGATGTTAAAAAAAATCAATGAAGCGAATCTAATGGTGATAGAACAGCAGCGATATATCGGAGTTGCATTTGCTGTTGTTATACTGCTTTTAGGCGGGTGGGCGTATAACGTCTACAGAACCGCGCAGCAACGAACAGCGTTAAACCGTGAACTTCATAGCTCTAATTCGGAATTAGCGAGGCTAAATGCAGTAAAAGATAAACTGTTTTCTGTAATCAGTCATGATTTACGTTCACCGATAGCGACACTGAAATCTATCCTGACATTTGTAAAGGACGGACACGTCACCAAAGAGGAAACTGAAGAACTTTATGAACGACTGAATCATCAACTACAAGCCTGTGGAAATGTATTGGAGAATTTGCTTCAATGGGCCAAAGCCGAACTTAGCAATTCAAAATCCGGCGCTGAAAAAGTAGTACTCGCTGATGTAGCCAACGAGGTTGCATTACAGCTAAAAGATGATATCAAGGAGAAAAATATTAAGTTTCATAACAACCTCAGTCTCCAGCATATCGCACTAGCCGATAAGATGCAGGTTGAAATTATATTAAGAAACCTGATGGCTAATGCTATTAAATTCACTTCGGCAGGCGGGCAGGTGAAGGTTGCTGGAAAAGTTAATGAAAGTAGAATCGAAATCTACGTTGAAGATAACGGACTGGGTATGCACGAGGATGAAGTGAAAAATCTCTTCCAACCCGAACGAAGTTTTACGACCCGCGGCACCAATCAGGAGACCGGTTCTGGCATTGGACTGTTAATCACAAAGGAAATGATTTCCAAGAATGGCGGAAACATCTGGGTGAGCAGCCGAAAGGATGAAGGGACTGTATTTACATTTACACTCCCAATTGCGAGTTGAATAACTGATGAAGATATTACATATTTGAAATCTTAGGATTACCACGTCAGAAACGTTGACTAAATGAAACGAATAAATTCTGTTGTAGCGGCAATTTTGTTGTCGACCGTTGGATGCAGTGATGCAGGTGAAATTTCACAGCCAAGTACCCTGCTGGTTGCGTACCCAAATCCCATATCAAATCGCCTGTTTGTATCAGCAAACAATACTTCAAGTTCGCAAGCAAAGGTGATCGTATTTGATCCAAATGGTGAAATCGTCGGAGAGAATGCTTTAAACTCTGGTGTCCATCAATTCCAGTTCGATGTTTCAAATCGACCAATAGGACGATTTCATGTCGTATCTAAGATCGGAGGCCAGGTTCACAGTGTGGACATTTTGAAAAAATGAGAGCTATCATTTTTGTCTTGTGCCTAATGCCAAGCGTATGTGCGTTTGCTCAGTTCAATCCGGACCTGTTTATTACTTTGAATGGAAATCTGTTTATCCCTGTCGAATCTGCGGATAGGATGTTTCCGATCGTTGGCTTTAATAAAGAATTAAAGCCAAAGTTGTTGATAGGTGGGTTTGGCGTCGGCTTCGCTGGCCAGAAAATGATTTCCGGGAAATTCAGTCTTAAAACCCAAGGCACATTTTTTCGCAAAGCGTATTGGCAACAGTATTTGTTTCGAAGAGGATCGTTGTTATCCGATATAGTTGGCGAACCAACTGTGTCTACGTTCGACTACACCATGGGAGCAGCAGCGATTCCGCACTTTCACTTTTCCCGCGCGTTTTCTGTCGGTGTAGGTGTTGGCTTGCACGCCTTGCTTTTTTCAAATTCGTATTTACGTCAGGATTTGACTGCGGATGGCAATAGAAATCTTGGTCGTAACCGATATTACAAATCCTTCATGCCAATTGTTCCATTCGAGACATCTCTTCGACTTTCAAGATGGGCGGTTAATGTGCGCTACGAACATGCCTTGCTCAATCGCTTTAAAGGCAATCTGGCCGACTATAAGAAAGAGAAATACGGGTTACTCTTTTTTGAACTAGGATATAAGATAAACTGATAACTTTGGTTCAACTTCTTCAAGGGCTGTAACTTTATTGCTCAGTAGTTCCAACGCCTGCGTCGATTCCATGCTCCTTTTCGTAGATAAAAAAAGCCTACAAGTCGAATCCTCAACTTTCTGATTAATCCTGGAGTGACAACTGCAGTCTAAGAGGAAAAAAACAAAACAACTATGAAAAAAAGTATGATTTTTTTGGGGCTGATGATGATGACCACGGTCATGTTCGCCCAGCGTCGAATGGATCCAATGGATCGTGCTGCCAGGCAAGCAGAGAGAATGAAAACAGAAATGGGTCTTGATGAAGTTCAGTACAATTCGGTTAAGGCTATAAATGAAGATCACGCGTCAAAATTAACCAAGGTTTGGAAAGACTCAACATTGTCGAAAGAGACAAAGCAACATCAGATGAAAGCCCTGCATAATGAAAGAGAAACTGCGCTGAAGAAAGTGTTGAATGAAGATCAGCAAAAGAAACTGGCCGAACATCGGTCCGACCAGCGCAGCAAACATAGCGCGCGAATGGCCAGACACCGCGGAGATTTTGCTGAGCGGATGCAAAAGGAACTTTCGCTAACCGATGAACAGACTGAAAAAGTTAAATCTATCAATCGCGAATTCGGAGAGAAGTTCAGGACCTTAAGAAGTGATAGTACACAGTCAAAGGAAGACAATAAGGTGAAGATGAAACAACTTCGAGATGACTACCAGAAAAAGTTGAAAAAGGTTCTAACGGAAGAGCAGTTCAATAAGTGGGAGAAACTCAAATCAGACCATAAGCGTCGTAAATCTTAGGTTTCGGAAAGTCCGGCAATTCGCCGGACTTTTTTTTAATGGCAAAAAATTGTTGTGCACTATCTCCTTCAATGGGATTAAAAAAGTTTGCTAACGGGTTAGACCAAACGACTAATATAACTTAACTTAATTTCGGCAAATCCCGCTTATAAAATAAACTGATACTGACGATGGCGAATCCGATTTATGTTATTGGAAGCTCCAATACTGACATGGTCATCCAAACTGAAAAGCTTCCAATGCCAGGTCAGACAGTGATGGGAAAAAACTTTTTAACAAATCCAGGTGGCAAAGGTGCAAATCAGGCGGTTGCTGCAGCGCGATTAGGAGCTAAGGTTACGTTTGTTGCTAATACAGGCGATGACTTATTCGGTAAGCAATCGCTGATTCATTTTGAGCGAGAGAACATTGACATTTCATTCGTCAGCGTTGATGACAACCTTCCCTCTGGGGTGGCGCTAATAGGTGTTGATGCCCACGGCGAGAACATCATTATGGTTGCACCGGGATCAAACAAAAACCTGGATACACAGAAGGTAAACAAAGCACTACAAGGTATTAGTACCGACACCATTATTCTCCTGCAATTAGAAATCCCAATGGAAACCGTTGCTTATGCACTCAAGAAAGGAAATAGCGCCGGCTGCAGAGTGATTCTTAACCCAGCTCCCGCAACAAATATTGATATAGAGTTGATGCGGTACATTGATGTGATTACGCCGAACGAATCAGAAGCGAGTATTTTAACCGGTATCCCGGTAACAGATTTGAATAGCGCTCAGCGTTCAGCCCAAAGGTTGCGTGACATGGGTGTACAAAACATTGTAATTACATTGGGTGCAAAGGGCGCTTTTTTGTTAAATGAATCAGTGCAAAAACATATTGAAACTCAACCGGTCTCGGCTGTTGACACGACCGCCGCTGGCGATTGTTTTAATGGAGCTCTAGCTGTCGGGTTGTCAGAAGGAATGGCCCTGGACGAGGCTGTGAGCTTTGCTTGCAGAGCGGCATCGATCTCGGTTACCCGGATGGGAGCCCAGTCTTCCATGCCGCATAGAAAAGAGGTTGAAGAGCTTTTATTGCAGACCCCAAATCGAAAAATCTAATCAGGTATATGTTCATAGTCCAGGATTACACGCTGGCCGTCATCTTTTGCATTATCACAATGATTTGCTGGGGATCTTGGGCCAATACACAAAAATTGTCAGCAGCGTCATGGCGTTTTGAATTGTTTTATTGGGATTATGTTATTGGCATCGCTTTGTTTTCCCTCTTGCTCGCATTAACGTTGGGCAGCATCGGCGACGGCGGAAGGTCATTTCTTTCTGACCTGAATCAGGCTGATAAATCCTCGTTGATGTCGGCATTCATTGGTGGAGTAATTTTCAATGCTGCAAATATCCTGTTAGTAGCTGCCATTGCTATCGCCGGGATGTCAGTAGCGTTTCCTATCGGCATTGGTCTGGCGTTGATTATTGGAGTCATAGTCAATTATGTTCGTGTACCTGTTGGCAATGTTTACTTACTATTTGGCGGGGTGGCGTTCATACTGCTTGCAATGATCCTTAATTCAGGAGCATACAGGAAGATGATGTCTTCTGCCACATCCGTTTCGACAAAAGGACTTTTGTTGTCTATCATAAGTGGGGCGATGATGGGTATGTTCTACAAGTACGTTGCGGCGTCGATGTTTGAAGATTTCAATGTACCAGAAGCTGGCAAGTTGAGTCCCTATACTGCGGTGTTTATTTTCTCAATAGGTATCCTGATCAGCAATTTTATTTTTAATTCAATACTGATGCGGTTTCCCTTTCAAGGCTCATCGGTTTCATATGCGGATTATTTTCGCGGATCTTTTCAAAACCACCTGACTGGAATTCTTGGCGGTTCAATTTGGTGTCTTGGCATGTCGTTCAACATAATTGCTTCCGGAAAAGCTGGCCCTGCTATTTCTTACGGCCTTGGACAAGGTGCAACGGTAGTGGCCGCCCTTTGGGGGATTTATGTCTGGAAGGAATTTGAAAAAGCACCTAAAGGCACAGCTACAATACTGAACATTATGCTGGCCTGCTTCGGCATCGGTCTCGCTTTAATCATTATTTCAAGATAACGTCCAAATTCCGTTTGTCATACACTCAGTGAAATAGGCATCAATGTCTATTGGATTTCGCCACCGGCACAATAACTTAGCAACAATGCGCATATCACATGTCTCTAAATGAAGAAATGAGATCGAGGAGAGAATTCTTAAAGACATCTATTTCGCTGGCGGGCTCGGCGCTGGGCTGCAGCGCGTTGCTTGGTTGTTCGCAATCTCAAACTTCAGAAACTGTAAAAGTATCAGGTCACCTCTGGGTATATGCAAGTCGTTATCCGCCGAATTGGGATTCAACGCCCATCATAGAACAGGTTTTTAGTGACTTCAAGTATGCTGGCATCGGTGGTGTCGAATTGATGGAAGTAAATATTAGGCACAATGATTTTGTCGAGCGCACAAGAGACCTGATAGCGAAATACAATGTACCCGTCACCGGTAGCTCATACAGTGGTGATATGTGGAAGCGTTCTGAGCACAGTAGAATTTTGGATGATGTGAATCTTGTTCTTGAAAGACTTCACCAGGTTGGCGGAGAAACGTTTGGAATAACAGTAGGGGATGCCCGAAGAACAAAAACCGAAGAAGAGCTTGATGCCCAGGCCGATCTTCTAAAGGAGATTCAAAAGGTGTGCGACAAGAACAAGATTCAACCGAACATTCACAACCATACTTTTGAAGTGGTGAATGACATGCATGATTTAAAAGGAATAATTGAACGAATTCCGGATATCAAATTGGGCCCCGATCTCAATTGGCTTGTGCGCGGAGGCGTTGATCCAGTGTGGTTTATCCAGAACTATGGAAAGCAAATGGTGTACATGCACATACGCGATCAGGATGCTGATGGTAAATGGACCGAAGCTGTTGGAGATGGAGTAATGGATTTTCAAGCTATCGCCAGTGCTCTGAAAGAGATTAATTACAGTGGCCGCGCAGCTATTGAACTCGCTTTTGAAGGCCCACCAGTGAATGATGTTAGGGAAAGCTGGAAAAAAAGCAGGGAGTACGTGGAGAAAGTATTTGGTTGGTAAAAAAATGAGCACGCAACAGGATTCGACAAGACTTAATATTAAAAGCGCAGAGAAGCAGACGTTCGATGCGATCGTTATTGGCTCCGGCATTTCAGGTGGTTGGGCTGCAAAAGAACTGTGCGAAAAAGGTCTCAAGACTTTGGTACTGGAGCGCGGT
>JAEZBX010000183.1 GCA_023412765.1 Bacteroidota bacterium
GGCAGAGTCCGCGGAGGGAATGCACGCATGCCCCCAATCCACCCTCATCGAGTCCGTCGTCCTGTGTATAGGACCTACCACAACACAACATCGAGCCCGTCATCCTGAGCATAAGATTTACCACAAGATTTTTTTTGCAGGTCTTAAGAATAGTGATGCACTGCGAAGGATCCCCTTCAAAGCCATGCAATCTCGAGCGGGAGATAAGGCAACAATTCTATTCAACCGCTACCTCTTTAGCTAGTCCCGTTGCATTAAATCTAATGACCAGTTTCCTCGAATCACTACCTCCAGCTTGCGGGCACTCACGAGAAGGCTCCACGAAATAGTAATAGAATTTCTGATTGCGTTTATACAACTCAGCTTCGTCTGGCTTGCCCAGAAGAGAAATGATTTCCGATTCGCTCAGTGACAGGAGTTTGTGGGATTGAGATTCTATCGCTGATAACATCGATGCACGCCTGCCTTCGCACGCCAGCCTGTCATTCTTCCATGCTGCAAGATCAACCTGATCAAGCGTTGGAAGAGGTTTACCGCAGGAGAACTGAATCAAAAAAATTATTGTGACATAGCTACGCCATCTGCATCGAAACATTCTTTCTCTGGATAAAATAAAACCACGCCGTTGAAATGATAAGGTATGTCGCTGCAGCACCATAAAGCAGGGGAGACCATCCGTTCATAAAAGTGAGTAGAGCCAGCAACAGCGGATATGCTATGATACGAATCCACTCGGAATATTTTGCCCACGTTCGCTGTTCAAAAAGCACACCACTGTTAACCACAACGACACAAATGAGGATGGTAATAAAAATCTTTTCCTGCATAGCAAATTTTGCTTCCTGATTAAGAAATAACGCAGTGCCTATCAGGCACAATACATATTGAAACACGACGTAGAGATTTAATAGCATAGGCGCCGGTGTCTCGTACTTCTTATAGGTATTCTTGTCAATAGCTGGCGCAGGTCGATAACCTCCCATTGATTCGGGTAGCCATCCCGGTTTTTTAAATAGATACTTGATTTTGTCGGTAAGTGAGGGAATCTGTCTGAGATCATTTCGCATTTCAACGTAGTGGCTAACATTGGCGAACAGGGCATTCCAGCTTTTTAAAGGTTTGGTAATTCCATATGTCGGTTTCTCTTCCTCGGCCTGGAATGTTCCAAACATTTTGTCCCAGATAATTAGTGATCCAGCGTGATTCTTGTCAATATATTTTGGATCCCGCCCGTGATGTACGCGGTGATGCGAGGGAGTATTAAATACGTACTCAAACCATCCCAGCTTACCGATAGTCTCGGTATGAATCCAAAACTGGTATAAGGTGTTTAATGCGGATATTAACGCAAAGTCAAGGGTTTGGAAACCGAGCAAAGCAATCGGCAGGTTGAAAGCAAACGTCCATACAATTTGAAGCGAGCTCTGGCGCAGGGCAACCGAAAGATTGTATTCCTCGCTTTGGTGATGCACAACATGTCCACCCCAAAAAAGATTGATCTCATGGCTCATGCGATGAGCCCAGTAATAGGCGAAGTCAACCAAGAGGAATAAGAGTACCCAATACCACCATCTTGAGTTGTCGAGGTTGAAAAAAGCGAAGTTGTTATAGAGTACCTCGTAGATTCCGATTGCAAAAATCTTCAGAAACAGTCCCGACAGTTGAGATGTGATTCCACAACTCAGATTAGCGATCGCGTCAGGTAGCCGATAAAGTTGCTTGTGTGTGAATCGCTCAACAATTAACTCAATTCCAATCAGGATGAAGAAAATAGGTATTGATAAAACAATCGGATTAAAGTTCAAGCGATTTATCCTTTAATTTGCACCCAAATTTACGAAATCATGGCGCAAAAACTCCTTAAGGGTATCTGGTTTGTTTCGATGGTGGCTGCCCTTGGTACATTGTTGTACGTGTATGCCGGACTGCCGCTCGAAGTGGTGATCCAGAGCGAGGGGGGAAGCAACGTGTCAATCAGTAATGAAGCATTTTTCTATGCTGTTATGATGTTCCTGGCCATATCAAATGTTATGGTGTTTGTTGCGGGAAAATTGTTTCAGCGTGATGAAGATTTCAAGGCATGGTTTTATGGACTTATTATGACACTCAATGTCTTTTTCGTTGTCGCCTTATTCTATATTTCTCAATATAACAGCAACGAAAATTTTGATTTCGGTCGTGTCGCATTTCTAATTTATGGAAGCGTTGCACTCATAATTATTTGGGCTGCATCCTGGCCCGTTTACCTTATTTTCCGCCGCCTAAAATCTAAACCATCAATTTGAATTTGTTATTTCTTTTGATTGAATGTCAGTGCTTTATGGTGATTGGGTTAAGAATTTTTTGCAAGTAAAAAATGTTTAGAAGTTGTTGTTGTGATTTCAAAAATTGTTTTATTAGACCCGAATTGACTTTTTCGAGTCCGGGAGGGTGTCTACAGGCCCTCCCGGACTTAACAAATTTTTTGAACTGGCGAAGCGTTGAACTCTTTATCCTTTCACTTCTCTTTAAATTCTGACAATTAAGTATGGGTAAATCCGAAAAGACTGCCAATGTATTTGAGTACAACGAAGCGAGCATAAGGTCGCTCGATTGGCGCGAGCACATTCGCTTGCGGCCGGGGATGTACATTGGAAAGTTGGGTGACGGTTCTTCGAAGGATGATGGAATTTACGTCCTTGTGAAGGAGGTGATCGACAATTGTATTGACGAGCATATGATGGGTTACGGTCGTACGATTGATGTGACGATCACAGAATCGAAGGTAACGGTTCGCGACTATGGTAGAGGTATACCACTTGGCAAAGTTGTAGACGTTGTTTCGAAAATTAATACCGGTGCGAAATATGATTCTGGTGCTTTTCAGAAATCGGTGGGACTGAATGGTGTTGGTACGAAAGCGGTGAACGCTTTGTCAAACTATTTCAAAGTACAGGCGTTCCGCGATGGCCAGACAAAACTTGCTGAGTTCAAAAAAGGGATTCTCACGAGTGATCCAAGGGTGTCTAAGACAAGCGAAAAGAATGGAACCCTGGTGGAGTTCGAACCCGATGGCTCGATGTTCAAGAACTATCACTTCATACCTGAGTATCTGGACGATCTCATGTGGAATTATGCGTTTTTGAATGCGGGTCTTACAATCGTCTGCAACGGAAAGAAATTCTACTCAAAGGATGGCTTGCTCGACTTGCTAAAACAGAAGGTGAGCGCTGATGAAATCCGCTATCCGATCATTCAGTTCAAGGGTAAAGATATTGAAGTTGCTCTCTCGCATGGAAATCAGTACGGAGAGGAATACTATTCATTTGTGAATGGACAAAACACAACGCAAGGGGGAACTCACCTTGCTGCTTTCCGCGAAGGCGTTGTGAAAGGTGTGCGCGATTTTTATAAGACTGATTTTGATGCTGCGGATATACGTGCCTCGATAATTGGTGCAATTGCTGTGCGTATCCAGGAGCCTGTCTTCGAATCGCAGACCAAAACCAAACTTGGTTCCTTGAATATGGCGCCCGATGGGCCCGCCGTCAAGAATTATGTAGTTGATTTTGTTTCGAAAGAACTCGAGATATACCTCAATCAAAACAAAGAAACTGCTGAAGCTTTAAAGAAGCGCATCCAGCAGTCGGAGAGGGAGCGAAAGGAAATTGCAGGTATCAAGAAACTGGCGAACGAACGCGCGAAAAAGGCAAACCTTCATAACCGAAAGCTTCGCGATTGCCGTTATCATTTCGACGACGAAAAAAGTACGCGAGGCATCGATACGATGATCTTTATTACTGAAGGGGATTCTGCCAGTGGATCGATTACAAAGTCGCGCGATGTCGAGACACAAGCTGTATTCAGCTTGCGTGGAAAACCTCTGAATTGTTTCGGCCTTACCAAGAAAGTTGTATACGAGAATGAAGAATTCAACCTGCTTCAACATGCTTTAAATATTGAAGACGGTCTTGAGGGGCTGCGTTATAATAAAGTGATCATTGCTACGGATGCCGATGTTGATGGGATGCACATTCGCCTGTTGTTGATGACTTTCTTTCTTCAATTTTTTCATGAGCTGGTAAAGGCAGGCCACGTCTTCATTCTTGAGACGCCATTGTTCAGGGTACGGAATAAGAAAGAAACTATTTATTGTTACAGTGATGAGGAGAAGCAGGCAGCAATGAAGAAGCTCGGGGGCAAACCTGAAATCACGCGCTTTAAAGGGTTGGGCGAAATCTCCCCGGATGAGTTTGGCGCATTTATCGGCGAAAACATCAGGCTACAGCCTGTAATAATCCACAAGGATGATCATACGCAGAAGATATTGGAGTTTTATATGGGCAAGAACACTCCTAACCGTCAGGAATTTATCATTGATAACCTGCGTATCGAGTTGGATGTAGTAGAAAACGAAGAAGAAGAAGTCGAACAACTATAGTGTGTTGACGTGTTGGAGTGCTGAAGTGTTGAAGTTCAGCAATCACCTCATCTGTGCGAACCTCAACACGCCAACACCTCAACACTTCAACACATAAAGAAATGTCGAAGAAAAAAGGAACATCAAAAGGAAAAGAACCAGTTGACGCCAGTACCAACGGCAAGGGTACTGATGGCGATGTCATCCATTCGGTTGATATGGATGGATTGTACAAGAACTGGTTTCTTGACTATGCATCATACGTTATTCTTGAGCGCGCCGTTCCACGGATTGAAGATGGCTTTAAGCCGGTGCAGCGTCGGATTATGCATTCCCTCAAGGAAATGGATGACGGTCGGTTTAACAAGGTGGCCAACGTAATAGGTAACACCATGCAGTATCACCCGCACGGAGATGCTGCTATCGGCGAGGCTATGGTAAACATCGGCCAGAAGGATTTGCTCATTGAGACACAAGGTAACTGGGGAGATGTGCGCACAGGTGACAGCGCTGCTGCTCCGCGATATATAGAAGCACGACTTTCCAAGTTTGCGCTGGAAGTGGTGTACAATCCGCAGACTACAGAATGGCAGCTTACCTACGACGGAAGGAAAAAAGAGCCTGTCACACTACCTGTAAAATTTCCACTGCTCTTGGCGCAGGGTGTTGAGGGGATAGCCGTGGGGTTATCGACAAAAATACTTCCTCATAATTTTTGCGAACTGATAAAGGCATCGATCGATGTTCTTAAAGAGAAGCGTCCGAAGATTTATCCCGACTTTCCAACGGGTGGGATAGCGGACTTCTCTGAATACAATAACGGTGTTCGCGGGGGCAAAATTAAGATTAGAGCTAAAATTGAAGTACATGATAAAAAGACTCTGATTATCAGAGAAATACCGTTCTCTACCACAACTACTTCTTTAATGGAGTCGATTGTGAAAGCCAGCGAAAAAGGACAGATCAAAATCAAGCAGGTCATCGATAATACTGCTCGTGACGTTGAGATTCAAGTGCTTCTCCAGCCCGGGCAATCACCTGAAATTGCGATCGATGCCCTATACGCATTCACGGATTGTGAGATCAGTATTTCTCCGAATTCATGTGTGATCGTCGAAGACAAACCAAGTTTTCTGCCGGTCACGGAGATCCTTAAATACAATACACAGCAGACTGTCGAGCTGCTTAAAAGCGAACTAAAAATTAAGCGCGATGAATTGAAGGAGAAGATCCTCTTTTCTTCGTTGGAAAAAATCTTCATCGAAAACCGCATATACCGCGACATAGAAGAAGCTGAAACGTGGGATGAGGTGCTCAGCAATATCGACAAAGGGTTGAAGCCACATAAGAAGAAATTCTATCGCGAAATCACGACCGATGATTTGGTTCGCCTGACCGAAATAAGGATAAAGCGCATTTCAAGATTTGATTCCTTCAAAGCCGATGAACAACTCAAGGATCTTGAAAAGCAATTGAAAGAAACTGAGTATAACCTCAAGCACTTGACCGACTATGCGATTAACTACTTTCAAAATCTGCTGGACAAGTATGGCAAGGGACGAGAACGGAGGACTGAGATCAAAAACTTCCAGTCAGTTGCAGCCACGGAGGTTATTGCAAACAATCAGAAACTATATGTCAACCGCGCTGATGGTTTCGTCGGGTATGGTTTGCGCAGGGACGAATATGTAACAGATTGTTCCGACCTGGACGACGTTATTGCTATCCGCAAAGATGGTAAGGCGTACGTCGTTCGCATCCAGGAAAAAGTTTTTGTTGGAAAGGATATCCTTTACGTTGGAATCTGGAAGAAAGGCGATGACCGGAAGGTTTATAACGTAATTTATTCGGACGGAAAAACGGGCAAGGGTTTCGCAAAGCGATTTAACATGCCGGGTGTTATCCGCGACAAAGAATATGATCTCACACAGGGCAACCCAAACTCAAAGATTCACTATGTGAGTGGAAACCCCAATGGTGAAGCTGAGGTGGTAGAGGTAAAGCTTTCAGCAAGCAGTACCGCGCGTAAAAAAGTATTTGAGTTTGACTTTGCAGAACTTGAGATCAAGGGGAGGGGCGCGAGAGGTAATACGATCACAAAGTACGGGATACGCAAGGTTGAAAAAATCAGGGAGGGAACATCTACTCTCAGCAAGCTTGATCTGTGGTACGACAGCGATTCAGGAAGGCTTAACAAAGACAAGCGCGGAAAATATCTGGGCAAGTTTGATGGTGATGATCGCATTATCGCCTTCATGAGAAATGGATCTTATAAGATTACCAATTATGATCTGGCCAATCGATATGAGCCGGAGAAAACTTTGCAGGTTGAAAAATTTAATGACAAGAGACCTGTGTCAGCAATCTATGTCGACGGCGACAGCAAGCAATACATGGTGAAAAGATTCATGATTGAAACGAGCACAGCGGACAAGGAATTCAATTTTATCTCGGAGACAATAGGATCGCGATTGATTCTAGCGACAACGTCGGAGACACCTGAAGTGGAGTTGGAAGTGATAAAGGGAAAGGGTAAAGAGAAAACCTCCGAAACAATTAATCTCGAAGAATTGATCGACGTTAAGGGATGGAAGGCTCTTGGCAATAAGCTCTCTCAATTCAAAGTGGTCAAGGTGACTTTAATTCAGGAGGAAGATTCAGGACCATCTGAAGAGAGCGACAATGATGTAGAGGCATCTGAACCTGAAAAGGAGGATCAGTCGCCAAAAAAAAAAGAGCAGTCCAACGAACACCAAAGCCAGCGACACGAAAGCGCGCAGCAAGCAAGCCTCTTCGAGCCGGAGCCGGAAAAAAAGCAGCCAGTCCCGGAAAAAGAGCAACGGCCAAAACAAAGAGTCGAAGTCGTTCAGCCAAGCCTCTTCCCGGAAAGCCAGCAAAAAGAAAAAGATAAAGAGGTAGCAAGAGAAGTTGCAAATAGCGATTCAAACCGGAATGCTGGCAATGCGGCGATTAATCCACAGACCGGCAGGGAATTTGGTGTAGGTGAGACAATAGAATTGGAAATTTAGGACGAGTTCGGCACGAACGCGTACTTTTTCACTTTTTGTAAATTTGTGTCATGAAGAATATATCTGTATTCCTACTATTTTTTGCAGGTACCGCCACTTTCAGTTTTGCCCAGGACGAAATACTCGCTCAGGGAAAAATCACCGACTCGCGGACAAGCAAAGGCATTAAAGCCAACGTTCGCTACAGTAGCATACCCACTGGAAGCATCTTCGGAAGGTTCAGCGACAGCACCTTTTCATTTCCAATTTTTGGAACAGCTAAGTACCAGATCACTGCAGAAGCTAAAGGCTATAACCCGCGCACGGTCATAGTGGACCCGAAGGATATTGGCGCGAATAACAAGGTTATGCGCGACATCATCTTAACACCGTCGGGTGAAACCATGAGACTTAACAATTTAATTTTTCCCCAGGGGAAAGCGGTGATTGATCCGAAGTCTTTCGCGGAACTCGATGAAGTTGCTCAAATGATGAAGGAGAATTCAAAGATGGTTATACAACTGGAGGGCCATACGGATAATCAAGGCAGCTCAAAGGCAAACCTCAAGTTATCAGAAGACCGGGTTGAAGCGGTAAAAAAGTATCTGGCGTCAAAAGGTATTGCAAAAGATCGTATCAAAACTAAAGCGCTTGGTGGAAGCCAACCTTTGTCGAACGAAATGACACAACAGGCTCGCGCGATGAATCGGCGGGTAGAGATGCGTATCCTTCGGGATTAGTTAATCGTTATCAGTTAATAGTTAATCGTGGGTGTGGGCGCGGGTGTGCGCTCGAGCTCAGCACGCTAAGTCCGACACCGATCACCTCGCTTTGAATACACCCAATAGACGAGTGCTCAACCCTTAATAGAAAATCGATAACGTCAAGCCCGACACCGATTACCTCGATCAAGTGAAGTTTACTCGTTCAGTTTTCTTATTTAATTATACTGCTCAACACGCTAAGTCCGCCACCGATTACCTCGATCAAATGAAGTTTACGCGTTCAGTTTTCTTATTTAATTAAAC
>JAEZBX010000217.1 GCA_023412765.1 Bacteroidota bacterium
ACGTAACACCTGTCAACGATCCACCGACAATTACAAGCCCTGGCCCGCAGACAATCGATGAAGATGCGAGCATGGAATCATTTGCATTTACAGTGTCAGACATCGATGATGATCTTGCTGACCTGGAACTTACAGCTAGTTCCAATGCCACTGGAGTCATTTCAAATGGCCAAATATCCTTTGGAGGAGTAGGGGAGAACCGCACAGTTATTGTAACACCCGAATCCAACCAGCACGGATCGGTGGAAATAACGCTTCAGGTTGCCGATGTTGCAATGGAGAGTGCTCAAACCACATTCGACGTCAACGTACAGGCTGTAAACGATCCGCCCACGTTTGTAACGATACCCGACAATCAGGATATTAATGAGAATTCGACCACAGGTCCACTCGCCGTTGTCGTTGATGACATCGATAATGACCCCGCAACGCTAATCCTATCCGCCATTTCCACCAATCAGACTATTATTCCCAATGGTAATATTGATATCCAGGGTGCCAGTCCAACTCCCACGATAGAAGTAAGTTCAACAGACGAACCGGGAAGCGCTAATATTGAAATGACAGTTACCGATGGTAGTGCGTCTGCTATTGAGAGCTTTACGGTGAATGTTGCAAATGTAGATGCACCTCCAACCATTGATCCCATTTCTGATCAGTCTATCAACGAAGATACCTCGCTGGACGATTTGCCATTTACAATCGGTGACCCGGACGGCCTGACAGGCATAACCATCAGTGCAACTTCTGATGATCAGTTGTTAATACCGAATGGACAAATTACAATAGGAGGTACACTTGCTGCCCCAACCATTTCGCTTTCTCCTCTACCTAACGCTTTTGGAACGGCTATTATAACTGTTGTGGTCGATGATGGAACGAGCACAGCTTCGACTAGCTTTGAGGTTGAGGTTACAAGTGTAAATGACGCACCGACACTGGCTCCACCAGCAGCGCAGACTATTCCGCAAGGCGGCTCTACCGGAGCCCTCAACTTTACGGTTGCAGATATTGATAGTCCACTGGGTAGCCTAACGGTTACAGCGTCGTCAAGCAACGGAACGATTATCCCTAACGGTAATATTTCTATCGGCGGTGGCATGGGTGCCACACGTACGGTAACAGTTACACCACCAGCAAATCAATCCGGTGGTCCGGTAATAATTTCGTTAGAGATTAGTGATGGAGAAGAAAGTAGTATCTCAACTTTCGAGGTAACAATCACCCCTAATGCAGCTCCTACCATCACTGCGCCTTCCGCTCAGAATATTACTGAGGGCGGTTCAACCGGTGCGTTAAATTTTATGGTAGGCGATGTCGATGATGCTTTGGCAGACTTAACCGTTACAGCCACCTCAAATAATCAAGCAATTATTCCTGACGCAAATATAGTGATCGCTGGCGGTTTGGGTGCAACTCGAACTGTAACAGTAACACCACCAACGAACTCATATGGAGGTCCAGTTACTATAACACTTGTGGTAGATGACGGAGACGCGACTGCATCTGCAGCTTTTACGGTAAACATCGCTGGTGTCAATGATGCGCCGACAATTACAGGTCCAGCAAATCAAGTTTTTAATGAAGGTGGCTCAACAGGTGCACTGAATTTTACTGTTGGAGACATAGACAACGATCTGACCGACCTTACAGTAACAGCGGCATCGAGTAACACAACGGTCATACCCAATGCAAATATCGTGATAGGCGGCGGGTTGGGCACCACCCGGACAGTAACAGTGACTCCTCCGGTAAATCAGTTCGGCGGACCCGTAACCATCACGTTAGAAGTTAGCGATGGAAATTTAACCGCTACTGCGACGTTTACAGTTACCATTAATAACGTGAATGATGCGCCAACGATTACTGGTCCCGGCCCTCAAACCATAAATGAAAATACGCCGACGGGCGCATTGAACTTTACAGTTGACGACATTGACAATCCAATTGCGTCCTTGACCGTCACGGGTACTTCTAGTAATCAAACGTTAATTCCAAATGCGAATATTGCTATTGGTGGAGGTACTGGCGCAACGCGAACTGTTACCGTTACTCCCGCTCCAAATCAGAGTGGTGGACCGGTAACAATCACATTAACAGTAAGTGATGGTACGCTCACAGGTACTGCTACATTTACTGTTACTATTGATGATGTAAATGCCGCACCCACAATTACTGGTCCTGGTCCGCAGACTATTCCCGAAGATGGATCTAGTGGCCCGCTGAACTTTACTGTTGCCGACTCCGACAACCCTTTACCTTCGCTCACAGTCACGGCGTCCTCCAGCAATCAGACAATTATCCCGGACGGAAATATCGTTATTGGTGGAGGTACTGGTGCAACGCGTACCGTTACGGTATCGCCCGCTGCAAACCAAAGCGGTGGACCTGTCACAATCACCTTGACGGTAAGTGACGGTGATTTGACGGGTACAGCAACTTTTGCCGTTACAGTAAATGCTGTAAACGACGCACCGACAATCACAGGTCCCGGCCCTCAAACTGTAGACGAAAACACACCGACCAGCGCATTGAATTTTACGGTCGCTGATATTGACAATCCAATTGCGTCCTTGACCGTCACGGGTACTTCTAGTAATCAAACGTTAATTCCAAATGCGAATATTGCTATTGGTGGAGGTACTGGTGCAACGCGAACTGTTACCGTTACTCCCGCTCCAAATCAGAGTGGTGGGCCTGTTACAATAACATTAACTGTGAGCGACGGTACACTAACAGGTACAGCGACCTTTACAGTCACAATCAATGATGTGAACGACGCACCGACGATTACGTCTCCCGGTCCGCAGACAATCGCTGAGGACGGAACCAGTTCGGCGCTCAACTTTACCGTGGCTGATATCGATAACCCTATACCTTCGCTGACTGTAACAGCAACCTCCAGTAATCAAACCATTATTCCTGACGGAAATATAGTAATTGGTGGTGGCACAGGCGCAACGCGGACCGTAACAGTTTCCCCTGCTGCAAACCAAAGCGGTGGGCCGGTAACTATTACGTTAACAGTAAGTGACGGTGACTTAACTGGCACTGCAACGTTTGCCGTCACAGTAACTGCAGTCAACGACGCACCGACAATTGCCGGCCCGGGCGCTCAAACTGTCCAGGAAGATGGAAGCACCGGCGCGCTTAACTTTACGGTTGGAGATATTGACAGCCCGATAGCCTCCTTAACGGTCACAGCCACATCCAGCAACCAAACGATCATCCCCAACGGAAATATTGTAATTGGCGGTGGTACCGGAGCAACGCGTACCGTTACCGTTACCCCGGCGGCAAATCAGACTGGCGGACCTGTTACAATTACGCTTACAGTAAGTGACGGAAGCGTGACAGCGAACACGACATTCGACGTAACAGTCACTGATGAAAATGATCCTCCCACTATATCAACTATTACTAACAAAACCACCAACGAAGATGTTGCCACTGCAGCGATACCATTTACCGTTGGCGACGCTGAAACAGATCCTGCTGATCTCACAGTCACAGGATCTTCGGATAATACTGATCTCGTCATCAACTCCGCTATTGTGATTGCAGGTACAGGTGCCAATCGTACGGTTCAAATTACTCCTGTAGCCAATCAAAGCGGAACAGTGATCATCACGTTAACAGTCAGCGATGGCGATCTTACCACATCTACCAACTTTCAACTCACCGTAAATTCGGTCAACGACGCGCCAACCATAAGCGCTATTACCGATAAGGATATCAATGAGGATACGCCTTCACCCGCGTGGCCATTTACCATCGGCGATGTTGAGACCCCAGGCACTCTTACAGTGACTGCAAGCTCAGCTAATACGGCGTTAATTTCAAATGCTAATATCACATTAGGTGGCAGTGGAGCTGACAGGACGATCCAGGTAACGCCGAGTGCAAATCAGTTTGGTACATCTGTAATAACTGTAAACGTCAGTGACGGAACAAATACGACTTCTACAACTTTTACGGTAACTGTAAATTCAGTGAATGACGTTCCTACTATTACGGCAATTGCAGATCAGGAAGTTGCAGAAGACAATGCAACAGCAGCACTGGCATTCACCATTGGCGATACTGAAACAGCAGCTGGTACCTTGACACTCTCTGCGACATCAGATAACACGACCCTGGCTCCTGTTGCTGCGATCACTTTTGGTGGAAGCGGTGCTGCGCGTACCGTAACCGTTACTCCGGCAGCCAATCAGAATGGCGTAGCGAACATTACCATTACCGTAAATGATGGAACAGCAACTGCATCGACATCTTTTCAATTGACCGTGACGGCGGTCAATGATGCGCCGGTAATTACTGCCCAAACCCCAGTAGTAACCGATGAGGAGCAGCCAGTTGACATTGAGTTTGCTCACCTTGTGGTTACCGATCCTGACAACGATTATCCTGATGACTTTACGATGACAATTCTGGGCAATCCTGGATACACCTTTAGTGACAACACTGTAACTCCGAATGCAAATGTCACAGGCAACATCACTGTAAGGGTACAAGTAAGAGATGGCGCACTCTCTAGTAACATCTTCAACCTTCAGGTGGATGTAACTCCGGTGAATGATCCACCCACTATTACCGCACAGAATCCATCACCCTTGACTGTCAATGAGGACGGGTCGATTGCCGTTTTGATTAGTCATTTAACAATTGTCGACCCCGATAACGCTTCTGGATTTACCTTGTCGCTTACCGATGGAGCCAATTATTCAGTTTCGGGCAATGTAGTTACACCCGATCCAAATTATAACGGAACTTTAAGCGTGCCTGTGACGGTCAGTGACGGAACAACTTCGAGTGCGCCATTTCTACTCCAGATCCAGGTTAACCCTATTAACGATGTGCCTCAAATTACGGGGCAAGTGTCCATAACAATAGCAGAAGTGCAACCTGTGGCGATCGAATTGTCACAGCTGACAGTCTTTGATCCGGACAACGACTATCCTGATGACTTCACCATTGCTATTTTGAGTGGGCCCAATTATTCAATTACCGGAAATACTGTCGTTCCGGTACCGAACTTTAGCGGTACCTTGTTAGTGCGTGTCTTTGTGAATGATGGTACAGCCAACAGCGCGATTTATAACCTGCAGATTTCAGTAAACACAACTAATGATCCGCCCGTGATCACCGGGCAGGTTGCGTTGAATACCGATGAGGGCGAGCCTATCACAATTGGTCTCGACGATCTCACCGTTACTGACCCGGATAACGACTACCCTGATGATTTCACACTCACAATTCTTCCTGGATCAAATTACACGTTCTCTGGAAATGTTGTAACACCAAATGCGGATTACGAGGGTGTACTAAGCGTGTTGGTGAAGGTAAATGATGGCGAAGTTGACAGTGCACCCTACAGCTTACAGATTTCAATTAATGGAATAAACAATGCACCGGCAATTACCGGCCAGCTGCCTGTCACAACTGCAGAAGACCAGCCTGTAACGCTCAGGCTGGCAGATCTTGTTGTGAGCGATCCCGACAGTCCGTTCCCCGGCGCATTTACTTTAACGGTTTCACCGGGAACCAATTATACGGTATCAGGGCATACGGTTACCCCGGCGGCGAATTTCAGTGGAACACTTTCGGTGCCTGTGACAGTAAACGATGGAGCATTAACCAGCGAACCATATGACCTTGAAGTCACGGTGACACCTGTAAATGATGCTCCGGTAATCAGTGGTCAGAATCCACTTACAACTTTCGAGGATCAACCAATAGTCTTAAAGCTCGCTGACCTGCAGGTAACAGATGTTGACAATACATTCCCGACTGGTTTTTCGTTAACGGTGCAGCCTGGCTCTGGCGCAACTTATACGGTAAGCGGAGCTACTGTGACGCCTGCGTTAAATTTCAATGGAACATTGACGGTAAGTGTACTAGTCAGCGATGGTGCAGCAAACAGCAATGTATTTCCTGTGGAGATTAGTGTAACACCAGTAAATGACGCTCCAACCCTAAACGCTATTAGTAATGTTACAATTCAAGAGGATCCATCCGAAGCCACAGTTGTATCCCTGGGGGGAATTACGAGCGGAGGTGGCGAAGCATCGCAGGTAGTAGCCGTCACAGCCACGCACAACATGGAGGACTGGTTCGAAACATTTGCCGTACAATACAGTGGGGGAAGTACGGGAAGTTTGACTCTGAAACCACTGCCAAACAAGTTTGGTACTGCTACAATTACTGTCAGGGTGCAGGACAATGGACCAACAGGCGGACCGAATGTCAACTACGTTGAACGGACCTTCAGCTTTATTGTCGAGCCCGTTAATGATGCGCCGTTCTTCCTCACCAACCCGGTGACGCTTATCGAAGTAGGGACAGAATACTCATACCTCATCGAGGCAGAAGACCTTGAAGGGGAAGCAATTACGTTTGGCGCACCCTTGGTGCCCGAATGGTTATCGCTTTCACAGAACGCAAATGGCAAAGCGACACTGAGCGGGACACCCCCGCCTGGAACGACTGGTGACATCGCAGTTATCATCCAGGTGAAGGACCCGGCAGGTACGCCTGTTACCAACCAGGAATTTACAATTAAGGTAAACGCGCGCCCAGTGGTTTCATCGTTTCCAATTGCAATGGACGAAGAAAATCCGTTCGCATTCACATCGGAGTTTGCATCCAATTTCCTTGACGACGACGGAAATTCACTGACTGAAATCGAAATTACTGTGACGCCGGAGAAGGGTACACTTTTCCTTGGACAGACAGCGGTTGCACAGAATCAGAAGATATTATTGGCTGATCTCCAAAACTTAACATATGTGCCAATGACAGACTCCACGGGCACTGACTCCTTCTCATGGAAAGCAAGCGACGGAGTATTCTTTAGTAACAACGAAGAACAGGTCGTTATTACCATTCGACCGGTTAATGATCCGCCGGAAATCATCGCGCTAGAGTTGCCCGCAAGTGATACGTTGAAATATGAATTAGGTAGTGAAAGACCTATTTTGCTCACCAGAATATTTGATGCGAGGGATGTAGATGGCGACGACATCATTTCAGCTGAGATCAGCTTCAGCGATCCGCAGCTATATTACTCGATGGAGGACCAATTTATCTTTCGAGATACATTGGGTATAGTTGGAACGTTTAATGACGTACTGGGAATTCTTACACTGACAGGACGAACATCTGTGGAGAATTATGTAGCAGCTATAAGATCAATCAGATATAACCTTGTAGTCGCGCCCATTGATAGCCGAGCTAATGTAGGCGACAACAGGCTGATATCAATTAAGTTAAGCGATGGCGTGTTCGGCGGAACAAAGGAACGCCTTGTTGGTTTAATTAATACCTTCCTGGAATTGGATATCGCAACTGCATTTACACCGACAGGAGCGAATCCGTTTTGGAACATTTATTCACCCAATGGATTGGAGCAGTATAAGGATGCGCTTATTAAGGTGTACAACAAGAGAGGTACGCTGGTGTACGAGGCGACGGGTTTCAGCGTACCATGGAACGGAGATGGATTTGAGGGAGCATTACCTGCTGATAGTTATTTTTACACTATCGACTTAAAATATGACAAAAAGAAATATAAAGGCGTGGTGACTATTCTAAGGTAATGTTGATGAAGAAATTTGTATTGATTGTATTTTTTGGCGCTCTGGCTGTGTGCAGCTATGGGCAATTTTTACCGAACAGTAGTCAGAATTTTCATTATGCGCCCCTCTATAACCCTGCCTTTGCAGGAATTGAAGGATACCAGGATTTCAAAGTTGGCTACCGGTATCAATGGACCGGCTTCGGTAGCAATGCCCCAAAATTTATCAATGCATCATTTAATTTCCGTCTGAAAGAGCCGCTGGATTTAACGCTGAACGCGATAAGAACCAGCATGGCAAAAACACAGAATAACGAAATTCCAAAGATGAAGCGCGTGATCCATGGATTGGGTGTAAATGTGCTTCAAGAGCAATTTGGACTGATAAAGAAGTTGGGTGGAGGTGTTAATTACTCTTTTCACTATCCGATCACCAGGCAGCTCAGATTGGCATTTGGTGTGGGTGCCATAGTCGATAATATCAAGATCGATTTAGGTGGAATTTATTTTGGCATCGATCCTCAAAATCCCCAGCAACCTATAGACCCAAATGCTGACCCGATTTATCAACGACTGGTCAACACCGGATCGGCGCACACAAACCTGAATATTCGCGCAGGCTTTCTCGTTTATGCACCTAGATACTATTTCGGATTTTCTTACCTCCCGGTTGCCAATATAATTTTGCAAGACAATGAAACGGGTTTATCCCATTCTTATTATCGCGGAGTGATTCAGGGTGGATATTCTTTCCCGGTCAGCGCCACTATGGACGTGAAACCAAGTGTTATAGCTCTTTGGCAGGACGATAATAAATTTGTGATCGATTATAATGTTAAACTTTTCATTGAGGAAAAGATGTGGTTTGGATTGACCTATAGGGATGTAAAAAGTATGGTAGGTATAGTTGGTTTCAACCTGAACGAAAAACTCGGCGCATCTTATTCTTATGAACTCGCCGGCAGCGGAATGCGGCAATTCAGCGATGGAAGTCACGAGCTTGTGTTGTCCATTCGCATGAATAACTTTAAACGTCAGAAACAGCAGACATGGTAAGAATATTTGCATTAGTTCTTTTGTTGGTTCCGGAGATAGGGTTTAGCCAGGAATGGGATTTTGGACCACTGCGAAGGTTGCCTGATGCAGTCAACGGTGCGCATGAAGATATTTTGCCAATGCAGACGCTCGATGGTAAAACATTTTTCTTTGCACGCGCGGCCTCTGCAGAAAATGTCGGTGGAAGATTTGCGGGCACAGATGTTTGGTTCAGCAACTATGACGAGAGCACAGGGAACTGGTCTCCTTCACAAAACGTGAGCATCTTCAACGACAGAGGTACTAACGCCGTGGTAGGAATCAGTGATAAGGGGGATGAAGTTTTTCTTCTGAACACCACCGGTACAAAAAGAGCTCAAGGGATTTATCGTTCTACTAAGCAAAACGACTCATGGTCAAATCCCCGGCTTATTGCTGTACCGGGACTGAACACGGAAGATTTTCTTGGAGCTTACGTATCACCCGACATGTCTGTGATGATATTCTCCATGAATGGAGAAGAAAGCAGAGGTAATGAAGATCTTTACATCAGTTTAAAAAATGCCAAAGGAGAGTGGAGCAAGCCACGAAATTTGGGATCAACCATAAATACCAGCGGATTTGAAATGGCGCCTTTTCTCACACCTGATAAACGACGTCTGTATTTCTCCAGCAATGGTCATCCCGGTTATGGAGATGCCGATATTTTCTACAGTGATCGACTATATGAATCATGGGAAGTTTGGTCAGCCCCAAAAAATCTTGGACTGAAAATAAACTCTCCTGCGTTTGAAAGCTTTTTTTCAATTTATCATGATACGGTAGCATTCTTTTCAAGTAATCGAAACCGCGATTATTGTGACATCTATCGCGTCGCAGTCTTCCCGCTTAAGAGCGAGGATGAAGTGGATCAGTTTGTATATCTCAGCGATCAGGATGTGAAAAAAATCAGCGGTATTACATTTGATCCGGTCTTAACTTTTCCTCCTAATGTCAGTGATCTTACGGCAGACCATAGGGCAACGTTAAAAAAAATAAATGACGGGTTCGTTTCTAAAAAAGATATCAAACTGAGAATAATTGCCACAAAATCCGGAAGTGGGAATCTTGATACTTATCAGAAGAGGTTATTGAATATACTCGACTACCTGAAAGAAGCGGGTATTGAAGGTAACCGCATAATTTTTGCTGTCGAACAAATTGATGCGCCTGTTGCAGAAAAAGAGCCTGTGACAATTAAATTCTACAAATAGTTAACTGCTGCAAACGATAGTGGTAAATTACTTTCAAAAAATCGCAAACACTTCGTCGGTAACACACGTTTTTTGAGTAATTTAGAAGTGGCTTTAATACTATGACTTTTAAGATCCTTAAACGTAGAATTGGGTTTCTACTCGGTATACCTATTCTGACCGTTGTTGCGTCTTATTTCCTTATTTCGGAAATGGGTGACCGGTACCGCTCAACAGCCCAAATTGCTACTGGCTTTACCACAGATGATGCGGTAAAGTTAAGCGATACTCCGGCTACTCCCTTTGACGTAAGCACAAATTTCACAAACGTCATTGAGTCGATGAACTCCGTGCCGGTATTGAGCCTGGTATCCTACCGATTGGTGATTCATGATCTTGAAGACAAGAAACCATTTCGCGTTTTTGATGATTCGAAGGAGAGAGACATCATCATCGACGAGAAGTCGTTGACGAACGCTCTGGGTCTGTTCAAACAAAAACTGCAGGATATCAAAACCCTGAATCTCTTCGATACGCAGGATCAAATGCTTTTTGCTATTCTGAAAGGGTATGGTTACGATGCAGAAACGATCAAGAAGGATTTGCGCATTCGCAGATTAGATAACTCAGATTTTATTTCTGTTGATTACACTTCCGAAAATCCGTTCTTATCTGCGCTCACCGTGAACGTTGTGTGCCAGGAATTTATCCGCTACAACAAAACATTAAAGACAGATCGGTCATCAGAATCGATCGAGTTTTTAAAAAACATTGTTGACGAAAAAAAGAAAATTCTTGACCAGAAGACTAACGCATTGGATAGTTTCCGAATTAATAACAATGTCTTCAATCATGATACTGAGACCAAGAATAAGATAGCATTGATCACCGACTATGAGTTGAACCGTGATCGCGAAGCAAACACTATCAACAGGTTGGAGTTCTCAATACGCAAGCTGGAGGGGAACATGGAGATCAAGTCCAAGAATCTGGGTAAAGCCAA
Source organism: Bacteroidota bacterium (assembly GCA_023412765.1). Classification (GTDB taxonomy): domain Bacteria; phylum Bacteroidota; class Bacteroidia; order Cytophagales; family Cyclobacteriaceae; genus Chryseolinea. Next base: position 10,847 of record JAEZBX010000217.1, read on the forward strand.
TCGCCAGGAAACGCTTTTGGTCAACGAAAGAATTTTGGAAATCCGTCGGAAGATCAACGAACTCATGTCTTCAAACAACGAGTCGAGCAGAGGAAGGTTATCTCAACTGCGCGACGAACTTCAGTTGGAAACAAGTCGTCTGGATGCTCTAAGCGCCAATGAAAAAGCGGAGCAGGAATTTCGCGAGATGGAGAAGGAGCGGGATAACCTTAAAATGGATCTTCAAATCGCCAGGAATAACCTTTCATCAATAGATCAATCTCTCAGAAAGCTGCGTGCAGATGTAGCAGGTGCGGCAACGAAGAAAGTAAGCACAACGGATTTGGATCGGGAGGTAGAATTGGCAACAACGGAATATGTAAACGCACAGGACAAGTATAACGCTGCAAAAAATAAATCGCTCGTGATCGGAAGTTCTATGCGACAAATACTTCAGGGCCAACCTAGTTATGAACCGGAAACATCGCAGGCTTCGCTTATCATGGGGTTGTCGGGCGCTGGTGGTTTCTTGTTGGCACTGCTTGGCGTAATGGCCTTTGAATTCCTGGATAATTCAATTCGGGTAGCCACCAGGTTAGAGAAATTCACAGGCATTAATACTATTGGTACTGTTAACTTGTTAAAAGACAAAGACTTCAATCTTCGGGAAGTTTTTAACGACCGCAGTTCAAATAAGGAGTACGAAATGTTTTCTCACTTTCTGCGTAAACTCCGTTATGAAATTCAAAGCTCAGGTAGCAAGGTTTTCCTCATCACCAGCACTCAGGTAAAGACTGGTAAGTCGTTTTTGATTGTAAGCCTGTCGTATGCGTTAAGCCTGGTTCACGCGAAAGTTCTTATCATCGATACCAATTTCCGACACAATTCATTGACGAAAGCGCTTCTTCCTCGTATGGATAGCCGGAAACTTCTCAAGAAGGGTATTATTGACGAAGAAGATGACGATGATCTCATGCTAGAAGAACAAAATGCCAACACGCATGAGGATGATACCGACGAAGAAGAAAATCAGCTGCCGGCAACAACAACTACCGGGCAAAGGGATTTAGCCCGGAATCTTATCAACCGTACTAAATTTGCTGGTGTGGATATCATCGGCAACGTCGGCGCTAATGATTCACCGTCCGAGATCATGGCAGGTCGCGATTTCAACGAAATGATCCGGAATTTGTCAGAGCGTTATGACTGTGTTTTGATGGAAGGACCTGCCTTGAACAATTATTCCGATTCGAAGGAGTTGATCGGCTATGCCGACAAGGTTATTCCTGTCTTTGCGGCTGATGCATCAATTAATCATCACGACAGAGATTCCATCAAATATTTCAAATCGATCAACGGTAAGTTGATGGGATCTGTCCTGAACAAGGTCAAGTTTAAGCATCTGACCTATTAGTTTCATTCCATTCCCTTATGAACATTATCTGTCGACTGGCGAACCAGTTGTCACTATGTTTTTTTTCGCAGTAGCCCGGACAAGACGTTATTTGATTTCCGCAAATTCCTCTAATTTGCAATAGGCATAGAAATGATCACCACTATATAATCCAACCTTATGAAAAGAATAGCGCTATACCTACTTGCATTACTACCAGTGTGTTCAATTGCGCAGAGCGTAGACTATAACAAGATTATAGTACCCGATCAGGTTCCATCCGTTTCTTTCGAAGAACGATTGGTACAGCTAGCCTGGAAAAATCACCCCACAAATAAAGTTGCATTGCAAAAGGTCGAAGTTGCTCAAGCTTTAAAAGCCCGCGCAAGCTGGGCATGGCTTGATCATTTCTTTGTCCAGGCAAACGTCAATGAATTTACAGGCAACACCGAACTGGATCAGTTTGGCAGGGCTTTCTATCCAAAATATAACCTGGGTGTTAAGCTGCCCATCGGTACTTTGGTTCACACTCCATTAAACGCACAAGCGAACAAAGGACAGGTTCTCATCAATGAATTCGAGGTGAATGCGAAAAAGCTTGAGGTGCGGAGGGACGTGCTTCAGGGTGTGGAAAGATTGAGGGAGCGTTTTAAGGTGATCAAGTTGCGCGAGCGGATCAAGGAAGATTACCTGCTAATGTTCCAGGATGCTGAACAAAAATTCAAGGAGGGAAAGATAACCCTGGAATTCTATCGCGGTACGATTCAGTCTTATGCGCTGCAGGAGGAAGAAATTATACAGGCGCAGTCACTCTTTAACCAGGAACGCCTTGCTCTGGAAGAGCTTATAGGGGTAGAACTGAAAGACGTTGAGGGATATGTCGAGTTCACGAATAGACTAACCCGCGAAACACAAATCCGACCGTGAGTAGTTATTAGTTAATCGTTATTAGTTATTAGCGATTGTGCCACTTCCGGTGGAAGCGAAGCATATGATAAGAAGAAACGAACGTTCAGGTTGCGTCTGTCCTTATACCCTATACCCTATACCTCACCTATTTGACCAGAATATTGGCCTTCCCGAACTTTAGAGCCCGCTCGACTTCCGCGACGAGGAATTCAGGTTCGAACGGCTTAACCAGGTAAGCAAAAGCCCCTAAATCCAGGCATTGCTTGCGTTTAATGGCATCTTCGTATCCAGAGTGTATGATCAGGGGAATATTCTTGTGCGCTTCGCTGGCGTTAATATTTTCAAGTAATTGGATACCACCCAAGCCAGGCATTTTTAAGTCTGAAACAATTAGATCGGGGACGTTGCCACTTTGAAGCCATGACCATGCCTCCATGCCATCATTCATTAGGACAACCTCGTACTGGCTTTTGAGTATTTTTTCCAGGAGCCAGCACAATAGCGCGTCATCTTCAATGAGCAAAACCTTTCTCATGACAATCGTTTAATGAAAAAATAATGCCGTTCTAAGACCTAAGCAGATGTGGCGGGATCTTAAAACCAACTCCGAGACAATCAAATCTAAATAAAAAAAATGATACCGGAGTAACCAAGTAAGGCAAAGTATTCTGTAATGAACAGCAAATAGCGATAAACACCGCATATTTCCGCTAAGATTCTCTCAGACGAGATGAGCTTAGTATGCTCGAGTCCCAATTTGGGCAGGTATGATCACCTACCTTCAATCTGCATTTTTGTCTCTGGCCGGTTTACTTTTCCATTCTCCGTTCTCACAATCGTCGCATTAGTAAGAATCCGTTTTGGAACATGGTATCGCGGCAATTTCTCACTAAGCGAAGATATCACGCGATTGATAGGAAGTTGTAATTCGCCTTCAATAAGAAGGACAATCGTTTCCCCGAATGTTGGATCAGGAACGCTTGAAATCACAGACTTGTTCGATTCTCCCATAACACTGAGTATCTGCTGTATTTCTACTTCAAGTTTCTCCGGAATTACTTTGATACCGCCCGTATTGATCACATTATCGAATCGTCCAATCCATTTGAATTCGTTAGCATTTTTGATTTCGACTAAGTCGTTCGTTGTGACTTCATTTTCCTGGAATGGGGTCTTAATCCGCAAGCATCCACGGTCATCAATATTTATGGTGACTCCCGGCAAAACTCTAAAGTAATCACTCATCAAATTTCCGTTAAGTGCTTGTAAGGCAATGTGTGATACCGTTTCAGTCATACCATAAGTTGCATATACTTGGGCTTCTATTTCCGTAATGATATTCCGCGTCGGCTCGTTCAACGGAGCGCCGCCGATGATGATTTTTCTGATTCCGTTCAACCTGCCCCGTGAATCTGAGTTTAGTATTTCTGTCAGTTGAGATGGAATGAGTGCCACAAAGTCAATTTGTAAATTGGGGTTAAGCTTTTCCAATGGATTCAAAGATGGTTCAATAGCCGCCAATTTCATACCTGTGACAAACGCGCGGACGATCATCATTTTTCCTGCAATGAAATTCGGGTCGAGACAGAGAAGGGCAGTGTCACCCGCTCTTAGATTGAGCGCCTGTTGAGTCAACTTAGCGCTGCCAGTCATGGCCGTCCGCGAAATGGAGATTGATTTTGGCGGCCCGGTAGAACCACTGGTGTGTTGCGTAAAGAAGTCCCGCCCGCTGCACCATTCTCTGATAAATGAAAATGACGAGGACTCAAACGACGTCAAGGGTGATGCGGACCCATCCAATATTCCGGCAATCTCTACATCCCGCCCGCTGAAATGAACGGTGGCGAAAGGGTAATTCATGGGGGAAGATAAGGAAAGGTAGTCGGTAATCGGTGGCGGGCTCGGCGTGTGGTACCATTTAATTATAATCGTAGAACTCGACTAGCCCACTTCATTTGAACAAGGTAATCGGTGTTAGGATCAGCGTGCTGAGCAATTTAATTAAATAAGAAAACTCAACGTTTGCACTTCATTTCATCGAGGTAATCGGTGGCGGGCTCGACGCGAATATGATTTATTGTAACCGAAGTACTTGTCTATCGCAGGTACAAGAGGACGCGATCGGTGCCTGGCTCGACGTTTTCGATTTTTTATTAAGAGTTCAGCACTTTAGTGGATGTATTTAAAGCGAGGTGATCGGTAAACGGTAGCCGATAGCCATCGGATCGGTCGGCTCGAACTACGAGCAGCGATTTTTGATCCAGCACACTCGCGATGAACTATTAACTAATAACTAATAACTAATAACTAATAACTAATTACGGCTACGGAAACTTAGGGTACTTCGACCAATCAGGATCCCGTTTTTCCATGAAAGCATTCTTCCCTTCTTTTGCTTCATCGCTGAGATAATAGAGTAGTGTGGCATTTCCTGCAAGCTCCTGGATACCTGCTTGTCCATCGAGTTCAGCATTAAAGGCACTCTTAAGCATGCGCAAGGCAAGCGGACTCTTCTTAAGCATTTTCCTGGCCCATTCCACAGTAGTTTCTTCCAGTCTATCGAGGGGAACCACTTTGTTCACTAATCCCATGTCGAGCGCTTCTTTGGCGTCGTATTGATCGCACAGGTACCAGATTTCACGCGCTTTCTTCTGACCAACGATACGAGCAAGATAAGAGGCACCGAAACCGCCGTCAAAACTGCCAACCTTGGGTCCTGTTTGACCAAATCGCGCGTTGTCGGCGGCAATTGTAAGATCGCATACCACGTGAAGAACATGACCTCCGCCAATAGCCCAACCCGCAACCGAAGCGATAACAGGCTTGGGAATGGAACGAATCATCTTTTGAAGATCCAAAACGTTTAGCCGTGGAGTTGCATCGTCACCAACATATCCGCCGTGACCTCGCACGCTTTGATCACCACCACTGCAGAACGCATTTCCACCTTCGCCGGTAATAATGATCACGCCCACCTCCTTATCTTCCCGACAGAAGCTCATCGCGTCGATCATTTCATTTATCGTAAGCGGCGTAAATGCATTATGAACCTGAGGTCTGTTTATACTGATTCGAGCGATACCCTCGAACTTATGGAACAGAATCTCTTTGTATTCGATGACCGGCTTCCATGCATATTTATAATTCATAACTCTTTCTAATTTTTTGTTTCAGATTTTCAAACAGTTCCCTGTTCAGTGTTAGATCACTTTCAAATTCCAGTATCCTGGCCTTGCCATCGCATTCGAAGAAGTCCCTTACCAGGTTCTTCAGTTTTCGTTTGTTATCGAGTTTCAGATATTCAATTCCAAATTCATTGCTGAGGCTATTAGCATTCAGGCGTTGATCTGTTATAAAATATTCGGCAGCTTCCGGTGTATCACCTGGACCGTCGATCATTTTAAAAATAATACCACCATGATTGTTCAACAGCACCACCCTAAGATTTGGGAGAGAATAGTTATGCCAGAAGGCATTTCGATCGTAGAAAAATGCCTGGTCACCGGTTATTAATACATTCAGTGCGTCGCCAGACAATGCATGGCCTACGACTGTGCTGGTACATCCATCTATGCCACTTGTACCTCTGTTAGCAAAAACTTTTACATCCTGGTGCGTTGACTTCAACCCAATAAAATTTGCGTAGCGAACACTCATGCTATTGGCAAGGTGAAGGTTACTTCCCGGTGGCAGACTTTCAATAATCTCGTTCACCACTTCCAGTTCGCCAAACTCTTTAGAGTCAAGGTGCTCATGCAAGGCGCGCAATACACGGCGCTCCTCGATCTCCCACAATTTTTGATAATTATTTTGTCTTTGATTTTCAAAGGATTCGGTGTTGCCCGTCGAACTCAAAAGGTCAAAAAACTTCTCGGGTGTGCATCGAATGATTTTTGTGACGTGTTGAAATGTGTCTGCCACATCTCCAGCAGCCTGGATATGCCAATGCTCTTTCGGATTATACTTTCGCAGGAACAGCTTTAGATTTTTTGAGATCGTTGATTCACCAAACGTAATCAGGAGATCCGGTTTCAGAGTCTGCAGCACCTCCGACCCGCATTGCCCCAAGAACAAGTCGGAGTGTCGCACCAATTTTTCGATAGGGTGAAGGTTGCTGATGATATCACCAACCAGCGGGATGTTGTGAGTGTCGAGGAAATTGTTAAGCGATGTTAAGAGAGCACTGTTCAATTTAAGCTGGCCTGCCACCATCAGGATATTGTGAAACGTGGGCCACGCATTTATTAACTTTTCTGCTTGAGTGGAATCTAGTTCCAATATGGCTTGTGCGTCATCTATTACCCTAACATCAATTGAATATGAAAAAACATCGGTTGATGTTGGGTATAATGGCTCTCGAAAAGGTGCGTTAATATGCACTGGTCCACGCGGCTCCTGACATGCCAGGTTGATAGCGTCGTTTACTATTCTGTTTATAGCCCAACCGTTATCTGGGTGCTCATACTCCTGAGGGAGTTGGTATGACCCCTTAACATGTTTACCAAATATTCCTGTCTGATAGATCGTCTGGCCATCCAATTGTCCAATCCACTCCGTTGGTCTGTCAGCGGTGAGGACAATCAAAGGTATTTTGCTAAAAAATGATTCTGCAACCGCGGGGGCAAAATTGTAGGCTGCCGTTCCTGAAGTGCAGACCAAGACAGTGGGTTCTCCTGATGATTGAGACAGTCCCATGGCGACGAAGCCAGCACTTCTTTCATCGCTGAAGGTCTTGCATTGAATGTCTGGATGGCGGGTAAAGGCTAACGTCAGTGGAGCACAGCGCGATCCCGGGCACAGCACCGCTTTGCTCAATCCTTTCTTTGCGCAGAGTTGGGCTATGTCATATATGGATTGAAAGCGACTCATGCCTGTTTAGCATTTTATTCTATGACTGTCAGTAGTGTGTTGAGCTTCAATTCTGTTTCCTCCCATTCCATTTCAGGAATTGAATCCTGAGTAATACCTGCGCCGGCATACAAGATCAAAGATTCCTTCAACACCTGTAGGCAACGTAAGTTTACAAAAATATCTGTGCGATTTTTGAAATTGACTGGGCCGAGATATCCAGCATAAAATTGCCGATCGTAATTTTCGTGTTTTCGGATGAATTCAAGCGCTGTGTCCAATGGCTGACCGCAGACGGCCGAAGTAGGGTGTAACAGTTGGAGCATAACAGACCCGAGCGTTGGAAAATTTGTTGCTTCCATGTCTACCGTGAAGTCTGATTTGAGATGGATGAGGTTGCCAGCTACGACCGTTCTCGGTCCATGCTCGTCATATTCACGGAGTCTGATTTTTTTAAAACAACTGATAATGTAACGCTCAACCAATGCCTGTTCTTCGATATCTTTTTGAGTCCAGGCGACTGATTTGATATTAACGCCTTGGCTATACGCCTGCGTACCGGCCAGTGCAGTTGTTTTAAATATGCGTTTATCCTGAACGGACACAAGGAGCTCAGGTGAAGCGCCAAGCCAGCTTCCTTCGTTAGGCAATGTGACAAACGAGATCAAAGCATTGCCGTAAAGCCTGCATAATTTTTGAAAAGCGTTAACGACATTGAAGTCGTCTTTTCGATCAACCGCCTTCGTTCTTGAAAGAACTACTTTTTCAAATACATGGGCATCGATTGAACTAACTGCACGGGCAACCAACTCCATGAAATGACTGCTGATAGAAGGATCAATACGTAACGCTTTGCCTAAATGCAAATCAGTAGTTGCGTCATCGTCGGCATTAAGTTTCTCGGCAAATAATTTATCTAGAGAACTTCCATCAGTGGATTCGAATTTTTCGAGTTGCCCGTTTTCAAATGAAAATGCCAGGTCTGCGTCGAGGAAAATTCGTTCCGCGGATGCGTCAAATGGCGCAAATATGAATCCAGCTTCAAGATCTTCAAATGGTTGGCCCGAAGCCAGCGGTCTCGGATTTCTAGAGAGGATTAGCCGTGTAACACCATCGTTGGGTAAGCGCCACACCGCGACCGCATATTTATTCTTAACTGCGTAGTTGATCAATAAGGAGATATATTCAGTTTCATTTAGAATCGGGTTGGAAACTGAAGTCGATGTTGCCATAAACCCTATTTCTTTTTTTCCAGTATCGCCATAGTGATCCGGCTAATACAAATAAGTTCGTTTGCTTCGTTTGTTATGCGTATTTCCCAAACATGTGTTTGTTTACCTAAATGCACAGGCTGGGTGCGGCCAGTAACAAAACCGTTGCGGATGGATTTGATATGGTTCGCATTGATCTCAAGGCCGACGCAGAGCCTGGAATCGTCTACACAGAGCGTTGCAGCTACACTCCCTAATGTTTCTGCCAGCGCAACCGATGCCCCTCCGTGCAAGAGGCCAAGCGGCTGGCGCGTTCTATCGTCGACGGGCATACGTGCAACAATGAAATCATCGCCGATTTCCGTGAACTCGATGCCTAACAGGCCCGGCATGCTATTTCTCGACATCTCGTTAAGTGATGCGGGTGTTACATTTTGCTTAAAAATTCCCATGAAACTATTTATCAGTTCACCGTCGGACTCTATGGTAATTCCTTATTTTTGCGCCCAAAATTATTGAAAATTGGACAGCAAAAAAATCTACATCGTTCGTCATGGACAGACTGATTTCAACCTGAAGAACATTGTTCAGGGAAGCGGTGTGGATAGCAGCCTGAATGATCGTGGTATTGCCCAGGCGAAAGCATTCTTTGAGCAATACAAGCATGTGCCATTCGATAAAATCTATACGTCAACATTAAAAAGGACGACCGAAACGGTTAAAAGCTTTCTTGACTTAGGAATCCCCAATGAATCATTTTCGGGTTTAAACGAGATCAGCTGGGGTAACAAGGAAGGTTTTAAGATTACTCCGGAAGAAGATCAATACTATCACTATATGCTGAAACAATGGCAGCTGGGTAATACTTCGCTCAAAATTGAACAAGGCGAAAGCCCTGACGACGTTGTTCGCAGAATGAAACCGGTAGTTGATTATATCATGAGCAGAACGGAAGAAAAAACAGTCCTCATCTGCATGCATGGCCGCGCCATCCGAATCTTGCTTTGTATTCTTCTTAACTATCCGCTAAAGTCGATGGATATGTTTGAACACGAGAATCTTTGCCTGTATCTGCTAGACTATACAAATGGTCAATTTACCATTGAGCTTAACAACGACGTTTCTCATTTGCGCTTCATTTGATCCAGCGCGGACTTTGCCTTGCTGTCGATACTATTTTTGTATTCGTGCCTGCTATAGGTGAGTGCTCTGTTAAAATAGTTTTTTGCTTCGCTTTCGGCGCCTTCATTCAACGCAATATAACCCAACTGCAGACAAGAGTTAGGAGCAAAATACCACGGCTCGTTTCCAGTTACTTCGATAGTTTTCTGATAAAGTTTTTTCGCCGATTGAATTTCATCGCTATGATGCGCAACACGAGCTTTCCTATAAAAATATTCTGCGCGATCACGAAGGGTGGGAATATCGGCATCGCGAACTGAATCGAGTATAACCTTTGCGCGTTGATAGTAGCCGCCATCGGTAGCGTATCTTGCTTTCGTAAGCATCAGGTGTGGAAGTTCTGCTTCAGCAAGACTTCTCGCAGCATACTTATCTGCTTCAGACGCATCTTTGCCCATGGATTTTGCCAACTTGAAAGTCGCATGTGCATCGTTAGAGTTACCATTTAACCAATAACACAACCCTATTTTGTAATAGGCATCCTTGATGCCATTTTGGCCGCGATAGTTGCTGATAAACCAACGATATGAAGAAATTGCTTCGACGTACTCACCTTTGTATAGGCAAATTTCTCCTCGAAGGTAACGAGCCAAATGCAACGGCTCACCATCAACCTGACTGTCGAGGCTATCCAACATGGCAAGAGCCTGATCACTCTCTCTATTCTTCCGGGCCATCGCGCTACCGAGAAAAAGTACTAGCCTATTCGTTGGATGTTCGTTAAGAAGCGACTGTATTTCGCGCATTCCATCATCGGGTTGTTGCATCAGGAATCCGAGGATTAGTGCATTTATTACTTTGCCTTCAAAAGAAAAAGGATCGCTCACCTGTTTAAGTTCCTCCAATCCTTTTGCTGCCGATCCCTCGACACCTAAAAGACTTAGTATCCAGTTGTATTTCTGAGGGACTGATCCGATAATTACGTTCAGCAACCCGGATGTTTTGTTCACAGCGTCAAACTTTGGGAAACGCTCCTTCAAAGTTTTTACAGTAAGGTAGGCCTGTCGTAGGTTTAATGCTGCATCGAATTCGTGACCGAACTTAAGGTAAACGAATGCCCATTGTATCCTGATTTCTGCTTGCAGCAGTAAATCTGCCGCTGAATTAAGTTTTGTTTTGCGCTCAAGTCGGCTATTGAAACGTTCCTCGAAAACCGAAAATTTTTCTGCGTCTTCGTTGATAAGTAACTCAATAGCTTCCGTAAGAGAAACGACATAATGTTGTTGAGACGTAGTCGGGGAGGGGATGAGTTGATGTACCTTCTCAAAATCAAGGTTCAAGGTGTATCGATAAGCCTGTTCGGTTGACTCGTCAAACTCCCATTGTGAATCTGTGGCACCTAACGCAATTGTAGATAGCAACAAAAAAAGGCAAACCGAAATGGCTGCCTTTTTTATATAGCGGGTAAAATGATTATTCAACTTTTTTCCTTCTAGCCGCAGGAGCTGCGACAACTTTTGCACTTTTAGGTTTGTCGCCTTCATCCAAAGAATCCATATCTACATCAGCCAATATACGACCGGAATGTTCATCAATAACAATTTTCTTCTTCTCTCTGATCTCGGCGATCTTTTGTGGTGGTATCACAATGTTACAGCCCTCAGCTGCACCGCGTACGACGCGTACAACAGCTAACCCGTTTGTCAGGCTCTTTCGCAATCTTTCGTAATACTTGAGGAGTTTGTCTTCGATCTTCTTGGTGGCTTTGTCTCTCTCAGCTAACAGTCTCTTTTCTTCTTCGTGGCTTTCGGCTAGGATGCCGTCGAGTTCTTTTTTCTTTGTTTCAAGGTGGTCGCCTCTTTCCTTGATCTGATTGTTAATTCTCTCTATCTCGTCCTTTTTGGCTGTGATGCTGTCCTTTCCTTCTTTTATCTTCTTTTCGCAGATCTGGATTTCAAGTTCCTGTAGTTCGATTTCTTTGGTGATGGCGTCAAATTCCCGGTTGTTCCTAACGTTTTTTTGCTGCTCTGAATATTTCTTGATTAGTTTTTCAGCTTCCTTGATCCCTTCCTTGTGCTTTTTTATTGCTTCTTCTATTTCCTTTTGATCTGCTTCGTGTCGTGTTTGCCTCGTCTTGTACCCCTCAATTTCATCCTCAAGATCCTGAACCTCGTCGGGAAGGTCGCCTCTCAGCTTTTTTAGTTCGTCCAGTTTTGTGTCGATGAACTGTAGTTTTACTAGTGCTTCGAGCTTCTGTGCAACTGATTGATTTTCCATTCGTTATATGTAGCTTATTGGATTTGTTCGGGTTTTTGAAAAAATGATCGCAAAAGTATGAAATTTTTTCGTTAAAACCTGCATTAAAAGTTCTTTGGTGAAAACCTCACTCTCGTAGTGACCGATATCGGCAATCATTATCTTGTTATCAGCATCAAAAAACTGGTGATATTTCAAGTCAGCGGTCACAAATGCGTCAGCCCCGGCTTGAATGGCGTTAGGCAACAGAAAGCTGCCTGCGCCGCCACAAACGGCGACTTTCTTAATGTTTTTGGAGAGTGGAGCGGTGTGTCGAATCGCGCTCAGGTTCATCTTATTTTTTAAACTTTGAAGGAAGCGTAAAGGTTCCTCGGGTACTTCTAATTCTCCAATCATCCCGGAACCAACCTGCTGATTCTCATTCAACAATGGGAGCAGATAATAGGCAACCTCCTCATATGGATGCGCGGCCCTTAAAACGCTAAGGATCTTGGTCTTAAGATATTCCGGCAGGATCACCTCAACCCGGGATTCTTCGACAAACGTTTGTTTCTGGTGCTCGCCTATAAACGGGTTAGTAGATTCGGTAGGCATGAAGGTACCAATGCCTTCCAGTTGAAAGCTACAATTTTTGTAATCGCCCACCTGTCCGGCACCGGCTTCATAAAGGGCGGCCGTCACCTTCGCAGCGCTTTCTTTTGGAATAAATGTTACCAGCTTGTTGAGCGTATCTTGTTTGGGAGCCAGCACTTTAAGGTCCTTCAGTCCGATTTTTTCACAGATCATTTTGTTGACCCCTGTATGCACGTTATCCAGGTTTGTATGGATGGCATAGATTGCAATGTCGTTCTTAATGGCCTTAATGATCGTACGCTCTACATATGTGCTGCCCGTTAATTTCCGGAGTCCCTTGAAAACAATTGGATGGTGACTGACAATCAGGTTGCAGCCCGTCTTGATAGCTTCATCCACTACATCTTCAGTACAATCAAGCGAAATAAGAAGACCCTTCACTTCATCGTTCGCGTTGCCTGTGATTAGTCCGGAATTATCATACGACTCCTGGTAACTGAGTGGTGCCCACTCCTCAAGGTATCGGGTTACATCTTTTATTTTTATACTTGCGTCCATGAATTAGCAATTTCGATGCTCAAGTTAGAGTTTGGACGTTAAGGTTCAAGGTGTACAATGATTTTACTAAGGATATTACTCTTTCCTTTTTCATGGCTTTATTATTTGGTTACCGAGTTAAGGAACCGAATGTACGACCGGGGACTTAAGCCATCGGTAAGATTTGAAATTCCCGTCATTAGCGTCGGGAATTTGTCGGTCGGTGGAACTGGAAAGACGCCGATGATCGAACATCTGATCCGGCTCCTTCACGACAAGCATAAGATTGCTACCCTAAGCAGAGGTTATGGACGTAAAACCACTGGGTTTCGAATTGCTGATGCCAATGATAATGCTCAAACTTTAGGCGATGAACCTTATCAACTGTACAAGAAATACGGAAACAATATCACGGTATCGGTAGGCGAAGAACGCGCTCTTGCCATCCCATTAATACTTCAGGAAGACGAAGATATCCAGGCCATCCTGCTTGACGACGCATTTCAACACCGACAGGTTGTGCCGCGGTTTTCAATTCTCCTTACCGACTATCGCAAACCGTTTTTTGAGGATTTTCTACTACCCTCCGGACGTCTTCGCGAGAGCAAATGGAGTTCGAAACGGGCAGACGTGATCGTGGTGTCGAAATGTCCCGCTGAAATTTCCGACGATGCAATGATGGACGTGGAAAAATCGATCAGACAGTATGCAGAGAAGCCTGTGTTTTTTTCATCGATCCGCTATGGGAAACCGACGGCCTTTTTAAATCCGATCGATGTTCCTTTTGAAAAAGTTGTTTTGGTCACGGCTATTGCAAATGCTGCTCCGCTTGAAGAATACGTTCGTGACAATTATACTCTAATAAAACATTTTTCCTATCGGGATCACCATTACTACACTATACAAGATGTTAAAGAATGGCAGGAGTTTTCAAGCCGGAATGCCAACGTGGTATTTTTGACTACCGAAAAAGATAAAGTGAAATTAGAAAGCGAGGAAGTTCAGGATGAAATAAGATCGCTTTCTATCTATTACCTGCCGATAGAAGTGGACTTTATTAAAGCTGGTCAGGATTTTGATGAAATGGTCTTAAACACAGTAAGGAGTGCCTAGAAATAGCAGCTGTGTTATTAAGATAAACATCAATGCAGTAATTTTACCCGTGCATTTTTTTAGATATATCCTCATTTTGCTTGTAATCTGCATTGCGGTAATTAATGCATTGGCGCAGGATCAACCGAGTCGGCGGGGCAGCCAGATCATAGACGATACAACAAAGCAGGTGTACGGTCCAAAAACATCCAGGTACTATTTTGAAAAGGATGTTTTTTTCAACCAGATAACCTATCATCCCATAGACACTGCCATTAGAAATTTTCATCGGTACACCTTCGTTCAACAATATGGATACCGATACCAGGATCTCGGAAATATCGGTACCGCTATAGCACCCATCTTTTACAAAGTACCAGACGTTATTGGGGCAACCTCTGGATTCTACGCTTATGATCTTTATTGGGATGATGAACAGGTTCGTTATTATGATACCAAGTCACCGTACACCAATATCCGCGCATCATTAGGGGGAAAGGGGAGGTCGATGACCCGTGTTACATTCAGCAGAAATATCACTCCGCAATGGAATTTTGGGTTCACCTATAGAGCGCTTTTGATCGATAAGCAGATTCAGCGGTCGGGCAAAGGTGATCGCAATGTTCGTGGAACGTACTACGACATTTACACGTCCTATCAATCGCCTGACAGTGCGTATAGGGCGATATTTAATTTTCGCAGGAACAATCATGAGGCGGATGAGTATGGCGGAATAAATGCTGGTGATGAACCTGGAAATTTTGAATACAAAGACTATTTCTTCGTAAACGCTCAGCCTTCACTAACGGATGCGTTGAGCGGAGACCTGAGAATGAACTTACATCTATATCATCAATACGAAATCGGTCGCGCGTTGCAGGTCTATCATACCTTTGACCGATACCGCCAGGGTAACAAATTTCTGGATGGATCTTCCAAGATTCCTTACTACGACTATTACAATAAAGCCGTGGATAGTGTAAAGACTTCTGACAAGGTTAAGTTTAAATACGTTCGGAATGAGCTGGGCATAAAAGGCAACCTGCTTAAACTGTTTTACAATGGTTATTACGCGATCCGTGACTACACTTTTACAAATATCCACACAGAGGGGCAACAGTCTGAGGTAGAAAGTTATCTCGGTGGACGTATGGCATTGCATCTTGATTCTATCGGAGAAGTTAATGCCTGGGTGGAGATTCAGCAAAATGGAAATTACCGTGCTGACGGTCAGATCAAAAGCAAATGGTTTGAGGGATCAGTGAAGCAGGTGCAATATTCGCCGAGCATGCTACAGCAAAATTATGTTGGCACCCACCACGTGTGGTCTAATGATTTTAATAATGTAAACGTTACTGAGATAAAGGGCTACCTTCATTACAAATCAAAGGTCTTACGTGTCTCCCCGGGTATGACTTTTACAAGATTGGGAAACTATATTTTCTTCCAGGAGGATACCGTCTCAAACGTTCCACCAGTTACTCCCTTCCAATCGTCGGGTCAGCAGGTTATTTTTTCGCCTGAGCTCAAGTTTGGACTAACAATTATGCGGCACATAAATTTTTCGACGGATGTAATCTATTCCGAATTGCTGGACAACCCTGACGACGCCATCCAGCTTCCTAAGTGGTTTATAAATGCACAATTGTCGTACGAGAACATTTTTTTCAATGGTAATTTGGACATGCACGCCGGCGTAGATGTACATTATCGGTCCGCATATTATCCGTTGGCATATGATGTCCCCATTCAGCAGTTTTACTTACAGGAAAGGCATACGGGAAATGCCCTCAAAGTCCCGGCTTCTCCGATTGTAGATGTTTTCTTTAGCGCACGCATTAAACGAGGCAGGATTTTCTTCAAGTACCATAACTTACTTCAGACATTTTCGGAGGAGGGATACATGCTAACACCCGGCTATCCAGGTCAACGAAATATTATTGACTTTGGGTTTGATTGGTCGTTTTACGACTAACTTGACTGAACAACGTTTGACTATAATATCAGTATCTTGAAAATTGCAAAGGATAAGTTCACATTGGGGCTGGAGCTTCCTACCGATCCACGTTGGACAGACATTGCCCAGAAAAATCTGCAAGACATTCTTGTCGACCACGCTTATTGTGAACAGAAGGCGGCATCATCGTGTATTTCCCTCATCATCCAGCATCCCGATCGCGAAAAACTGGTGGAGGCGCTTACGCCGGTTGTAGCTGAGGAATGGGATCATTTCAGGCGTGTATTGGCCGAGCTAAAAAAGAGAGGCTATGCGCTGGGCCCCCAACGAAAGGATGAGTACGTAGAGGAGTTGTCGAAATTTATTAAGAAAGGAGGAAGCAAGGAGCAACACCTCGTGGAAAAACTTTTGTTGAACGCCCTCATTGAAGCGCGAAGCTGCGAGCGCTTCAAAGTTCTTTGGAAAAATGTTGGGGATAAAGAACTATCCGACTTCTATCACGAGCTTATGATCTCCGAAGCGGGACACTATAAAAGCTTTCTTCATCTCGCAAAAGAATACATGCCCGAAAACTATGTAATGCAACGATGGGAAGAGTGGCTTGAATATGAGGCGGGATTAATGAAGAGGATGGAGGTTAGGGGGGATAGGATTCACTAATTAGTTTAAAGTTTAAAGTTTAAGGTTTAAAGTTTAAAGTTCTGCTCGAGCCGAGTGATCAGCTATATTGGTCGAGCCAAACCATGAAGTTCCGAAACCTTAAACTTTAAACTTTAAACTTTAAACTATGAATTAAGTTTTCTGCTTCTTCTTCTTCGCGGCCGGGAACAGCACATTATTAAGGATCAACCGGTAGCCAGGTGAATTTGGATGTTGGTTGAGATCGGTGGGTTCTTCACCGACCTGGTGTTGATAATCTTCGGGATCATGCCCGCCGTAGTAGGTAAAAAATCCTTTACCGAGAACACCGTGCACGTACTTGGCTTCTTTGATTTCTTTATTCTCTCCCATGACCAGCACATCTGGCTTAACAAGATCTTTCTTAAATCCAGTCGTCTGGCCAAAGAAGCCATTGATTACGCGAGTGTGATTTTGCGTAAGCATGGTGGGGATCGGATCCCACTTTGCTGAAAATTCAAACAAAGAAAAATAATCGTTGTCCTGGCGCAGTCCTCTTTCGTTGGGCTGGTTGTCGATGTCAGAAAATTCATACATATACGGATCCCTAACCAGCTTGAAGTCGGTGAACGCAAGCGTCTTTTCGTAGTCTAGTTTCTCCTGTGCACTCGGATCAGCCGGATCTCCGTCATACATTCGTTCACAAATATCGACGCCTTCAGCTGCCAATGCGATATCGTAAGTATCAGTAGCCGAGCACATGGCGAACATAAACCCACCACCGGTGACAAATTCCTTAGTCTTCTTTGCTACAGCCAGCTTCAATTGGGAAACTTTGTGGAACCCAAATTTCTGTGCAATTGCCTCGGCTTCCTGCTGTTGTTCAATATACCATGGCATATTGCTGTAATTGGCGTAAAACCGACCATACTGTCCGGTGAAGTCTTCATGGTGAAGGTGAAGCCAGTCATATTTTACGAGGTTTCCATTCATTACCTCTTCATCAAATATGATGTCGTATGGAATCTCCGCGTAAGTTAGAACCAATGTAACTGCATCATCCCACGGCTGTTTAGACTTGGGTGAATACACAGCAATCTTCGGATACTTTTCCAACTTCATGAGATCGTAATTCGCTGCGGGACTGGAGATCTCGGCAATGATTTGATTTGTCTGCGCACTCGATATGATTTCAAAACTGACCCCTCTCACCACCAGTTCATTTTGGATGGCCGGATGATAATTACACATAAAACTTCCGCCCCGATAGTTGAGAAGCCAATCAACCTCCATGTCACTTCTCAGGATCCAATATGCTATACCGTAGGCCTTGAGGTGATTGGATTGCTTTTCATCCATGGGAATCAGAATGGAATTCGCACTGGCTGCGAGCGAAGTCAGGAAGAAGATTATAAGAATTGCGCTCCTGTTCATACACATAACCCGGTTAGTCATTGTAAATTTACAGACGGAATGTAGAATAACACGCATTTTTAGAGAATATACCCATATTTGGTGGTCAAGTCTAAAAAATACGCTGCGAGTTGTAACATCCCAGCCTATTTATTCAACGTATAAGCATACTATAATTGTTTAGAATTATCTGTCAGCATGAATTTAGTTGAAAATATCCTTGAAGGATTGCGTTCTGTAAAGGTCAATATGTTGCGGTCGGTTATAACCGCATTGATTGTTACAATTGGTATCACTGCACTTATCAGCGTTTCTACCGCTATTGACGCAGCGCAGAAGTCCGTGAGCGAAGGATTGTCGGCACTCGGCTCAAATACATTCAACATATCGTCGAAGGTTAACCGCGGTGGAACGTCGCAAGGCGTGACACAAAAGAATTATCCGCCGCTGAAACTTAATGAGGTGCAACGATTCATTGATCAGTATCGGGTGAGTTCAACGATAAGCCTGTCCGCAAACCTGACACAAATAGCGGAAGTCAAACATCTTTCGAACAAAACCAATCCTAACATCAATGCGATGGGAGTAAATGACGAATATCTCACCATAAAAAATCTGAATGTTGCTCAGGGAAGAAATTTCTCTGTCTTTGAAATTGACAATGGGAAGCCTGTGGTGATAATAGGTCATTCGGTTTATAAAGTTTTGTTCAAAGAGAATGAGGACCCAATTAATCAGAAAGTGTCTTTCTCGGGCGTGCAGTTTAAGGTGATTGGTGTTTTGGAAGAGAAGGGACAATCCCTGGAAGACAACTATGATAACATGGTTTTTATCCCGATCCGGTTGGCGAATCAAATGGCAAAGGGACAGGGATTAAACTATGAAGTGACAGTAGGAATTGTTGACCCCACTCAACTTGAATATGCGATGGGTGAAGCAGCTGGAGTAATGCGCGCCATCCGTCGGGATCGTGCAGGGAGGGAAAACTCTTTCGAGCTTGAAAGTAGTGAATCATTGAAGGAGCGCACCGCGAGGATTATGGGATATTTTAGAATTGGGGGGTTAGTGATAGGCTTCGTGACGCTTCTGGGTGCATCTATAGCACTGATGAATATCATGTTGGTTTCGGTGACTGAACGGACAAGAGAGATTGGTGTGAGGAAGGCTCTGGGAGCTACACCTTTGCGGATACGGCAGCAGTTTGTGATCGAAGCAATTGTTGTGTGCCTCCTGGGTGGAATTCTCGGAATTATACTTGGGATACTGGTGGGAAATTTCTTCGGTGGATTCCTCGGTAGCAATTCATACTTCATCCCATGGTTATGGATCGTCGTCGGATTTATCGTATGTATTTTCGTTGGTTTGATTTCAGGTTTTTATCCGGCGCACAAAGCTTCGAAGCTCGACCCGATTGAGTCATTGCGATTCGAATAATCTTTTCTAATTTTTGCGATCAAAGTCTTAAGAGGAGAGATGCCAGAGCGGCCGAACGGGGCGGTCTCGAAAACCGTTGTGCGGGCAACCGCACCGAGGGTTCGAATCCCTCTCTCTCCGCGATTGGTGCGTTTTTATTCTTTTTAGTGATTGGTTATCGGCCCTGCACCTCTGTGCGTTGTGGGGTATCGAAAGAAGGGATAAGGAATAGGG
>JAEZBX010000307.1 GCA_023412765.1 Bacteroidota bacterium
AGTAAGTAGTAAGTAGTAAGTAGTAAGTAGTAAGTAGTAAGTAGTGCCGACCGATTACCTCTCCGCCTGTGTAACCTACAAACAGTTCATCCTAAAAATGAAATACTGAGGATTTAGCCTTTTATCACCCTCAAATATTTTCATAACTTCACGAAGGAAAAAAATACCTAAACAACATGGCTAACTACAAATTGCAAATTAACGGCCGGACCTATGAAGCAGATGTTGATGCAGACACGCCCCTTCTCTGGGTGCTGCGAGACAATCTCGGCCTGGTAGGAACGAAATATGGCTGTGGAATCGCGCAGTGCGGAGCTTGTACTGTACACCTGAATGGAAATGCGGTGCGCTCGTGCGTATTGCCCGTTTCCGCAGTCGGTACAGGCAAAGTAACCACCATCGAAGGTCTATCTGAAAACGGTGACCATCCGGTTCAACTTGCATGGGATGAGGCAGATGTAGCCCAGTGCGGATATTGCCAGGCAGGCCAGATCATGAGCGCAACGGCTCTGCTGAACAAAAACAAGAAGCCTACCCTGGAGCAAATTGAAAATGCAATGAATGGTAATATCTGTCGCTGCGGCACTTACCATCGCATCAAAGAAGCAGTTGTACTAGCATCCACAAAACTCAGTAAATAGCCATGACAAGTTTTTCTAAGACTAGCAGAAGGAATTTTCTGAAGATAGCTGCCACTGCGGGCGGCGGACTAATACTGGGCTTTCATTGGAGCAAGACCGAAGCATCGGTAATTGGGGTGGTTGAAAGCCTTGCAGAAGATGTTAATTTCAATAGCTACCTGTCCATTTCACCGCAAGGGGTAATCACCATATTCTCTCCCAATCCGGAGTTGGGCCAGAATATCAAAACATCGTTCCCGATGGTGGTGGCAGAAGAGCTTGATGCTGACTGGACGCAGGTGAGAGTCGTACAGGCTGCACTGGACACCAAGAAATATGAACGTCAGGTGACCGGTGGCAGCGGCGCAATCCCTCACTCCTGGGAAAGACTGCGGAAGGCCGGCGCGACAGCTCGTCACATGCTTATTGAGGCAGCTGCAAAACGCTGGAATGTTGATGCGTCTACTTTAACTGCTGAGAATAGTTTCGTTGTTGATAAGACTGGCAACCGCCGCCTCAGCTACGGTGAACTGGCCAATGAGGCTTCAAGTATTGCTGTACCAAAAGACGTTAAGTTGAAGGAACAGAAGGACTTCAAGCTTATTGGTAAAGCTGTACGTAATGTAGACAACAAAGACATTATTACCGGGAAACCTCTTTTTGGGCTTGATGTATATCGCGAGGGGATGCTTCACGCGATGATCCAACGCCCTGCCTTTGGGATGAAGCTGAAGTCAGTCGACAGTGCAGCTGCCAAAGCGATGCCGGGCATCGTCGATGTCGTTACATTCCGTAACAATGTCGCAGTCGTTGGTAAATCCACGTGGCAGGTAAGCAAGGCCCGAAAAGCTTTGAAAATTGACTACGAACCTGACGGCGCCATAGAAAGCACTGCCGATCACGACAAATTATTTAAGGATCTGCTGGTGAACGGCGAAGCAACAGTTCGGCGTAAGGACGGCGATGTGGAATCAGCATTCAAGTCAGCGGCGAAAGTTATAACGCGCGAGTACCAATGTCCATTTCTCTCTCATAGTCCGATGGAACCTATGAATTTCTTCGCCCATGTGCGGGAAGATGGAGCTGAATTAATTGGACCCACGCAGACACCGGACCGTGCCAGGATGGATGTAGCAAGGACGTTAAATATGTTCCCGGATAATGTCACGGTAGAACTGACACGTTTGGGTGGCGGTTTTGGCCGGAGACTTCAGTCGGATTATGCCGTTGAAGCTGCAGAAGTATCCAAACTTATGAAAGCTCCAGTTAAAGTGACCTGGACTCGCGAAGACGATATTTGTGGTGGTAGCTACCGCCCGGCCGTCCGCTATCGCTTTGATGCGGCCCTCGATAATGATGGCAACCTTATCGGATACAAATTAAGAGGCGTAGGCATTAATGCCGGTAACAGTACACGTGAAGACAATTTCCCGTCAGGAGCTGTTGAGAACCTTTTGATCGATTCAATTGAACATAAGTCACCCATAACAACCGGACCGTGGCGCGCGCCAATCACGAATTTCCTTGCGTTCGCGGAGCAAGCATTCCTGGATGAGGTTGCCATGGCTGCTAAGAAGGATCCCGTGCAATTCCGCCTTGATTTACTGGATAAGGCAAAGAACGCTCCGGTAGGAGAGATCAAGTATGACATCGATCGTATGAAAGCTGTTATAAAATTGGCTGCGGAGAAGTCTGGATGGGGAACAAAAAAGGAATTGGCGCAAGGCTTTAGTGTTTACTTCTCTCACCGGTCCTACGTTGCCCAGGTGGCGGAAATAGAGATGAAGAAAGGAAAACCTTCACTGAAGAAAATCTATGCTGCCTCTGACTGTGGCGTGGTTGTAAACTTGAGCGGTGCCAAACAGCAGGTAACGGGTGGGGTAGTGGACGGTTTAGGCCACGCTATGTACAGCCAGCTTACTTTTAAAGACGGATTGCCCGAACAAAAGAATTTTAACACGTATCGGTTGATCAAGTTAAAGGAAATACCGGAGGTGGAATGTCATTTTGTGGACAACGGAATAGATCCTACCGGCCTTGGTGAACCGGCTCTGCCTCCAACGGGTGGCGCAGTGGCCAATGCCTATTTCAAGGCTACGGGAAAACGCCTCTATAATCAGCCGTTCAGCCTACAGGAAGAACTGAAAGGCGTTAAGCTCGAAGAAAAATTATAAAATTGCTTTTTGTGATAAACAGGTCAGTACGGACAACGCATGCGTTGTCCCTGCCGACCCCAATCCCTTGTACGCCGCCCTATATCTATTCGGTGACTTCCCCTTATATCTCTTGAATTGCCGATGGAAGAAAGGCAGGCTCTCGAAACCGCAGGCAAAACAAATCTCGAAAACAGACATATCGGATTCAATTAAAAGCTTGCACGCTGTATTGATACGATATTCGTTAAGAAAAGAAAAGAATGGCTTATTCATGATTTTGCTGAAGAAGCGTGAAAAAGATTCCCGACCCATATGGACAGCGTTGGCGATATCGCTAAGGGTAATTTTTTCTGCGTACTTCGTGCGCACAAAATGATGTACTATGTTGATTCTTTCGTGATCAGCCACCTCAAGGTGATACTTAAACCCATCCTTACAAAGTGTGTGTGGTTCGTCTGTCAATGAGAGTTCATGAAGAATTTCAAGTAGAAGGATAAGTTTTTCGAAGGAAGAGACCGTTAATAGTCGTTCAAGTCTTTCCTTCACGGACAGCGCTGCCTGACGATTAAACTTCAATCCCCGGTCCGACCACTGCAGAAGCCGATTTATTTTTTCAAATTCGCGATTTTTTCTCCAGCCAATACCCAACAGGCTTTCATCCCAATGCAAAACGATGGCGCTCGCTTTATGCGTTTGGGTACCTGTATTCTTCCAACAATGCGGTACGTTTGGCCCCAGCAGGACCAAATCATCTTCGGAAAAATTTTCGAAATGATTGCCGGTGAAGCGTACGCCGTGTGAGGATACGATATAGGTTAGTTCATATTCAGGGTGGTAGTGCCAGGGTGCATCAAATTCAGGCTTTTCATAAGCGTATACTTTGAAAGAGTTTGTTGCCGGCGGTATGATCTTCTCAAAAGAGGCTTTCATTATACCCAATCTTGGACTTCATTCGTGATCCAATGTCTTGAAATTTACATAAAGCGAACAATATTAGGTACTTTTTGAACAAGATTGATTACCTGAAACCTCAATCGAGGCGGTATTTTGTGGTAGCAATTAATGATGAAGTCTGATCCACGTTCCATGCGATTAAGATGCTATTACAGTGCTTTACTTGTGCTCGTCATGTTGGGGACAGTAAACGGACAGCGTGTCAATGGTTTTGATCCCCGGTCGGTGGAAGTTAAATGGAATTTGGTCGCCAATAACCTTCCTGGTGCCAATCAGTTCACCGCTTCGTTGACGTTTCGCTCAACGTCAAAGTTGCCCATTCCACAGGCAGGCTGGAGTATCTTGTTCAACTTGCGATATCACACCATCGCTCTTAAATCTAACACACCTGCTTTCACAATTAAGCACATCAGCGGAGATCTGTTTGCAATTCAACCCACAGAAAAGTTCCCTAAGCTTTTGGCCGGGCAATCGGTTACCATGGAGTATTGGGGGAATCGACTGGTAGCCAATTTCCAGGATGTTCCAGCGGGGCTAATTTGGGTAAATGATGATCGACCGCAGGTCGGCGTGGACATGGCTAATGTGCAAATAGTATCGCCGGAAGACGGCACAAGAAAAAATCTGATTGGTACGGATGGTGCCGCGATATTTGAACTGAATAAAATAATTGAGGATCTGCCTTCAGCGCAATTGCCTTTGGTGTTTCCGACGGCAAGGCATTACCGACAACTGCAGGGTACATTTTCTCTCGACGAAAGTGTGCAAATTATTAGAGACGACCCATTTACAGACGAGGCTGAATATCTGTCTGCAACCCTCGACCAATTGCTGGGACTGAAAATTCCGGTTAACGGCGCAAAACGAACGAAGACAATAGGTCTCAAATCCGCATCACTTTCGGCAGAGGCGTATAGGATTAGCGTTACACCGATGCAGATTCTATTGGAAGCAGGAGACGCCGCCGGCATGTTCTATGGGATTCAGTCCATCAAGTCAATGCTATCAATTGGCGACCTGCGTAAAAAAGATAAAGCGATTTCCCTTCAATGCCTGGAAGTGTCTGATGCCCCCAGATTTCCTTACAGAGCCTTTATGCTCGATGTCGCCAGGAACTTTCAGCCGAAAGAAGAAATATTTAAGGTCCTTGAATTAATGTCGCTTTACAAATTGAATGTATTCCACTTTCATCTGACTGATGATGAAGGTTGGCGACTGGAGATTCCGGGGTTGCAGGAATTAATTGATGTGGGATCGAACCGGGGATACCCTTTCCTTGACAATGAGCAACTTCATCCTTCATATGGATCTGGTGCAGCAACTGCTCGCGGTGATGGGTTTTATTCGAAAGAGGATTACATCGAAATACTTCGCTATGCAAAGCAGCGGCACATTCGGGTTGTTCCTGAAATTGAGTCGCCCGCTCACGCAAGAGCAGCAATAAAAGCCATGCAACATCGCTATAAAAAATTAATGAGAGATGGAAAACCAGAAGAGGCAAACCGGTATCTTCTACAAGATCCGAATGACAAATCCGACTATTTAAGCACTCAATACTTCAGGGATAATGTCATGGACGTTACTCTTCCGTCTACATTCACCTTCATCGAAAAGGTAATTGACGAAATTAAGACAATGCATAGAGACGCAGGAGCCCCATTAGCGGCCATACATATGGCAGGAGACGAAGTACCAGAAGGTT
>JAEZBX010000310.1 GCA_023412765.1 Bacteroidota bacterium
AAACAACACTATCGCGTCAAATAGCAATCATCTTTGCTCTTGGACTTTTGGTGTCCTGCGACGATTACCTAACGGTCGAGCCGCGCGAAAGCATTTCAGATGAACTGGCAATCGCCGACAAAACATCTCTCAACACAGCGCTACGGGGTGCCTATCGGTCGCTTGGAAGCGGGGGATATTATGGAGGTACCTATGTGCAGCTGGGATTTGTTCCCAGCGGTGATGTGGTATATCAGGTATTCAACAACTTGCAGGATTTGAATTTTATTCCTGAGGATGGTTCATTTCAAAGTTCATGGTCTGCGATCTATCGGACGATTAATATTACTAATCACATCATTCAAAAAGCTCCGGGAATAGCAGACATCAATCTATCAGACGCCGAACGGCAACAAATTCTTGCCGAAGCCCACTTTATTCGGGCTCTTGCTTATTTTGATCTGGCCAGGGGATTTGGCGGTGTGCCACTGAAGCTAACGCCTACGGTAGATATCGCTAATGATGCCACCCTTTCAAGGAGCAGCATCAGCGAAACCTATTCACAAGTGCTTTCCGACCTTGAGGTCGCTGAAGCCAATATCGACAATTCTGTTAACCGTGTAAGAGCAACCCTGCATGCAGTGTGGGCATTGAAAGCAAGGTACTACTTATACAATCAGCAATGGGATAAAGCAATTGAATATGCCACGCTTGTCCTCGATCAGTCGGATAACTATGACCTGGTAGTTCCATTTTCTTCCTGGTTTAAAAATGGTGTATCTCAAACGCCGGAGTCCATTTTCGAAATCGCATTCTCCCCGCAAAACACGAATGATCTTCGTACAACGATGAGTCTCCTTGCCCGAGGTGGAGAGTATAGATTCAGACCGTCAGATGGGGTGGTAAATGTTTTAAAAGAATCGGAAACCGGCGGTGACAGGTTGGCGCTGATCGATAGTGCTAAGCAAAGCAGCACAACGCTTTATGCAGGCGCGCTATACTATCGCAGCCCGGCTACCGATCCATCCTACATCTTAAGAGTCGCTGAGCAATACTTAATCCGGGCTGAAGCGCGAGCGCACACTGATGATCTGTCTGGGGCAATTGATGACCTCGACACCGTGAGGGGACGTGCAAATCTGTCGCCTACCGATGCCGTTACGAAAGACGAAATTCTGGATGCCATACTTGATGAAAGAAGATTGGAATTTCTATGGGAAGCTCACCGGTATTTCGATTTAACGAGGACAGGCAAACTGAAAAGGGAAATAGAGGAACTAAAACCCAATCTTACAATTACGGAAAAGCACAATCTGTTCCCCGTTCCAAGCAACGAAGTGATACTGGGGGAACTGGAGCAGAATCCGGGATACTAAGAGTGACACAGCAAAATTTTCGACCCTAATCTCACAGATATGTACATATACAAACTTAAAGATCGAAATGAGGACGCAGGTCCGATAGAAAAAGCTGCAAAATATTTTGCAGTTGGCAAGAATGGAACCGAGGATGTCAACCAATGGTCACAATTCGAAAAAGTTGTTTTCAGAATAGCCTTTGTTTTTTTTCTGATACAAATAGTGCCCTGGCACCCGGCATTTTACGAGCAACTATTTGCAATTAACTGGCTTAACCCTCACTTCAAACAGCTTCTCGATCTTGTAGTCTTCTTACCAGAATTAGTTGACCCACCTAAGTGGGGTTTTTGGAGTTTTTCAAACTGGCTTATTTATGGGGCCATCTCTGTCATCGCGGCTGTCTCGTGGGGCTTTGTTGATAAAGAAGCTACAGAATACAATCTCCTTCAATACATTCTCCGTGCCGGCATAAGATATAAGCTCGGTATTGGACTCGCAGTCTGCGGATTTTATATGCTGTTTCAACAACAGATGCCCTATCCGTCGCTTAGTAATTTACATACCAACTACGGAGATCTGTTCGCGTGGAAACTTTACTTTCAGACGACAGCGATTAATCCCGGCTACCAGTCTTTCCTTGGATTCGTTGAGCTACTTGCTGCTGGGCTGATCTTATATCCACGTACAGTCACCCTTGGAACCGGCCTGGTGTTAGGATTTTTGGGTAATGTCGCAATGGTTAATTTGTTCTATGACGTAGGCCACCACGTGTATGTTAACTTCCTGTTGTTTTCGTCGGTGTATTTGTTTGCTCAAGATGTTCCAAGATTATATGCATTGCTTGTAAAAGGGACAAGAGCATTGGGGAGAAAGTATTATCCTATTTGGAATGAGACGAGATTGAAGAGTTTGCGGCAGGCATTGAGGCTCTTCGCATTGGTTTTCATTCTTGTAGCTGGTTTAAGCGGATATAGTTTGATTGACAAACCTTTTAAAGTTCCTCAGCAGGAAGGAATTAAAGGTGCATACGGGTACTATATACCAATATTATTTAAAGTAGATGATCAGGTTCTTCCATACTCACTTACGGATGCCGACCGCTGGCAGGACGTAATATTTGAAAAATGGTCCACTGTCAGCATTCGCGACTATAGGCCAATCGTTGCCGACATTAGCGATGGTGACGCAGTAACTGACAGTGATTTAGATAGGAATTATGAAATTGCCGGATCGGTGGGAAGACATTATTTCCATTACACGGTAGACCCATCAGCAAATGTGATCCGTTTGCAAAACAAGAACATCAATCATAGAAGTGAAACTTTCGAATTCACGTACTCCTTTCCATCGGACTCAACCATGGTATTGGAGGGGACGAATGAGAAAAATCAAAAGATATATGCAGAGCTACTACGTGTACATAAGAAATACTTTATGTATGAAGGTAGACGGAACCGGATAAAACTTTAAGACCAAAAAATTTGAACAATGGCATTCAAGGATAAACTTATTAGCTTTTTCAAAACACGACCGGTAGGTGAAGTCGTATCTAACATTCCGTGGAAGGGTTACCAGAAGGTTGCTTTCCGAATTGCCTTCATTTACATCGCGATTATGTGTACTCCGATGTATTCACGCTTTTACCAGCACTTGTTTAATCTGAAATTGTCGGAGATAACTTACCACGATTTTCAAGCTGTTGTAGCGTTCTGGCCTCCTCAGTTTATCCTGATTGAAACGGAGGAAGGTGTGTTCGGCTTCCTGAATTACATTAATTTTTTCGTGGTGTTGGCAATTGCCGTTCTCGGTGGTCTCATTTGGACATCACTCGATAAAAAGAGGAAATCCTATAACACTTTATATTATTGGATACGAGTGGTTGCACGTTATCGCCTTGCGTATGGTATGATCGGCTGGGGATTGAAGAAGATCTTCATGATGCAGATGGTATTGCCCACCGTGGGAATGCTCAATACCAACTTTGTCGACATGGCAGAAAAAAAACTTTATTGGTCGCACGTTGGCGTTCAGTTGGGCTATGAAATATTTCTGGGTCTCGGTGAATTTGTTCCTGGCGTTTTGTTGCTACATCGAAAAACGGCTGCCCTGGGCGCAGCGCTTGCTGCCGTTATTTGCTTTAACATTACTCTGGCTAATCATTTCTATGATGCGGGCGTTGCCGTTCCATCGGCATACTTTACGATCATTGGAATTTTCATCCTTTGGTATGACATGCCGAGAATATGGAAATTGTTGGTTCAGGAGAAAGAGATTGTTCCTGTGAATCACTATCCGACATTCGCAGAGCGCTGGCAACAATTCACTCGTGCGGGTTTAAAGGTTGTTGGGAATGGTTTGTTTCTCGTTGTCGCCACTGTACTGTGGGGCTATGGTTGGTACAATGAGCACAACAACTACAATATTCCAAATACGCCAGGGCTCGCGAATTCCCAAGGTTACTATAATGTGACAGAATATAGGGTGAACAATAAAGTACTACCCTACGATCCATTTGATACATTGCGCTGGCATGATGCAACTTTCGAACGATGGTCTTCTCTTAGCTATAAGACAAATCGTCCTGCGGAGGTAGACAGAATGATTGGCTACAGTCCGTTGCGCGTGCGTGGAAATACTACAAACCGCGAACTCAATCAAGTTCCAACTCAGGATTCCGATCGACTAGTCAAGGAAAAACGGAAGAGAGATCTTGGTGTGACGCGGTGGGAAGTGGGTGGTCAACCTGGGGAAAGACGATATTTCTACTACGATGCTGACACAGTGAATCAGATATTATATCTAAAAAATAAAAACAGAGCCCACAAAGACGAAAAGCAGGTGCTGCATTACACGAGGCCAAGTGATACAAGGATTATTTTAACCGGCGTGAATGAATTCAACGATTCCATCTATGTTGTATTGGACAAATCTGACAAAAAGTATCCCTTGCAACACGGTAGGAGGCAAGTTGCAAGTTTTTAAATAGATAGAATTGGCAAGTATTATTATAGCAGGAGGAACAGGTCACCTCGGTTCGTCGCTGGCTACGCGATTGGTAGAAGAGGGAAATAAGGTAACTGTCCTTACGCGCACTCAAAATGAGCGTCTGAAAAATATTAATTATGTATTATGGGATGCCCGCACCACTGGCTCGTGGGTAGAATACATCGACAGCGCTGATGTCGTAATTAACCTGTGTGGAAAATCAGTCGATTGCAGATACACTGAGGCCAACAAATTAGAGCTCATCCGATCGCGTGTAGCCACTACGGTATTGATTGGAGAAGCGATCAGTCGCTCATCAAAACCACCGTCGCTTTGGATCAACGCGAGTTCCTCCGCCTATTATGGGTTTTCATCCAGGAAAATGGATGAACGCGCCGGTCCAGGCGATGACTTTCCTGCCCGAATTTGTGTTGAGTGGGAAAGAGCATTTCTGAGTGCTTCGACGACGAAAACCAGAAAGGTAGCCTGGAGGCTTGGCGTTGTTTTGCAGAGGAACAAGGGTCTGGTGATGCCGTTCGCGGGTCTTGTCAAATCGTTTCTCGGTGGAAAATTGGGCTCTGGCAAACAATTTTTCACATGGATACATGAAGAAGATTTCTTGAATTCAGCGCTGTGGACGATAAATAATGAACATGCTGCTGGCGCATATAATCTAACGAGTCCGGAGCCTGTGTCGAATGAAGACTTCATGAAAGCACTGAGGAAAGCAATAGGAGTTGATTTTCATTTCTCACTGCCTGAGTGGCTGATCAAAATCGGCGGAAAAATCGTAGGTACTGAGCCCTATCTCATACTTGACGGAAGAAGAATTATTCCGGCCAGGCTTGTTGATGCTGGTTTTAAATTTCATTATTCGCATATTGAGCCGGCTCTGAATGATTTGTTTAAAAAAAGGAAGCACGATGGAATATGACGCAGTCGTGGTAGGGTCAGGACCTAATGGATTAGCGGCTGGGATAACATTGCAACAGCATGGACTTTCAGTTCTCATTGTAGAAGGGAAGGAGACAATCGGTGGCGGCTTGCGTTCAGCTGAGTTGACATTGCCTGGATTTACTCACGACATCTGCTCGGCTATTCACCCGATGGCAGTGAGCTCACCTTTTTTTAAGTCGCTGCCGCTGGCGGATCATGGTCTTGAATTTATTCATCCTGATATTTGTGCCGCTCACCCTCTCGACAACGGTGAGGCTGGTGTTTTGTTAAAGTCTTTGGATGAAACTGCCAGTCTTCTCGCTAACGATGCGAATGCTTATAAAAAATTGATTGAGCCGTTGGTCTCTTCGTGGCCATCGATTGTAAAAGACGTTCTCGGACCATTGAGCATGCCCAGTAGACCGATTGCGTTTGCGCGATTTGGATTGGACGCGATGCTATCGGCCAAATCGATTGCTAATCGATTCACGACGGTAAAAGCGAAGGGACTTTGGGGAGGTATGGCTGCACACTCTTTGTTACCCTTAACGAACCTGACGACCGCTGCAATTGGAATGGTACTTACAACCACCGGCCACATTGGGGGGTGGCCGATACCAAGAGGTGGATCGCAAAAAATAGCAGATGCACTTGCATCCTATTTTGTATCGCTTGGAGGTAAGATCGCCACGGATTTTTATGTGACCTCGCTTGACCAACTACCTGCAGCAAGAGCAGTATTATTTGATATCACCCCCAGGCAATTGTTGAAAATTGCCGGCCATAAATTTTCATCTATTTATCAGTGGCAATTGAACCGGTATCGATATGGTATGGGTGTGTTCAAAATGGATTGGGCTTTGGCCGGACCTATTCCGTTTACTGGGCAAGAATGCAGACGGGCTGGTACGGTTCACCTGGGAAACTCGTTTGAGGAAATTACACGAAGTGAAGCAATGACGTGGCGTGGTCAGCATGCGGATAGGCCATTTGTGTTATTGGCTCAACAGAGTTTGTTCGATTCCTCGCGCGCTCCATCGGGGAAACATACGGCGTGGGCGTACTGTCATGTTCCAAATGGTTCTACCAGGGACATGTCTGCTATCATTGAAAACCAAATCGAGCGTTTCGCTCCTGGATTTCGTGAGAGGATTTTGTCCCGGCACGTCTTTAATTCTCAACAGCTTGAAGAATATAATTCAAACTATATAGGCGGAGACATCAACGGGGGGGCTATTGATATTTTTCAGCTGTTCACACGTCCAGCACTTCGGTCGTCGCCATATCGAACCTCCAAAAAAGGTATGTATATTTGTTCGGCATCAACACCTCCCGGTGGCGGGGTGCATGGGATGTGCGGCTACAATGCGGCAAAGCGCGCCCTTAAAGATATCTTCCGGATAGATGCGGTTTCACTCGATCGTGTCCGCTCATCAAATCCTGATACCAAATTAGTTTAACCTTGTATAATATACGTGACGCAATTATTTAGCCGTGGAAAAAAAGAAATTTGAAATTCATGAAGATTGGGCCGTAGTGGTCCTGGGGTTTTTAATCATCGCAATAACACTATTTGGATTGGTTGTGCCAGTGCCATCATTTTCATGGAGCAACGCGTCCGAATTATTTAATAAAGTTCTCTCACCGACAAATTTGATGAGTATCGGTGCCCAGTTTCTGCTGGTGTTTATCTTTTCTATTGCAGGAGCAGTCCTTACTAACAAGTCGGTGAAGAGTATAGGAATTGTTTTTCCCTCCGTTTACATACTAACGGTCATAGCACTCATTCTGGCGGGTAACAACACTGTAAGAGATCTTAATCTTGAGGCGGTGATATTTAGTTTGAGTTTGGGTTTGTTTGTCAGCAATGTATTCAGATTGCCAGAGTGGTTCAGATCTTCACTAGCCACAGAGTTGTATGTTAAAATTGGTTTAGTTTTGTTGGGTACCGGTATCATATTTTCCGACATATTACGTGCAGGTTCACTGGGGCTGATGCAGGCGCTAGTGGTGGTACTGAGTGTTTGGTATTTTGCTTATTGGATCTGTAGGAGGCTCAAGATCGATGAAGAATTGTCGATGATGATATCTAGTGCAGTATCGATATGCGGTGTTTCGGCAGCCATTGCTACTGCAGGTGCAATCAAGGGAGATAATAAGAAGCTTTCTTATGTCATTTCGCTTGTGTTGATTACTGCGATACCCATGATGATCGTGATGCCCTACATTGCAAAATATTTTGATTTTTCCCAGGAGGTGACAGGAGCGTGGCTTGGAGGTAGTATTGATACTACGGGTGCAGTAGTAGCTTCTGGTACTTTGGTAGGTGAAACGGCATTGCAGATCAGTACCATCGTAAAATTTTCTCAAAATGTTCTCCTTGGACTAGCGGCTTTTGCCATTAGTGTTTATTGGACATATACCGGCAAGGGTTCCGACAGTGATAAGGTTGAAAAACCGACTCTTGGAATGATTTGGGAGCGCTTCCCTAAGTTCGTACTAGGATTTGCGGCGGCGTCCGTACTTTTTTCTTTTTTGATAAATCCTGAGTTGGTCAGTAGCGTCAAGGGAAGTTTGAAAAGTATTCAGACTTTATGGTTCGTACTAGCCTTTACAAGTATCGGTTTGGAAACACGATTTTCGGATCTGTTTAATTCGAACAACAAGAAGCCACTATATGCATTTGTAATCGCCCAGGGATTCAACATCATTGTCACGCTAATCGTTGCATATATTTTGTTTGGCAGGTCGTGGTAGAGATGGTTGGATAACCGGGAGCTCAATTACGAATTTTAAAATTCAAGCTATCAAATAGAGAGACGTTGGAGGCTCTATAGGAGCTACCTTTTTAATTATCTCGCGCCGAATGTCCGAAATGTTTTATGCGGTGAAATAACGGTAGCCCCACACATACATTTTTTAGGAGGCTCCTAGCGGAGCCTGTGCTATGATCGATGATCATGCTACAAATAGGAGGCTCCTAGCGGAGCCTAATGCATATGTGTATTGCAAATAATATGATCATTGAAGCAGATATTTCTCGCTCCGCTAGGAGCGCCCTGTTTGTAGCGTAGAATCGAGGGAACGCGAGAGGCTCCATTAGGAGCCCCTGTTTAATTTCATTTGCGCCAATTTTGGAAAATTAATCGTGTTGACCGTGATTTACCCGCAAGAGGATTAAGGATCAACTAGGATACAGTTTATCACTGAAATCAAAGAGGAATCTTTTTTGGTACGATACCTCAAACTTATCGAGCGTGTCGATGTATTCCTTTTTAAACGTTTTTTTTCTGTGATGTTTTTCTTGATTGTGAATGTATTTGATCACGCGATCGATATGAGAACGTGAATATGAAAAAACGCCATAGCCCTCTTGCCAATTAAAATGAGGTCCCACCCAACCTTTACCCACGATAAATTCGTTGCTTTCCACCTTTATCTCTTTTACAAAATCAGGCATATAGATCGTGGGTTTAAAGCCGGTGAAGATATGCGCGTGATCTGGCATACAATTAATTGCGAGCATCTTGGCATCTCGTGCTCGTACAAGGCCTGAAATATATTTGTGAAGTTCATCTTTGTGTTGCTGAGGAATAAGATTCAGGCGATGTTGTACAGCAAATACAAATTGCAAATAAATCTGAGAAAACGTGTTAGCCATGAGTGTATAATTTTGTTAACGGTAATGCAATATATACACGTCCCTAAATGAATGGCTACATGTCTTTCATAAATTTTCCTGACATAATTCTTTAGGAGGCTCCTAGCGGAGCCTGTGCTCTGATCTATGGATTGTGCTACAAACAGGAGGCTCCTAGCGGAGCCCAATATTTATGTGCCTTATATGATATCTAACACGATATGCAGATATTTTCTCGCTCCCGCTAGGAGCGCCCTATTTGTAGCACGGTTTAATTTAGTTCGCAGCAAATGTCCGAAATGTGTTTTGGGCGTGAAAATGTTTATCAACCGCATTCGATTTTTTTAGGAGGCTCCTAGCGGAGCCTGTGCTCCGATCTATGGATTGTGCTACAAACAGGAGGCTCCTAGCGGAGCCAAATATTTATGTGCCTTATATGATATCTAACACGGTATGCAGATATTTTCTCGCTCCGCTAGGAGCGCCCTATTTGTAGCACAGTTTAATTTAGTTCGCAGCAAATGTCCGAAATGTTGTTTTGGCCGTGAAAATGTTTATCAACCGCATTCGATTTTTTTAGGAGGCTCCTAGCGGAGCCCAATATTTATGTGCCTTATATGATATCTAACACGGTATGCAGATATTTTCTCGCTCCGCTAGGAGCGCCCTATTTGTAGCACGGTTTAATTTAATTTTACAGCAAAATTCAAACACATATTGCGCGACATTATGGTTTCCAAAACGCATTTTTATTTTTGGGAACCTCCTAAAGGACTGTGCTCTGGTCCCAATAAACCGTGCTACAATCAGGAGGCCGCTAACGGAGCCACACGGCAACATTTACCTTGAAACATCCGAGACTAATACTCTCACATCTCAACCCAAATCTTCTCAACAACCTGATTGCTCAGCATCGTTTCTTTTTTCGATTTGTTCAAAATCAAAATAGATCCATCAAATTCTTCTCTCTTTTTAACTGTAATGGTATCTCCGATCTGAAGACCCTTTGAATTTAAATGGTCCAGAAATAACTTTTCGTCATTGGTAACGGCGCTAATTTTCACAGGCGATCCCACCGCTGCCTGATTTAACGGAATGCTTTTTTGTGAGACAACTTTACCATTCGCGTCAGGAATTGGCTCACCATGTGGATCTGCCTTAGGATAACCCAACAACTCATCGATACGATTGTAAAACCGTTCCGAATTAACGTGCTCCAGTTGCTCAGCAATCTCATGCACTTCTTCCCATCCAAGCTTCAGTATCTTAACCAGGAACAGTTCCGCCAATCGATGCTTGCGTATAATTGACAGCGCCTCCTTCCTGCCTTTTTCTGTCATTTTTATTCCTTGATAAGGTGCATACGACACCAGTTTTTTTGCGGAAAGCTTTTTTATCATGCTTGTAACTGTCGGAAGCTTCACGCTCAGCTTCCTGGCCAACTCCGATACCGTGACTTCACCTGGATCAAGTGAAAGACTATAAATCGTCTTAATATAGTTCTCTTCTGTTAAGGACCCCATCCCGCAATTTGTTAAAAAATAATGGATAAAAATAAACTATTTACAAAAATGTTAGATAGATCTAACATTTTAATTCTAATTACCATATATTTGAGATATGAAGATCTTACTTCAAGGATTGGCCCCTCTGCTTTCCCTTATTGCTCTCTTTGCGTGCGAAAACTTCGAACCTGCCGGCCCGCCTGATGACTCCTTACTGGATGGCCCGGTAGACGGACTTTCTGAAACGGAGAACGTCCGTTTTGTAAATGGCGATGTCGCTTTTAATGATGAAATATTTATTCCAGAGAATGGTTTGGGACCTTTGTTTGTCTCAAGCTCGTGTGGCACCTGCCACCCAGGTGATGGAAAAGGGCATCCCTTTACAACGCTAACCCGCTTCGGACAATTTGACGACACGGGTAATCAATATAACCACATGGGGGGTCCTCAATTGCAAAACCGGGCAATACCGGGTTACCGTCCTGAGCAACTGCCGCCCGGTGTTGGGTTTTCTAAACTTACACCGCCAGCCAATACCGGTCTCGGTTTTCTTGATGCTGTAAGTGACGAAGAAATTCTTTTGTGGGCTGACCCTGATGACGCGGACGGTGACGGCGTCAGCGGAACGCCAAACTGGATTGAACTACAGGATTATCTCTTTACGCGACCAGGCGCGGTCGAACACAATGGGCGATTCATCGGTCGCTTTGGGAAGAAAGCTGCTGCCTATGACCTTCTGCAACAAACAGCGCAAGCATACAATCAGGATATTGGCATTACCTCCACATTTGAACCCTTCGACACTTACACGGGGTTGCAATCTGATCCAGAGATTGCCGACAATGTTATACAGGACGTTGTTTTTTATTTGAAGACTTTAAAAGCACCTATTGCACGAAACACTCACAACGCAGAAGTCATGGAAGGCAAATCGATATTCGTGGATATCGGTTGCGCTACCTGCCACCGCCCCGAGATGACTACGGGTCCATCTTCTATTGCTGCGCTTTCGTATAAGACATTCTTTCCCTATACCGATCTTCTATTGCATGACATGGGTCCCGATCTTGACGATGGCTATAC
>JAEZBX010000318.1 GCA_023412765.1 Bacteroidota bacterium
TATAAACTATGTCGCCGTGAAGGTATGCTTCGCCCTGCTGAGTAACGACTTCACTAATCCTTGCACGCTTAGTCTTGAAGTTGTAAACGATGTCTTTTGTTTCGTAGAGTTCTGGACCATTTTTAAAAATGGGATAACCGATTCTATTACCGAGAGAGTCGCGTATCCCATGGGCGGTTAATGTACTGTTCCCATAGTCGATTGTGATTTCTTCGGCTTCTAATTCTATCTCGCCGTATTTGATTCGGGCATTTCCGAATAGATAAATAAGCTTTCCATCAAAGCTGGCGCGTATTGAATCTCTGGCAGAATAGTTGATAGTTGTCTCAATATCGCTTTGCGATTGTGCCTGAACTTTGGTTGAATCATTGGCCTTAGGCACTGTATCGCTTGCAACAATAATAGAGTCTGGATTTATGTTAGTTGTATCGGTCTTAACAGGTAAGATGCCCTCCGGTGGCTTCACCTCAGATTCCACCTGCCCATAACCATTTGTGACCACGAAAAAAATGAGTATGAAACCTATAAAATATTGCACAGGTGCAGAGTTGGAGAACTGTACTTTAGCTTTTCGTGAAAAATTCACAATTTTGCATAAAGTTACAAATACTCTGAACATTGGATTGAACGTGAGGAAATTCGGATTAACAGCGCTAATAATAGCAATAACCTTGCTAATCTCGGCCAGCACACCTCCTCCCCACGATTCAAAGGTGGATGTAGTCGTAATCGATGCTGGTCACGGAGGACATGATGACGGAACTCATGGACGACTACTAAAAGAAAAAGACCTGGCGCTTAGCATTGCCTTGAAGGTAGGTAACTACATCGAAAAAAATGTTCCGGGAGTGAAAGTGATTTATACCCGTAAGGACGATCGTTACCTGGCCCTTGATGAACGCGCCGACATAGCCAATAAAAACAAAGCGGATCTTTTCATCTGCATTCATGCCAACGCTAACCCTAACACGAAAGCCTTCGGTACTGAAACATTTGTTATGGGCCTCCATAAGGATGAAGGGAACCTGGCAATTGCTCAACGCGAAAACTCCGTTATTCTTATGGATGAGAACTACGAAGAACGATACGAAGGCTTTAACCCTAATAGCCCGGAGTCATATATACTTTTTTCTTTGACGCAAAGCGCCTACCAGGAAAGCAGTTTGAAGTTTGCCCAGAAAGTTGAGAGTCAATTTAAAGAACGCGTAGGCCGTTTAAGCAGGGGGGTGAAACAAGCAGGATTCGTGGTTTTGTGGCGTACTGCTATGCCAAGTGTGCTAATAGAGACAGGTTTTTTAACAAATTCTACAGAAGAAAAATTTTTAGCCGGCGAAGAGGGACAGAATTTGATCGCCTCTGGCATATACCGGGCGTTCAAAGACTATAAAAATGAAGTAGAATCGATAAATTAACGGCGAAATTCCTGGGCACAGGTTTTTTCGATTTGCAGGCCATGGTTAATTTTTGGGTTTAGCGATTGTATTTACCATGGTTATAAACAATGATTCCTGGAAATGATAATTTATGTTTGCCATCAATATCAGATGACAGGTTGATCTTTCTGCATGATGTATACGTTCAATGATTGACGCATGAAACTATCCAAAGAATTTAAGGTCGGCCTTTTTATGATAGTGGGGATAACCCTGCTATACTTCGGTTTTAATTTCTTAAAGGGCATTGACTTCTTTTCTTCTACGAAAAAATATTATGCATTTTATGAGAACGTCGATAAGCTCACTGAATCAAATCAAATCTACCTAAATGGTCTGGCTGTTGGTCGCGTAAGCAAGATTCAAATTCAGCAACAGCTAAACCGCGTACTCGTTGAGCTAGACATCAGCTCAGAAATTGTATTGACGGATTCATCTGTCGCGTTGTTAAACGGTGAATTACTGGGTGGCCGTTTCATACAATTGATCGTGAACCAGGGAGGAAATGTCTTAAAGGCGAAAGACACTATCAAATCGGATGTAGCTAAGGGTATTATGGACTTCTTTACTCAAAACGCTGAACCCGTAGCAACGAACCTGACTATTACTCTACGAAATCTTAATACCATTCTTGAAGGACTAGCGCGCAACACGAAACGTATCGACACTATGTTCCTGCGTTTGCAGAATACGCCAGCCATTCTCAACAAAACATTAAATACCGCGAATGCAAACATGGATGGATTAAGCGAAAGTTTTCAGTCTGTTGCAGGTAACCTAAATGGGACACTGGAAGAACTTAAGCCAACGCTCTCAAACTTCAGGTCCTTGTCAGACTCTTTGAAAGTGCTCCAGCTTAACAATACCGTAAACAAAGCACAACAAAGTCTTACGAGATTGGATCATGCACTATCTCGCTTAAGCTCGAACGACAACACGGTAGGAAAGCTTATGACCGAGGATTCCTTATACGTCAATCTGAATCAACTTCTCAACTCGGTAGATTCACTCGCAAAACATTTCAATACGAATCCTAAGCATTTTATGGCCCCTCTTGGCAAGAGTCAGCGACGAATTGAACGCGATCTGAAGAAACAACGGGAAGAAGCGAAGAAAGACTAATTTTCCAATCTTTCAATCTTTTAATTTTCCAATCTTCCCATGCCCCACGATTCAGAATTCAAAAAGAATGAAGATCAATTCAGGCAACTGCTGGAAGAATTGCGCAGCAAAACAATAAAGGTTAAGCTGGGAGGCGGGCAAAAAAAGATTGAGGATCAACACAAACGCGGCAAACTAACAGCCCGCGAACGTATCGAATATCTTATCGACAAAGATTCTTTCTTTCTTGAACTCGGGTTATTTGCTGGTGATGGAATGTATGAGGAGCAAGGCGGATGTCCTTCTGGGGGAGTGATTACGGGTATTGGATACGTTGCAGGCAAGCAGTGTGTAATTGTAGCCAACGATGCGACCGTAAAGGCAGGTGCGTGGTTTCCAATTACTGCTAAAAAGAATTTGCGTGCCCAGGAAGTAGCGATGGACAACCGACTGCCTATTGTATACCTGGTTGATAGTGCAGGAGTTTTTCTTCCAATGCAAGACGAAATCTTTCCAGACAAGGAACATTTTGGCAGGCAGTTCCGGAACAATGCGAAAATGTCGGCAATGGGAATAATTCAGATTGCCGCTATTATGGGAAGCTGCGTGGCCGGTGGTGCTTACCTTCCCATTATGTCTGATGAGGCGATGATCGTTGACAAGACAGGTTCAATCTTCCTCGCTGGCTCATACCTTGTGAAAGCTGCAATTGGCGAGGAGGTGGACAACGAGAAATTAGGTGGAGCCACAACCCATTGTGAAATCTCTGGTGTTACAGATAACAAGTTTCCCAATGATCAGGCGTGCCTGGATTATATTCGATCGTTGTTTGAAAAATTCGGAGATTCAGATACGGCAGGTTTTAACCGGGTGACCCCTAAGCCTCCCAAAGAAAAAACAGAAGAGATATCTGGTCTGTTACCAACAGACCGGGTGAAGCCATATGATACGCTGAACATCATTCGCCGGCTAGTTGATGATTCCGAATTCCAGGAATACAAAGCTTTGTATGGAAAAACAATTATTTGCGGAACTGCCAGAATCGACGGTTGGGCTATTGGCATCATAGCGAATCAAAGAAGTGTAGTTAAGACGAAGAAGGGTGAGATGCAGATGGGAGGAGTTATATACTCTGATTCTGCAGACAAGGCAGCGCGGTTCATTATGAACTGTAACCAGCGAAAAATTCCGTTGCTGTTTCTTCAGGATGTTAGCGGATTCATGGTAGGGAGCAAAGCGGAGCATGGCGGCATCATTAAAGATGGCGCCAAGATGGTAAATGCTATGGCAAATTCAACTGTGCCGAAGTTCACTGTGATTATTGGTAACTCTTACGGTGCGGGTAATTATGCAATGTGCGGAAAGGCGTATGATCCCCGGTTAATATTTGCATGGCCAACAGCACAAATTGCTGTCATGAGTGGAGCATCCGCTGCCAAGACTTTACTTCAAATAAGAATCAGCACTTTAAAATCCCAGCGAAAAACTATTACCAAAGCGGAGGAAGAAAAATTGTTGAACGAAATCACAGACCGATACAACGAACAACTTAGTCCGTACTATGCAGCTAGTCGTCTTTGGGTCGATGGTATAATTGATCCATTGGAAACGCGTAGAGCTATCTCGATGGGAATTGAGGCGGCAAATCATTCGCCCATTGAAAAATTCAATGTGGGCGTGATTCAAACATAGAAGGGTCTGAAATTTCTTTATGCGGGAAATTGATTTTTCAAAGAGATTTTCAATAAAAAAACGTCAGGATAGTGCTTTGGGTCCCATAGATATTTTGGGGCGAATTCTATAGCT
This sequence comes from Bacteroidota bacterium, assembly GCA_023412765.1. Classification (GTDB taxonomy): domain Bacteria; phylum Bacteroidota; class Bacteroidia; order Cytophagales; family Cyclobacteriaceae; genus Chryseolinea. The sequence continues at coordinate 4,341 of JAEZBX010000318.1, forward strand.
TGCAGGTTAAAAGTGATCGAGTGAAGGATGCTGAAATCAAAGCGCTTGTGTCTTTGTTGGATGACGAGGATGCACAAATTGTCTCTCATGTTGAGGATAAAATCTTATCGTTAGGTACTACAATAATTCCTTTTCTCGAGCAGGAGTGGGAAACAAATTTCAATTCACTGGTTCAACGGAGAATTGAAGAACTGATCCATACCTTGCAATATGAACTCCTCAAGGAACGGTTAACGCAATGGTACGCGACAGAAGACAAGGATCTTCTTACTGGAATGTGGCTCGTTTCTACTTATCAATATCCGGATCTTGAGTTGATTAAACTTAAACAGGATCTTGAACAGATCTATTACGAAGCCTGGCTTGAATTCAAACCTGACCTATATCCATTTGACCAGGTTAAGGTTGTTAATAGTGTATTGTTTAGCAAACTGAAATTTGGTGCCAACACCAAGAATTTTCATTCCCCGGGAAATTCCATGATAAACGTGGTGCTGGAAACGCATAAGGGAAATCCAATTACGCTCTGCATTATTTATCTGCTGGTAGCCCAGAAGTTGAAGCTTCCTGTATATGGTGTGAACCTTCCGAATTTATTTGTGCTGACCTACAAGGACGATAAACATGCACAATTTTATATCAATGCATTTAACAAGGGATTGATATTTTCACGCCAGGATATAGAGAATTATATCAACGAGCTTCACCTAACACCGCAATCATCTTTTTTTGAACCCTGCTCTAATCTGGAAGTGATTCGGAGAGTGTTCCGCAACCTGATAATGTCCTTTGACAAAATGGGTGAACACACGAAAGCAGAAGAAGTCAAAGAATTGCTTCTTATCATCGCTGATGGCACTGACCTCGGCGTTTGAATAAGCCATCGAACGTAGCATATTGTTGTTCGTCTGCCCTGTAAGGTATAGGCAATATTTACCGAAAATGGGGGGTCTGAAACCCATAATTTTAGTTATTCCAAAAAGGGTTCTTTATGCGAATAACGTTATCAATTATTTTTTCCATACTCTTCTTTTCAGGTTTTGCGCAGCAATACTCCACTCGCTATGAACTGGTGAAGATGGATAAAAACGTAAATACGTTTCGACATGAAGCGGCCCCAGTGGTATCTCCCGATGGAAATACGCTGTACTTTTTTGTGCAGGATCACCCTGAAAATACGATGGGCAAGGATGACACCCAGGACATATGGATGAGCACGAAAGGACCAGATGGGGCGTGGAGTCCCGCACAACACCTTCGCTCACCCTACAATATTCACAGGTCAAATCAGGTGTTCACTGTTTTTAATGATGGTACACAATTTATCAAAGGGGGCCGCTCAAAAGGTGAGAAAGGCTTTTCGCTGGTGAATGGTAATTCGCTCCAGGAACTGGATGTAAAGGATTTCAAGGCTATGAACAAAGGTCGTTTTTATGGCGCTTCAATGTCGGCCGATAAGAACCACATGATCATTTACTTCAGCGAGAAGGAAAATAGCGCACTAAGTGATTTGTACGCGAGCCATAGGCAACCAGACGGTACTTTTTCCCGACCTGAAAAACTCAAATTAAGTACTTCTGCTGATGATGTCGGACCGTTCATAAGTCCTGACCAAAAAGTATTGTACTTCGGCAGCGGAAGGCAGTCTCCGGGCAGACAGGGTGGCGTCGACATATACAAGTCCGTTAGAATGGATGACACGTGGTCGAACTGGGGAGAGCCTGTAAACATGGGCAAACCTATTAATACCAGCGCCCTCGATTTTTATTTCACAATAGATAACGCGGGAAATGTTTTCACAAGCCGCGCTAATAAAGCATTGGATGGTGCGCAACTGGATATCTACACGCTGGTTCCAAAGACATTTGATATTCTTCTAAAGGGTATAGTGTACAATGAAAAAACCATGGATCCGCTTGAAGCCGACGTCACCGTTACAGTTAAGGATGTAGCGCCTATAGCACTGCGATCTAATGTGAAAGGGAATTTTGAAACAAAGCTTCCTGAAGTGATGGAATATACCGTATCAGCAAAAGTGGACGGTTTCATCCCGGCACAGGAGACTTTTAAACTGCCCGAGCTAACGGCCGATACAACTATCCTCATCAATGTGATGTTAAAGCCGATCGCTAAGAAGCTTTTGTTGGTTGGGAATGTGTACGATAAGAAGACAGAGAAACTAATTCCTGCGAAATTGGAAATCACTCCAAAGAGTAACACAAAAAGCAGTATGCAAGTGACTGCACAGGATGGTAAATACGAAAAAGAGGTTTCAAAACTCGGATGGTATATGATCACCGCTTCGGCGGAAGGATATTTGAATGCGACCGACAGCGTGGAGGCAAACGACGACGCATTGTCTCCGTTCTCGCGCGATCTTTACCTGGATCAAATAGAAGTTGGGCTAACGGTTCGCCTTAAAAATATCTACTTCGATTTTGATAGGACTACATTGAAAGATGAATCATTTCCAGAACTTAATAAGGTGGTTGACTTCCTCAAACAAAATGAAAGTGTTGAGATAGAAATCTCCGGCCATACGGATAACAGGGGTTCAGATGAATATAATGTAAATCTGTCCCAGGGGCGTTCGCAGGCTGTTGTCGATTACATCATCGGGCAGGGAATCGACGAATTCAGACTTGTTGCAAGAGGTTATGGTGAAACGAAGGCAATAGACACCAACGATACAGACGCTGGCCGTGCCAATAACCGCAGAGTTGAGTTCACTGTCCTCAAGAAATAAGTTAGATGCACAGATTCATTTTGTGCTCTTATGAAAGGGAACCAATAATAATATCTAATAGATTTTGCCACTAAAATTGATTAAGATGAAAATGGTTATCAACCCCAGGTATATCTTTTATTTAGGATTTCTGATATTCCTCCCGGGACACATTTCTTTACTGTTTAATTTAGATTTCCTCGAATTCTTCAAGGTAATTGGAACGTTGATTTCTTCGTTCGCTCTTTTTCAATGGTTTCGCGCCGCGGATATTGCATCTAAGTTCAGGAAGGATAAGAATGAAGACGAGCTTGTTTTCTTCTGGACGAAAATCGCAGTTCGCATATGGAGCGGAATCATTTTCACCATCATGTTTTTCATCACCTGGATTTACCTGTTGGAGAAGATTAGCGAGTA
>JAEZBX010000322.1 GCA_023412765.1 Bacteroidota bacterium
TTTAGTTAATCGTTATCCGTTAATAGTTAATCGTGGGTGTGTGCTACCGATCAGGCACATCATTGAACCCTATTACTACTTACTACTTACTACTTACTACTTACTACTTACTACTCACTACTTACTACTCACTACTTACTACTCACTACTTACCTACTCAACGTAGCCCGAAAACGTAATCCTCTGCACCGGATTCTGCGGATCGTTTGAATAAATTGTAAGAGCCTTTTGCAATGACCCTTTCCGATCCTGCGGATTGAGTGAGATGGTGATCGATGCGCTTTCGCCAGGCTTTATAGACTCTTTTTCAATCGAAGCAGTAATACAGGTACAGTTCCCCTGCAGGGACTTAATGTCCAGTTCTTTCTTACCGGTGTTATAAAATTGTATCTGACGTACGGATGCTGTGTTTGGTCTGAGTTTACCAAAATCCAACGACGAAACTTGTACTCTCAACTGAGGGGCTTTCGCGAGTTCCTCAGCGCTCAGCTTTGGAAATTCGTCCTCTAACGTGGCGTATACTGAAAAAGATTTGGTTGAACTCAACTCGTCGTCGGTGAAGATTTCGACGTTGTCGGCCTGGAAGCCGTACTTGCCTTTCATATTCCCATTGTAACTTACTTTAATGTTACCCTTCTCACCCGGCTGCAACGTCTTCGGTTGAATATCAACCTTGATGTATGCAGGCCCGACATAATTTCCTGAAAAAGTTAGCGGCTTTGTTCCGCCATTTATTACCTGGAAATCGCGGACGGTAAACTCGTCCTTGATAAAAACTTTACCCATGTTAAACGATCCCGATTTCAGTTTCAAATTACCATTCGAAGCCTGAAATTGAATCTTGTCGGCTTCGCCTTCGACAGCGACTTGTCCCTTAATTTGAAGAGTCAGCGGATTAGGATCAAAGTCGGTCGTGATTGTCAGGGATTTGTTAAAATACCCGGGCCTGCCGATAGGGTTAAAACTCGCCTGGATAAATCCTGACTTGCCGGGTTCGACCGGATCCTTAGTCCAATCGGGAGTGGTGCATCCGCACGACGCCTGAACATTGATAATCTTGATTGGGCGGCTGCTGTTGTTCACAAAAGAAAATTCATGCATAACCGGGCCGGCCTGCTCTTTTATCATCCCAAAATCAAAGATTTCTTCGCTGAATTGCAAGGGTTTGGAAACCTGACTAAAACCCAGCGAACTACACATCAAGAAAAGAAAAAGAAACTTCAACCTCATGTTTCCAGTTTTTATTCGTACAAATCTAAAACTTATTCCGTTCAGCTTTATTTTATTTTCTTTGCACTATGGCAAGAATTCTTACAGGCATACAAAGTAGTGGACGACCGCATCTTGGAAATCTTCTGGGAGCCATTATACCAGCGATTCAACTTTCTCAGCAAACTGGAAATGAATCGTTCTTTTTCATTGCCGATCTTCATTCCCTCACTGCTATTAAAGACGCCTCGGTACGCGAAGGAAATGTCCGTGCCGTTGCTGCGGCATGGCTGGCGTTTGGATTTGACATTGAAAAAAATTACTTCTACCGTCAATCGAGAATTCCAGAAGTGTGTGAACTGACGTGGTACCTCAACTGCTTCACGCCATTTCCAATGCTTGCCAACGCGCACTCATTCAAGGATAAGTCTTCGCGTCTTGCTGACGTTAACGCCGGACTCTTTACGTACCCAGTGTTGATGACAGCCGATATTATCTTGTATGATGCAAACTTCGTTCCGGTTGGCAAAGATCAGAGACAACACGTTGAAATGGCGCGCGATATTGCGTCATCGTTCAACGCTCATTATGGTGAAACCTTTGTTGTGCCCGAAGCGAAGATAGAGGAACAAGTCATGACAATTCCCGGCGTTGATGGACAAAAAATGAGCAAGTCATACGGAAACATTATTGACATTTTTTTATCCGATAAAGAATTGCTCAAGCAAATAAAATCCATCAAAACCGATAGCACGCCAATGGAAGCGCCGAAAGATCCTGATACGGACAACGTATTTGCTATCTACAAACTGCTCGGGACAAGTGAACAGACCGAAGGTATGAGAAAAAAATATCTTGGCGGAAACTTTGGTTATGGTCACGCAAAACAAGAGCTATTTGACCTGATAAAACAGAAGTACGCCAAAGAGCGCGAAGTCTTTAATTACTACATGAGCAATCCAGAAGAACTTGAAAAGAAACTTGAAGTTGGTGAAGAAAAGGCCCGGGTAATCGCTCTCGATGTAATAAACCGAGTAAGAAAAAAATTGGGTTTCCGGTAGGTCCTTATGCTTTTTCGGAACTCCAGACCACCTCTTGCTTGTCTTTTCCCACGCTCAAAATAACTCTTGTAGGACTTGGCGCAAGTGTTAACCGCGTATCTTTCCCCGGGAGTTTATCAACCTCAACAGGAATACCCTGGCCAAGGTATGCTATGGGCATCAGAACATCGTTGTCAGGGCAATATTCATCATGCACTTGTTGTAATGCTCCCTCCAGATATTCGCCATATTCGTCCTGAAAATCGTCTTCAAGGTCATGCAATTGCTCTTCTAAATTATCGTAAGTAGGATCGTTGTAGTTAACTTTGCTCAATTCCTCGCGCTTTCTTACAATCTCCAACAGTGCCCTATCTAAAGCTTTGACGTCCATATCATTATTTTTCGTAAAGATTAAAGAAATCGACGAATTACAAAAGATTCATATCTGCTGTTTAGAATATAATTCACAAAAAATTATTACCCGAAAGTCATTTATGAAAGTTGCTTCTTTATTTTTGGCACACTATTAAAACCATCTAATGGATAATCTCTTACAACTTGTTCAGTCCAAGGCTCAAAGCTGGCTCGACAGTCCGGTGATCGATGCTGATACGAAAAAAGAAGTACAAAGGCTTTTAGCGAAGGACGATCCAAAAGAACTGATTGACAATTTTTATAAGGACCTTGAATTCGGAACGGGTGGTCTTCGCGGCGTTATGGGTGCGGGCTCTAACTGTATGAATCAATACATGGTGGGTATCGCAACGCAGGGACTGGCGAATTATCTTAACAAAACCTTTCCGGGTAAAAAGATTAAAGCTGCCATTGCGTACGATAGCCGCAACAACAGTGCGTTCTTCGCCCAGGTCACTGCAAATATTTTTTCGGCTAACGGGATCGACGTATACATATTTCCGCAGCTAAGGCCAACGCCAATGTTGTCGTTTGCGATTCGACATCTTAAATGTGACTCTGGAATTGTTATTACAGCATCCCATAATCCGAAAGAGTATAATGGATATAAAGCATACTGGAACGATGGAGGACAAGTAGTTCCTCCGCACGATAAAAACATTATACGGGAAGTGAAGTTGATCACGTCGTTCGAGCAGGTAAAATTCAAGGGTGTTCCTTCACGAATTCATTCGATCGGTCCTGAAGTTGAGAAGGCGTATTACGATGAAGTGAAAAAACTTATACCCAATAAAGAAGTTATTGCGCGTCATCATGATATACCTTTAGTCTATTCCAGCATTCACGGTTCCGGTATCACGATGGTTCCTGAATGTCTTAAACAAATTGGTTTCACCAATATTCATGTGGTGGCCGAGCAGGAAAAACCCGATGGAAATTTTCCAACCGTTCAATCACCGAATCCGGAAGAGCAGTCGGCAATGAAACTGGTGATCGAGAAAGGCAAGGCTGTCGGCGCCACTATGGTGATGGCGACTGATCCCGATACCGACCGAGTGGGTATCGGTGTAAAAAAAGCTGACGGCGATTTTATTTTGCTGAACGGAAACCAGGCATTCAGCCTGATGATGTATTTTATCCTGAAGAATCTTAAGAACAAGCGCGACGCTTACATTGCAAAAACTATCGTGACTTCGGAGTTGGTTGACGAAATGGCTTCTCGATTTGGAGTGGAATGCTATAATACACTTACGGGATTTAAATACATAGCCGAGCTGATGGGCAAATTAGATGGAGTAAAGCGTTTTGTCGCGGCCGGTGAAGAAAGCTACGGCTATATGGTGGGCGACTTTGTGAGGGATAAGGACGCCGTTTCAGCCTGCGCGTTTTTCGCAGCCATGGCAGCAAGCGCTACTGATGAAAAGAAATCGATGTATGATTGGCTCATCGATATGTATGTCGAGTTTGGTTATTATAAGGAAACATTGTTTAATATTACCAAAAAAGGTCAGGAGGGTGAGCAGGAGATAAAGTCAATGATGGAAAAATTCCGGAACAATCCTCCGGCAGAAATCATTGGGAGTAAAGTTACTCGCCTCCTGGATTATCAGTCACTTAAAGAACAGGATCTGGTAACTGGTGAGAAAAAAGCTTTGAATTTTCCTGTGTCCGATGTGTTGCAATTTTATTTGGAGGATGGAAGCAAAGTATCTGTACGCCCCTCAGGTACTGAGCCCAAAATAAAGTTCTATATGGCGGTAAAATCTCCACTTCGATCAAAAGAGGAATTTGCTACCGTTACAGAACAACTTGATAAAAAAATAAAAGGCCTCGAGCAATATTTACTTTCAGTCTAATGTCAGTTCCCATGATCGCCGTCGTAGAAACTTTGTTAAAATTATTTGATCGTGACTTACTGCGATTAGAGGAAGAAATAAATCTGTATCCAACAGATGAGTCGATCTGGAGAGTCAGCGGAACAATAAAAAATACGGCCGGAAATTTATGTCTTCACCTTTGCGGTAATCTGCAGCATTTTATCGGAAAGAACCTGGGACGTATCACCTATGTCCGCGATCGCGAAAACGAATTTGCTGCAAAAGGAATTTCAAAGGCAGACTTAATTGCCGAAGTGCAAAAGACTCGTCAAACGGTTAGGGAAAGTTTGGAAACCCTTAAACCAAGTGTTCTTGAAACAGAATATCCTGAGAAAATAAATGATCAACCGGTAACCACGGTGTATTTTCTTATTCACCTCACAGCTCACCTAAGTTACCACCTCGGACAAATCAATTATCACAGGAGAATTTTGCAAACAGATGGAAGCACACAACTGTCAGCTGACAGTGGACAGCTTTCTGCGCTTAGCGAATAGTTATTAGTTATTAGTTATTAGTTATTTGTGGGAGTGCGTGTAAAACGTCGAGCCCGAACCGATTACCTCATATTTTATTATTACAATATTGAAGCACTCGCGGTCAATATAAAGCCCACAAAACGTCAAGTCAGACCGATTACCTCTTGTTATATCACTGCAACATTTGAACCGCACGGTCAATATGAACCTCACAAAACGTTAAGCCAGACACCGATTACCTCTTATTTTATTACTACAATGGTAAAGCCCCGCGTTCAATATTAATCCCACAAAAAGTCGAGCCAGACACCGATTACCTTTGTGTTGAACGTGGCGCAAAAGCGAATACTTCGGTCCCTATTAACCGCACAAAACATCGAGCCCTTACCGATCACCTCTTATTTTATTACTACAATAGTAAAGCCCCGCGTTCAATATTAATCCCACAAAAAGTCGAGCCCGAACCGATTACCTCTTGTTTAATTGATACAATTTTCAAACCTCTACGCTCAATATAACCCCCACAAGTGTGAAGTCAGACACCGATTCTGTAACTTTGCGCCTCATGAAAAAAGTCGCTTTCTATACGCTTGGCTGTAAACTCAACTACTCTGAGACATCCACCATTTCTCGTTCGTTCGAGGAAAAAGGCTATAAGAAAGTGGGGTTTACTGAAACTCCGGATATTTTTATTATCAATACCTGTTCGGTTACGGAGAACGCAGACAAAAAATGCGCAAAGGTTGTCCGGGAAGCACGGGGCATTTCTCCTGACGCTTATGTGGCAATTATTGGTTGTTATGCACAATTGAAACCTACCGAGATCGCATCCATCCCTGGTGTTGATGCGGTGTTGGGAGCCGCCGAAAAATTCAGGTTGATAGAGTTACTGGATGGATTTATAAGGCAGCCTTCAGCGCAGGTCTTTTCTTCAGACATAGAACAGGCTAACCGCTTTAATACCTCCTACTCACTCTACGACCGAACACGAACATTTCTTAAAGTTCAGGATGGCTGCGATTATTCCTGTACTTTCTGCACAATACCATTGGCGCGTGGCGCTAGCCGAAGTGACTCAAGCGAAAATATTGTGCGGACGGCGAAGGAGATTGGTAAGACTGATGTTCGCGAAATCGTTCTCACCGGCGTTAACACAGGCGACTTCGGAATTCGTGACGGTATCCGGAAAGAACGCTTTATCGATCTTATCACTATGCTTGACAACGTAGAGGGTATTGATCGATTCAGGATATCTTCAATTGAACCTAATTTGCTCACCAACGAAATTATCGAATTCGTTGCCAGGTCGAACAAATTTGTGCCTCACTTCCACGTGCCGCTTCAATCAGGATCCAACCGAATACTGAAACTCATGAAGCGTCGATACCTGCGCGAGTTGTATGCGGATCGCGTTCAACAAATAAAATTTGCAATGCCGATGGCATGTATCGGTGTGGATGTAATTGTAGGTTTCCCTGGAGAAACAGAT
>JAEZBX010000001.1 GCA_023412765.1 Bacteroidota bacterium
CAACAACAACCTTGGAGAGCTTTCGCCAGCCGGAACTTATTCTTACGTGGTTCGGTATAAGAGTTCTTATCGACCGGAGGAAGGAATACAGGAAAAGAGAGGTGGGGTTGTGTTGTTGAGGTGAAAATTAGAAAATCGACATTTGAAATTTGATATGAACTTCTACGCAAGGACCCTTTTTGTTTTTGGCTTTTTTATCATTGGATCGAGTTTTCAACTTATTAAAACCACTCTGAACCTGACGGTGCGGGACGAAGTTGGTAATACGGTCGAAGGTGCAACAGTCCAGCTGTTTGAAACCGAAGAAGACTATGTTGCTGAAAAGAATGTGGCTGTTGAAGGAGTTACCGACGCAAAGGGCGTTCTCAAACTTAAAGACCTTAAAGCAATGTCCTATTACGTCATTGTTCGGAAAGATGACAAGGATAACAGTGGTGGAGGCGAGCGCACAGGCAAACTTGAAGAGAAAAGAATCAATAAGGTTACGGTGGTTATTCAATAATTGCCCCTTTATTCGTCAACTTCTCGGGCTCCTAAATAATAGGAATAAGGAATAAGGAATAAGGGTTCCGTAGTTAGCTTCTAAACCGTGCGTGCTAATTCCCTGAATCGGCACAACGCATTGGCCCAGCGCATTTGATCAATAGTGCGGCACTCCGGCTCAAAAATCAGAGGCGATGCAACCAGAATACATAAGCATTTCGCGCGACTGGTAGCCACATTTAACCGATTTGGGCTATACAAAAAGCCCATTCCTCGTGGTGCATCTTCCGCAGTGGAACAAGTCATCGAATAAATAACAAGAGGAGCTTCCTGGCCCTGGAATTTGTCGACGGTTCCGATTTCAACCCCGGGCAACCTTTCCCTTAAGGCGCTAACCTGAGCATTGAAGGGAGCAACAATCAAAATATCAGACTTAGTAATACGTCGCGTTTCCCCATCTGCATTTGTATAGTTCCCCGTCGCAGTGAGCGTTTCAACAATTGAGGCAATTGCGTCAACCTCTTCCGGCGACTTATTCTGATTCCCTTTATGCGCAACAGGAAGGTAAAAAAGACCCGCGCCATCAAATGGAGTTCCTCCACTAACAGTTTGTCTTTCCAAGCCCGACAGTGATGTCAACTTTCCTTCGTAAAATATTTCTGATGTAAACCGTGAAACTTCGGGATGCAATCTTCTTGTGACGTCAAGAAATAATCCCTTCCCCTCGGGCATAGTGAGATGTCCATTGAGAATGAAACTCAAAGCGGCCACGTCGCTGCCTTCTGGATGCGCTCCTCTCTGCGGTTGCTCCAACTGTTGAGGATCACCAAGAAGAATCAAATTTTTTGCGGCACGAGAAGCAGCCAACACCTGCGACAATGACATTTGCCCGGCTTCATCAACAAATAAATAATCAAGAGTTCCGCGCGAATTATCCTCCGCCCACAACCAGGCCGTACCACAGACAATCTTCCCTTCGTTCAAAGCCTGAATTGCTTTCTCTGATTTATCAACCTCAACAATTTCATCCGGTAAGTCCTCACTCCTATCATTCACTTTGTGAACAAATTTCACGAGCACGCCTCTTTCTGCGCCTAGCTTTATCGTTGCCCGCGCCAGGTTCGAAATTACCTTGTGGCTCACCGCAGTGATCCCGATTTTCATTCCTGATTTTACCAATTCCAGGATCATGCTGGCACCGGTATAGGTTTTGCCAGCACCGGGTGGCCCCTGGATGGCGAGGTAGCTCCGATCGAGATTGGACGATACACGGACGGCTGCACTAACAATATCTTCGCCCGGCAGGCGGTATACTCCGTTGCTACCATCTTGCATTTTTGGCAACCGACGCATCAACAAATCTTTTGACGCGTGATAAGGCCAGGTTCGGCCTAGTCCGTCTTCATCTATAACTGTGGCAAGATCCATCAATGATGTTTCTAAGGAGCCAGGGCGAACGACGTCACATACATGAATGGCAACCGGATGTACGTTAATACTCTTCTCAGTCTTCTTGATATCAATCGTATAATTTTCCAGGGATATGGATTTAACAGAACCGATTGTTTCGCCCTTCACTTCCACCAGCGTATCGTCTTCGTCTATGCTGAGCTCCTGCGGCGGGAATGAATAGCGATGCGTAGGATTTCTTTCTCGTTTAACTTTCGGAAGCTCCTGCAAAAATTTCAAACCATATATAGCTTTTCGTTCGTCCAGCAAATCTTCGTGCTCAAGCTCGTGAACCCGAAAATATTCCCACCATGCGCTCTTGTCCTCGCGTCTAAAATAATCCAACTGATGGGCTAATAGCCACCTGGCAGCGTGTTCATCTGTCCATTGAGATCGGTCTTCCGGAAGTTTTGCCGTTAGGTCCCTGTACAGTGCTGCCGACCTCTTGTCCAGATTTTGAACATCCTCGCTGGCTTCACCAAATTCAAGCGGTGGCCTTAGAAAGTTTTTCCCCCGAAAAATTAGATCGCTTCGCAGCAACTCCAGCCATCGATGCAATGCCTCTGTTGCAAGGCAATCGTCCTCATTGTATTGTTCAACCGCCGTCAATGTCTCGGGCGAGAGCGTATTAAATTGATGAAGCTCTAAAGCAATTTCAACGCGTTTCCGCGCGCTGCTTGCGTCGTGCAATTCTACTTTACGCAGATAGCCGGTGAACTTTTCAAGTTCTTTGAGAGAATAGGTTTCAACGCTTGCTAAAAGGCTCTCCTTGAAAACTGCATGTAAATCAACGAAGCGATTTGCACGAAGTAAATCATCAACTTCTTTTTCGAAAATTGCGTGAACTCTCGCCAATCGTTTCAAAGCCGTTGGCTCATACGGCGCGAAATGATAGATGTACATCTTCGGATACCTCGTCCATCTCTCGACGATAAACTGCATAAACTCCCGGAAGGCCTGCCTCTCCTCGTTATGCGTCGATGACCAATGTTTTTTGTAAACCAATGATTCACCTTCCAGGTACGCATAGCCCAACAGATACTCGAGCCCGCCATTTTCGAAAAATGCATCACCCTCAATATCAAAATATACATCACCCTGATCAGGTTCAGGAAGACGGTTTAATCCACGGCCTGTCTCTTCTGCCAATACATCGAAAAGTAATTTATCCTCAATCCTCCCCTTAAACTGAATCTTTGCCTGTGACTGTTTGCGCTGGAGGGTTTCCATGTTTCCACGCGTCGGCTTTGATAATGATTCAGTCGTCGCGAATTGTTCCAGGGTATTGATATTTTGATTTTGTAGTTCAACAATGTGGAGTGATCGTATACCTGCAACCAACGACAGGGCGTCATCATCATGTCTTTTCCGATCACACACCTGCCACCATGCGCAGATATTGCAATGCTCAACTGTATCGGGATACGTAACAACTTCCGTTTGTGAAATGACCTGCTCAAAGTTTTGTTTGGCCATTCTATAGTAAGCCTGAAAATCTGCGAAGCGATATGATTCAGCCGGGAAGTTTTCGCCCGGTTTTACGACGTACATTTTCTCTGGAGTACTTCCCTGAAGGTAGGAAACGAGTTCTGTGTAAAGACATAGTTGAAGAATGGTCGCTGCCCTTGTGTTTTGTGCAAGTTTCGTATCCTGCACTTCGTAGCTCCAATCTCCAAAAGAGCTCTTACCCGGCACTTTCAATAAAATATCGGCATATCCGAGCCACATACCATGGTCCAGCCTTGCTTGAACAATAACGTCCGCGCCCTGTTGCATTGCTCGAATTGTAGCCTCCTGCGACTGTCCGCGGAGATTGATCACAACAAGACCTTTGCTTTTCAAGTATTCTACGTAAGCAGCCTCATGTTCCTGGCCACGTTGAATAAGGATTTCGATTGAGGGATCATACCAGCTGGGTTTCCCAATTTTTCCTAACGCTACCCGTCGATTGAGCTGAGTGAGATGCTGGCAAGCCAGTTGGTTGGACAAATCCGTGGCTGACAAATAAAAATCTCCCGAAACGTGCTTCATAAAACAAAAGTAAAAAAGTTGGAGAGCGTGCGTGTGCTCTGTTAAAAATTACCTTTCGTGTAATCTCCTGCGCCCAAAGGATTGGAAAAATAAAAATTAAAGTAACTTTTAATCGTAAACATCCGCCTCCGATGAGAAATTCAATTTTTTTATTGTTCGTATTGCTTGCTACAACAAGTATAGCTCAACAAAAAAGAAAGGCCAATGATTTCATGGTTATTGGTTATTTGCAAGGTAGAAATGTGGATACAACAGCAATCCCATTCCACCGGCTCACGCACATAAATTTTTCATTCGCTATACCCGCGAAAAACGGCGGCGGACTCGACGCTCTGCGAAACTGGGATAAGCTTATCGCCTTGGTAAAGAAAGCCCATCGGCACAATGTAAAAGTTTTTATCTCTGTCGGTGGTTGGAGCATTGGCGACGCACCCGGAGATGACAGTCGTTTTCACCGGATGGCTGAAACGCAGGAGGAGAGAAATTATTTTGTCGAAAACCTGATGGAATTAGTGAGACGTTACAATCTTGACGGAGTAGATATGGATTGGGAATATCCCGACATTGAAAACCGATCAGCCGAGGATTATGTGCTGCTGATGAGACAACTTGCCGACTCGCTGCACGCGATGAATAAGAAGCTCACCGCAGCCGTTGTGCACTATGGCAATCAAGGCGAAGGAACAAAAAAAGAAATTTTTGGTATTGTCGACTGGCTGAACCTCATGACGTATGATGATGATAAAGGTCAACCGATACCTCATTCGCCGTATAGCCTGGTCGAGAAATCCGTGAACTATTGGGTAAAGCAGCGTGGGTTGCCACCAGAAAAAGCTGTGCTTGGTCTTCCTTTTTATGGTAAGCCACGCGGCAAACTCACGCAATACAAAGATCTTGTAAACGCTGGCGCCGATCCTTACGGCGACACCTTTGATTCAGTCTATTACAATGGTATCAATACTATCAAACAAAAAACACAATTTGCGCTAAAGGAAAAATTAGCGGGGGTCATGATCTGGGAAATCTCTCAGGACCTTCAGGACGACCGATCACTATTACGGGCTATAAACCAGGCTGCAGGTAAAGAGCGGTAGTGAAGAAAGTAGTAAGTAGTAAGTAGTAAGTAGTAAACCGGTACAGTAACCTACGCGCAGCTCATCGAAAAAGAAATCAAAAGGCAAAGTTTGGCACGGAGCCCGCGTCATTGTATGAGCCAATCCTATCAAATGAAATCCATTTACAAAGCATTAAATGCCTTACTCGTCACTGGTATATTATTTACAGCTATCCAGTGCGCACAAGATCAAAAAGGCCGAACCTGGAGTGTCTACAAGGCAGATCCCGAAAGTTCAAGTTCCTCTCCCCTGGATGAGATCAATCGTGAAAATGTAAAAAATTTACAGCTCGCATGGACCTTTTATCCGAACGATGAGCGAAGTAAAACACGCCTCATGAATAGTGAGTGCAACCCAATCATTATCGATGGTGTGATGTACGCAACTTCGGCCAGGCACCGCCTCTATGCTCTCGACGCGAGCACAGGGAAACAACTATGGTCTTATGATCCATTTGATGGGGGCGAAGGTGGTGGCGTGTATCGCGGTGTAGCATATTGGGAAGATGGAGACGACAAACGGATACTCTATACGGCGGGAGATAATCTTTTCGCTCAAAACGCAACGACTGGGAAATTGATTAGTTCGTTTGGAAACAATGGTCGTGTGAGCATGAATGATGGCTTACGCGGCGATCCATCTAAGATCTCTGTTATCCCGACATCTCCAGGAATTGTTTTCGAAGATTTGTTAATTATTGGAGCTGAAGTATCAGAATTGTATGGTGCTGAGCCGGGATACATTCGTGCGTATAACGTGCGGAGTGGAAAATTGGAATGGACCTTTCACACCATCCCACATCCAGGGGAGCCTGGGTATGAGACCTGGCCGAAGGATGCGTGGAAATATGTTGGAGGTGTAAATAATTGGGCTGGAATGAGCCTCGACTTAAAACGTGGAATGGTATTTCTTGGCCTTGGTTCTCCTTCGTATGATTTCTATGGCGGTGATCGGATCGGCCAGAATTTGTATGGCAACTCCGTTGTAGCACTGGATGCGCGAACGGGATCCTACAAGTGGCATTTCCAGACTGTTCATCACGATCTGTGGGACTACGACCTACCTGCGCCGCCAAATCTGGTAACTGTCGAACGCGATGGCAAAAGAATTGATGCCGTGGCTCAGACTACCAAAACAGGATTTCTTTTTGTGCTCGATCGTACAACAGGCCAACCGTTGTTTCCAGTGGAAGAGCGTCCCGTACCACAATCTTTTGTTCCTGGTGAACAGGCCTGGCCCACACAACCATTTCCGCTAAAGCCTGCTCCATATTCTCGTCAACATATGACTGAGGCTGATCTGACGAATTACTCACCTGCAGCCCATGATTCGCTGGTCAAGAAGTTCAGGTCGTTACGTTACGAAGGACTATTCACTCCGCCAGACCTGCGTGGTACACTCATGATTCCGGGAACGCGCGGAGGATCAAACTGGGGCGGAGGAGCTTTTGATCGGGAGACTGGATTATTTTATGTGAAGTCGACAGATTCACCCGAGTTAGATCACCTGGTAAAAGTTACACCGGAAAAAAGCCAGGAGAAGCTTTCACCTTTTAATCGTGGACGCGCGATTTACATGAAGCATTGTGCAACTTGCCATGGTCGGGACAGGAATGGAATTGAACCCGACTATCCTGCTCTTCGCGACATTAAGGAAAGAATTCCAAAAGAAGCGGCATTGACGAAAATAATGGAAGGTAGCGGTCGCATGCCGGCCTTTAAGAGCATACTAAGTGGTAGCGAGGAAGCTATCCTTGCCTTTCTATATGATGTTACAGCAACGCGTCCTTCGCGGGCGGATAATGATCTTTTCGAAGTTCATTTGAACAAAGAAGCCATTGATGAAAATTCAAATCCGCGCGATACTATTCAGATGTATTTGAATGTTACCGCTTTTGGCCATTTCAGGGATATAGAAGGACGGCCCGCACTAAGACCGCCGTGGGGCGCGCTGAATGCGATTGATCTGAATACTGGAGAATATGCATGGAAAGTTGTCATCGGAAATCATCCTGATCTTCAGGAACCAGGTGCACCTGAAACAGGGTCGGAAGGTTATGGAGGACCGATCGTGACGGCCGGTGGACTCGTTTTTATTGGTGGTACACACGACAAGAAATTTCGTGCATATGACAAAACAAATGGAGAGTTACTGTGGGAAACAACTTTACCTGCGGTAGCCAATGCGACGCCATCTACATACTATGCAAATGGAAAACAATATGTCGCAATTTCTGTAGCGGGTGACGAAAAGAATCCCGCAGGATCCATTATGGCATTTGCATTGCCTTAAGATTTCTATTTCACGGGCATATTATGCAACGAGGGATCAGGCTTCACGACGAGCATACTGAACGAACCCTCGGGTTTAACGCACGGCATTTTATCAAAAGGGAAGTACTGATTTGAAGCAACAAAAGGAAATTGATCGCTTTGCAGATAGTCTTCACGTTGGTTCAGCGACTCACCAAACTTAAATTCCTTGTTAATAAAACCGTCCAGCTTATTTGGTGGATTTAGCCAGCTGCTGTCCAACGAGAAATTGTGATCGAAGGAATAATTAGGAAAGCTATGTTTTTCTAAATCCGGAAACCAGTCTTTCGTTCTGTGACCCTGGCTGAAAAGCAGATGTGCTGGGATGCTGGCGAGAAATGTTAAGATTAGGATTCTCATACATCTAAGTTACATTTAATAACGTAGATATGCTTGACTATTTATGCGATTGGCGAGTTCCTAAGATCAGAACAACCCGATCAATTATCTGAGCGGTGGGATTGAGCCTTATCCGTGCTCTCTACTTCAATATCGTTTGCAAACAACGTGGTCTTTATTTTTTTGCCAGTTTCGTCGTACACATAAAAATAGCCTTCTCTTTTACCATTCACATAGGGTCCTTCCGCCATTACTTGTCCATTCAAATAGTAGGCAGAATATCGTCCGTGAAGAACACCGTGATTATAGGATTCTTCGATAATTAGTTCGCCTGACTCATAATATTGCCTCCACAACCCATGTTTCATGTCCTGGACATACGTTCCCTCCGCTACCAGGATAGCGTGCTTGTTAAACTCTTTCCATTTTCCATTTTTGGGATGTGTTCCGTTCTTTTTATGCGCAACGTTGTCCAGCATTCTTCAAAGCTTTTAAGTAAAGTTGGTTCCGTTAGGAACGACAAAAAAAATTGTAGAATTCGGAAACATAGGTCAAAATGTATACCATTAGAAACGTTTTTTCCCTATGATCATTGCAGAAAAAATCGAATTTTCGGTGGAGTGTATATAATTGCGAGTACCTTCGGATGAAACCGATAAGTTACACCTTGTATTTCTTGATTTTGTCCCTCAATGTCTTCCGATCAATCCCCAGCAATTGCGCAGATTGGGAAATATTATTCTTATTTGCAGCAAGTACATCAAGAATATACTCCCGTTCGACGTCTTCCAACTTCCTGCCAAGACCTTTTGACCGGGTAGCCGAATAGCGAAAAGATTCCGGCAAATCAGGCGTGTCGATAGTTGCGTCATCTGCAAGGATGACGAGTCGGTGAATAAGATTTTGCAATTCTCTCACATTTCCTGGCCAGCCATACCCTTTCAGAACTTTCATCGCTCTTGGCGTGAATCTCATTGGAGACTTGTTCAATTCCCTAACATACTTTGAAAGGAAGAAAGTAGTAAGGAGAACTATGTCGTCGCCACGTTCTCGAAGCGGTGGTAATTCAATGGAAATGATGTTAAGACGGTAATAAAGATCTTCACGAAACAATCCTTTCTTTACCAACTGCATTAGATCCACATTCGTCGCAGCCACCACACGAACGTTGACCTTCTGAGGCTTCTTCGATCCAACCATATAAAACTCCTTATCCTGGAGAACCCTCAGTAATTTTGCTTGCATTGCCAGCGAGGTATTACTGATCTCATCCAAAAATAATGTGCCCCCGTGCGCTGTCTGGAAAAAACCTGCACGCGTTTCTGCCGCACCCGTAAATGCTCCCTTAACATATCCGAATAACTCGCTCTCAAGGAGTGAGTCCGGAATGCCGCCGCAATTGACAGGTACAAAAGGGGCAGCTGAGATATGGCTTCCATAGTGCAACGCACGGGCTACCAGCTCTTTTCCAGTTCCGCTTTCTCCGGTTATCAAAACTGTTGCAGTGGTCGACTTAGCCTTGGAAATAGTGTTGAATACCTTTGTCATACTTTCAGACTCTCCGATAATTCCGAAGTTCTGAACAGTTGGCGTTTGTATACGCCTTTTATTGCCGCGGGTCTTTGACAAAACTCTTTCGACAGCTGCGAAAAGCTCATCATCGGTGAACGACTTTACAAGGTACTCCTCAGCACCTATCTTGATCGACTCAATAGCACCTTCGATAGATGGGAATCCCGTGATGACCAGTATGCCAATATTTTTGAAATTTTCTGAAACGTGACGAACAAGCTCGATGCCGTTTTCGCCCGGCATTTTCAAATCGGTAATTACCAAATCAAACCCTACTGAATCGAGGAGCTTAACAGCTGATTGAACATTCGATGCTGTGTAGACCTCGTATCCGATGGATTGCAGATTTCGTTTTATCAACTCGACTGTCTCAGGCGAATCGTCGACTACAAGGACATTTATAGGCGCACCCTTTGGCATAGCAATATTATTTTCTTCTAACTTGTTTCAATGGGAAAGTCAATTCGAATTTAGCACCCTTTCCTGGTGAACTCGTGACAGATATTTTACCGTTGTGAGTCGTTACAATACCCTGAACAACGGACAGACCAAGACCGGTGCCCTGTCCCACAGGTTTTGTCGTAAAGAAGGGCTCGAATATTTTGCGTTTTACCTCGCTTGCCATTCCATGACCAGTGTCCTTAATCGTAAGACTTACTCCGCCCTTTTTTCTTTTTGTAACAATAGTAAGTTGTCCGCCGCTAGGCATAGCGTGAATCGCATTCGTAGTTAGGTTAACCAGCACCTGACTCATCTGCACTGCGTCGGCCTGAATATAGGGTAACGTAGGATCCAGATTAGATACAAGTTTTATCCGTTGACTTTGAAAACGCACATCGATAAAATATAAAGTATTTGAAACGACGTCATTGAGATTCACATCCGTTATCTGTTGTGGCATTTGCCTTGAAAAGATCATAAGTTTTTTTATGATCTCCCGCGTGTACAAAGACGCCTTTACGATACGTTCGATATCCTCCTCCTGCTGTCCATTCAGTCCTCCAGCCTTCTTGATTAGCTGGGCGAATCCAAGTATTCTACCAAGGGGTTCGTTTAATTCATGCGCAATACCTGCAGAGAGTTCACCAACAAATGCCAATCGTTCAAGCTGTTTGAGCTGATCCTGTAGCTTTTGCTTTTCACCTTCAGTAATTGTTCTTTTAATGAGGAGCGAAAGTTCACTGGCTACAGCACGAATAAGCTTCTTCTCTTCCGGGAGAAATGGTCCACCTTTACCCGCCTTGATTCTCTTTCCATATCCAATCTCCACTTTTCCACGAATACTTTTACCTAATATAAGAGATGCAGAAAGTCTATGAACAGTGTTACCGAATTTGGGAGTGGCATGAACATCTTTGCCGATGACGATGCGAGACTCGGCAAATTTGGGATGTTGCATTGCCTTAGGCATGATGAGAATAGTTTTAGATAAGATAGCATCCAGGTTATTTTCGTCTTCGAGCGCAATTCTCGACAGTTCGTAGAGGCACTCTAATTCTTTTAGCCGTTCCTGAAGCTGAAATTCTGTTGCTCGCATAAGTTATGGTGAACTACAAAAGTAGGAAGCATTGTTATAAAAACAGCAACAAATACACATTAGTTGTCGATTAAGTGGGTAGAATTTACCCGGTGGGTATATTTTCTCCACCACCCATGTCTTCAATCTTGGTCAAATTAGTCTGGCGACCGATTAATATGGCATGGATACTGTATGTATAATACTAAAGGGATTACTATGGAAAATACAATGTTTGTCACAATTAATGATTATCAAAGGTTAATAGGTCTTATTGAGTTTTCATCTATCAAAAGCAGATACCCAGACTTAATTGACCGGTTGTTGAAAGGATTGAAGACGGCGAAGATGTTGGCTCAGGAAAACATATCGAGCAAAATTGTTACTATGAATTCGCGGATTCGGCTAAGAGACCTTTCGACTGGTAAGGAAACTGAGATCACCGTAGCATATCCTCACGACGCTAATGGAAAAGAAGGAAGAATCTCCGTTGTTTCCCACGCGGGAGCAGCGCTGCTGGGTCGTCAGGAAGGCGACAGAGTAACCTGGCGCGTGCCAGGTGGTGTCGGTGAATTCGAAATTGTTAAAATTATTTTTCAGCCCGAGGCTGCAGGCGATTATTATCTATAGTTAGGGAGTATAGATGAGCGTCAGAGTCATGCGAAAGCGTGGCTCTGATTTTTTTTGTCCTGTCTCAAGTATCAAGTGCAGAACTTTTGAATTGAGGCGGAACACGTTTATTCGAACTTTGTTCGTACGCGTATGCAACCGTAATCAGTTCACCCTCGGCAAAAGCGGTTCCCAAAAATGTTAGCCCGATTGGGAGATCGAACACCATTCCCATAGGAACTGTGATCGACGGGTATCCGGCAACTGCGGCAGGGCTGTACATGCCATAACCAGTAAATGAATCCCCATTGATCAGATCGATACACCACGATGGTCCGTTGGCCGGTCCGCAGATGCACGAGAGTCCGTTGTCTTTGAGCAGGTTATCAATTGCATTGCGTGTTGTAGTACGAAGCTTGGACAATGCATCTTTGTAATCTTTACTGTCCAAACCTCCCATCTCTTGAGAAGTTTCAAGTATTTCCTGCTTGAAAAAAGGCATAGCTGCACTATCGTTTTTGAGATTAAAATCAATTACGTCCTGCAAGGATTTCACTCCGCCGTTTGTTTGGGACAGATATTTGTTCAATCCATCTTTGAATTCGAATTGCAGAACTTTGTACTCAAGACCTTCAAGGCTTTTAAGTTTTTCAAGGAGATCCACTTCGACGATGGTAGCGCCGCGCGACTTAATTCTATCTATTGCCTGCTTGAATATGTCATCAACAGCTTCATGAACCTTCAAAAATGATTTCTCTACACCAATTTTTTTGCCCTTCAGTCCGTCAACATCAAGAAATTGGGTATAGTCATTCAATACCGTCGCCTTCCTGTCAATGGTAGCCGGATCACTTTTATCAGAAGCAGTTAGAGAACCTAGAAGGATTGCAGCATCTCGCACAGTACGCGCCATTGGGCCTGCGGTATCCTGCGTATGAGAGATGGGTATAATACCAGACCTGCTCCATAGCCCAACCGTTGGTTTGATACCCACGATCCCGTTGATAGAGGAAGGACAATGTATTGATCCGTCTGTTTCAGTGCCAATGGCTATTGCACACAAATTAGCGGCGACTGCCGTACCAGACCCGGAGCTAGACCCACACGGACTTCGATCAAGGATGTATGGATTCTTCGTCTGGCCACCTCTACTGCTCCAACCGCTACTTGAGCGTGTAGACCTAAAGTTGGCCCATTCACTGAGGTTCGTCTTACCCAGTATTACTGCCCCAGCCTTTCGCAATTCGCTAATGATGAATGCGTCTTTTTCGGCTTTGTGATTCAGCAACGCCAGCGATCCTGCTGTTGTCATCATCTGGTCGCCCGTGTCGATGTTGTCTTTAATGAGGATTGGGATGCCATGAAGGGGTCCTCGTAGTTTGTTTTCCTTTCGTTCCTGGTCGAGCGATTCTGCAATGGCCAGGGCCTCAGGGTTAACCTCTATGACAGAATTTAGTTTCGGCCCGTTTTTATCGATTGCATCAATCCGTTCCAGATACATTTCAGCAATCTGTTTTGCAGTCACCTCCCCTGATTGCATTTTTTGCTGGAGTTGGTCGATCGTGGTTTCGTTTAATGAAAAATCAAGGGAGGCTTTTCCACCCGAACCATCCCCACCTTTTTCAGATTGCTGCACACAAGAGCTCAGATGAGCAAAAGCTGATATTCCGGCCAGTGATATCACGGTGCCGCGTTGGATAAAATTTCTTCGGTTCACGGGAGTTAGTGGATTGGTTGACGATATTAATATGCACAATAAAATCAAATTCTTATAGTATTGTTGTGCACTTCCTAAGGGAGCAGCAATTGCTCACAAAAAAATCTCAGCCAGGTTTTGTCATTTAAGGAGTTCGAAGAGCAGGATTGTCCATAAAAGCATAGGAGATGATATGACAAATGCCCAAGTGAGCGTGTTCCACCCGTCCGCAATGTCTATCACCAATGACGATAACGGTGTCAGTGATATCGGCAAGGGTTCCCTTTTATTTCCGACGAGCGCGATTGTCTTCATCAGCCAACACCAATTGAATTTTTGTTCCACCGATTTCCATACCGAGGTCGTAAGACATGAGAACATTTTGGTCGAAAAAATAGGAAAAAGGAAGCTGAGTTGAGCGGTACCGATGATTCTTGTTTTACGGCATAGATCAACAGTAACGTTTGGGCTACACTCGCGCCTCCCTTTCATTTCCCTTTCGGATTGCCTTTTTTTCAATCAAACACGGACTATCTTATCAATTCATATGGATTTTTTTCTACTAATTTACAATCACATAGCCCAATATTAGCCCAGTTACAAAAAGTACAATATTTATAATCGTGAGTGCACGCGTGATGTTCTTAGTAATAAGAGCTACTGCAACGTAGACAATAAGCCCAAGTAATAGTAACAATCGCAATATTTGTATTATTAGAATAAAAACACCGACTCCGATGCCTGCCTGTCCATCTGAATAGATATCCACGGGCGACGCAGCCATATCATAATCAAGGTAGATGAATATAATTATTATGGCAATGTTTGCGATGACGGTTATAATGCTTAGACTTTTCATCTATTCTTACTCAATTGAGGCTCTTAATAATGGAACAATAACATACTCCCGATATAACCTTTCAGTTTTTGAAGACCCTGCACCAATATAATTTTGTGCATCTTGATCATTTAGAATTGAGATCCCTTGCCCATTGTTCGCTTGGTCTCGCTTCCATGTTTTATAACTCGCCAATGCCCCTATGAAAAATTTTTGGGATCCAAGCGCCACAGCGGTCTCTCCAGAAACATTACTTCTGAACGGTGCCTCTAGGCCTAATTCCGTTGCAGAAGCACCGCCTTGAACTGCATCTATTTGATCAAGCATAGTTAAGTCAGCCTCAAGCGTCCGAACGTCCTCGACAAATCCCTCATAGTTTTCTGGCGCCGCGATTGCATAGTTCCTATCATGGTTTTTGGCTATCGCATCGGCAATATCAATAGGTTGCCAGGAAAAATCGTAGTCTGTTCCATTGCCATTGTATGTGATGCAACCTCGCCCCGAGTAAATTCCATGAGATGTTGCTTGTTGAGTGGACGTACCTCTTGGAAGATCCCATGTATCTCCCGTTAATATTCCGTTTCTATAATATAGATGCTGGACTCCTTTACCACTTGGCCCGTAGCCAGCCGCATTGTACCTGCCTGCCGGAGTTCCTCCCGAAGCGACTATTTGCTTTTTGCTCATTTTATAAAAGGCAATATCACGAGTACTAGTGATGTTGCCTTGCGCATCCTGGTTGTGAATCCGCTGTACATATTCAAGTCCTTCTAATTCTACACCGTTAACAACTCTATTTTCGCTAAAGGCATATGGGGAATTATGAAAATATCCGTCAGCAAGTGGATCCACGTTAAAAAATCTTCCAATATCTGGCTGATGATTTCTCCATTTGAAAGAATCCCATCCCAATTCCAATTCGTCGACATGGTCCTGACCTTGAAACTTAGTTGGTTGATTAATAAGGTTTTCTTTCAGATAACTATTAAACACCAACCCAAACGGATAATAATCATTTGCTTCCACAACTTTTGATTTCGTATGCGTAATACTTAAATCATCAAAATAAATATCCTTCTGAACGCTGCCTTCATTCGATAAATAAATATAAACATATCCCGGCTCTGTAATAGTCTTGGTTCTGCTTAATAATTGATGTGGCGTCTTGGTAGACGAACCAACGGGTTGCGCGTACGATGCCTCCAACTGATGATATGCGACGTCAATCAAATTATGGTTCTTATCAAAGATCAGCATATTTAAGAAACCTTTGGGCCATGAAGTATTGCCAGGATTCCCACCACCCGCGATAAAGCTTCCGTAATTTTGTATCGCCACTGAAGCAGTTCCTACTTCGCCGGCTACAGGTGATGGCAAACCGAATGCGCTTAGCAGTGCCGTTGCAAATCCAGCCAGGTTGCCAGCGCTACCCGTGGCGGAATAATGCTTTGCATACACCTGGGCAGTGATCACATCTCCTGGCATCACTGCAAATGATTTTGCTAATCCTACCTGCGAATTATTGCCACCATTTAACAATTGCACCTTGTTGTATGTCGTCCCAGCATCTGTATGATCATATAAGTCGTTAGTAACACGGCTATAATTTTTAAATGCTGCCTGTTCAACGTTAGTGCTGTTGTCTTCAAGTGTCGCAGTGTACTGAAGGGATTCATCCTTAGTGGTAAATGTGACGCGCACGTTCCCCAGGTGATCCTTCAAGTGATATTGATATTCTGGAGTTCCAGATGATAATTTCTCAATTGAGAATTCATTCAGATAAAAAATCTGGCCAGCGGTAACAGTGTTCCAAACTACGCCCGCCTGTAATGTCGTCGCACCGGCTGGGATGGTAATAAATTCTTCCATCCAGGATTCAGTGCTACTGCTCGTTGCCAAGGATGCAGCGGGCCAATTCAAATCCGTTGAATTCGCACGAATTAACAAGTGCACCGGATTAGCTCCTGCCCTGTAACCCTTCGCCCTGATCCGATATTTCTCGCCGGCCGCAACCGGAAAGCTTCCCCCGACAGGAAATATTCCTGAGCGTGCAACGGAACCGTTAGACGTTGCCCGAACATATTTTTCACCGTTGATCGTTACGGCTGCCAATGCCGCGTTGGATGCCGTTTTATTAGAAGTATTGTCGCACTGATCGGTATAAACAAGTTTTTCCGTTGCCGTTACCACACGACCCTCCTCGTGCTTTATGAATTGTAACGCATCATTTTCATAAATAAACTCACCTACATAGTCAGTTTGTTTTACGGTATTTCCAAACGTTGTAACCTGTGACAACTTCTTACCTGCAGCATCATAAATATATCGAACTCTATTACCTCCCTTTGTTACGACTTCGGGAAGATTGAGAAAGTTGTAGGATATTGATGCAATACCTTTATTGAGATCCCCGATCATGTTGCCATTGGCATCGTAGGTGTAATCTGTAACAGTGCCAGGATTGCCGTCGTAAAATCCTTTCCATTTGCCTGAAGCATCTGTTGCATTGTCCTGGACGTACAAAAGTTTGTTGCTGGCGGTTGACCCCGTCCCGTAGTTGTAAGTCAGGTTATCAATGACGATTCCTCCGTCACCCTTTCTTTGAAGATTGCGAATATTTCCATTCAGATCGTACCCCAAACCAGCTTCATCAAACTGTCCTGTGAGCCATGTACCCAAGGTTGCTGCTTGCTTGTGCACGGCTCCAGTGAGCCTGTTGAGTGGATCATATGCATAGTTGTAAGCCATGGCTTTGATATTTCCTAAACCCTGATTGACGCTCCATTTTGATGCGGATATGTTCCCGTTAAATTGCAGTGCTGAAACGTTGCCAGTGAGAAGGTCGTCATGGTAAGCGAGGTTCATTCCAAAATAATCACCAGCTTCATCGTTAGTCGAGTTTATGGCAAGCTCCGCATTGTTGATGGAGGTCAACCAACCTCGAATATTATAACGATAATCTATGGATTGTTTTGCATCACTCCCCGTGGCGTTGGTGCTGTGCAATTTCTTGTCGACCAACTGTCCGAGTTCGTTGTAATTGTCATATGTAAGCAATATCTCGGGAAGTGCATTCAGCTGATGCCATGTCCTTTTAAGGCGGCCAGCATGATCATAATCGAAACGCCTGGTAATTGCATTTGATACGGTACTAAAAGAAGTACGAACATTCACAAGCGTCGCTCCCTGAGTATGCAACGCAGCATCCACCATTAACAAGGATGATGAAGCAGTTGGCGATGTGTAAATCAGAGTATTGTTGCGATAATATCTGATCGTAGTTCCCGTTCGATCTATCTTCAAAATATCTCCGGGCGCATAACTTCCAAACTGTCCCCGCGATGTACCATTCTCATAAACGAGCAACGCTCCGCCGGCGGCTTGATATAAAGCAAAGTCAATGGTGTTGTAGTTTGCATTAGTGTTTGTATCCGACAAGCCGATCATGCGCGGTGTTGTGGTTTCTGACGCAGTTACTTCCAACCACCCATTTTGTCCCGCGGGAAGTTGTTGAACTGATGCGGCTCCGGAGGTACCCCAGGATGCATCTGTCAGAGTTTTGAACAGCCTATTGCCCTCATATCTGGCGCCGACCACGTCCTTCCACATCACGTCAGCTTCGATATGTGTATTTTTCATTTTCAACACTTTTCCTTCGTAATTGAAAAGATTGCTTACTCTGTCCCTCCCACCTTTATAATTTTCGGACTGAATTTGAATGGTTCTCATCCTATCATCATAGAAGTTCACGGTTCTTAACCAGGTATAACCTCCACTTACTCCGCCATCCAATACTTTGATCTTAGTCCCGGTAATCTGCCCTATAACATTTTGATTCTCTGTGGCAGGTTGGGAGTATGATATGCCATTCACCATATGGCTAAGCGCATCGTTTACATATGTATATACGCCAGACCATGTTGATCGAAAACTGTAATCGTCATAGTATGTTGCATTCAGGTACTGCTCAACATTAACGCTCGAACCTGCAGTAACTATCGGATAACTTTTATTGGTATACCCATGAACATTATTGGCGACGGCGCCTACATAAGTTTCGTACAATCGCGTCCAGGTCTTCGTGTAAAATGAATTCAACGCGCTCTGCATCGCTGCTTGAGTTAGCGCTGCCGTTGTATCTTTGATACCCGTTAGAATGGGTCGATTTAAAGCATCATATTTTGTGAAAGTCCAGTACTTAGCTGTGGAGCTTCGCTGCTTTCCATCCTGGGTGAGGACCAGCCGATCTCGTTTGTCATAGACCATATATACTGGCTCCGCGCCAGGTACCTGCTTGTGCGTCATTCGCTTCTTTGCATCGAAGGAATATCTGAACGCCCAACGCTTGAGAAAGGCATCCTTCGTTGCATCTGTTGCTGCTGTCTGATAATATTCGGTTGCCAACCTGGCAGTTGCCTCAGGTGGAAGTACACACACAAGATTACTGAAGCCGTCATATATGTAGTAGGTCTGGGCCCATTGCCCTGCGAGCGCCTGAGCTTTCTTTAAAATCGTCCTACCTTCCTTATCCTTGTATTCAACCACCTCATTGTGATTTTCATCTTTTGATTTGCTTCTCGTCAACGTATTGGCGGCAAAAAACACGGGCGCCGAAGCTGTCCCTGCATTAACAATACCCAGTGGATAGGCCGCCGTAGGATACACGTAGGTCCAACGCAGTACTTCGTTGGCAACGTTAATTTCCTGTGCGAGTTTAATTGTGCGGTCAGTTGATGCATAGGAATTCGTTGCATCTGGCTGCCATGCAACCCCTGCCGATCCTTGTTCAAGTATCTGACTCATTGGGCTTGGAATAAAAACGCTTTCGCTGAAAGGTTTCGGATCATCAGCAACCTTATCACTAGTACCATTAGCGTAGAAAAGTTGGTGCACAGATCCTGCATAGTTTGTTGCGCCTAGCACGTTGGGCTTAAAGAAACCATTCGTTTCATTTGATGCATAAGGAAGATATTTGAACTTTTCCCGACCATATTCATCATAAGTGAAAGGTTGTACCAAGTCAAATCCATTTGCAGTAACCTGCATTTGAACTTTCTGCTCAGGTCGACCCAAGCCGTCAAAATATTCGTAAGCAATCGTTCGGTCCTGCATACCAAGTGCACTAATCTGAGCATCATTAACTATCGATGCCTTTGAAACTTGCGTTGCTTTAATAAAATTTTTGTCCAGTGATGCGCCGACAACGGTGTTGGAGAAGAGAGAAACTCCCCCGGCATTGACTGCGCGCAGTCGATAATAGTATGTCTTTTGTGCGGTCAGACCACTGACCACTCGACTGGTACCCGTAACACTTAGCCCATTATATCCTGTAATAAATGTGTCGAAGGTGCTGCTTGTGGAGACGTCGAGCAGGAAATTTGTTATGCCTGTCATAGCGGACCAGTTCGCAGTAAATGAACTGGATCCAATTGCAATTGAAGGCAGCGCTTGCGGCGCCAAAGGCAATGTCACTACAGATTTCACATTCGAGTTCGACGAGGGACCTGTAGCGTTCACCGCACGCAATCGGTAGTAATAGGTAGTGTTTGGTGATGCAATTATTACCCTGCTTGTCCCTGTCACTGTGACACCGTTGTATGCATAGACCAGTGGATTAAAGCTGTTGGTAAGAGCAACTTCAAGTAAATAATGTGTCGCCCCTGAAACAGAAGACCAGTTTGCGGTAAATTCATTGGTGGTAACATTTGTAGCAGATAGTGCAACGGTAGGGTTGGTGTAAGTTGTGCAAGAAACACTATTGGAATTTGGCGATGTACCGCTTGCATTTACCGCGCGCACCCGATAAAAATATTTAGTATTACTTACCAATCCGGTTACGAGTAATGAAGACCCTGATACCACTACGTTTTGATATCCCGTGACATAAGATGAAAATGCACTGCTGGTTGAGACGTCAAGCCTGTAACTTGACGCACCCGGCGACAGGTCCCATGTCGCTGTAAAGGAAGAATTGGAAATACTTGTAACCTGATTAACATTTGGTGCCTGCGGAATTGTCAGTACTGATGCAGGCGAAGAAAAACCTGTCGTCCAGCCACTGTTATAAGCACGCACCCTAAAATAATAATTTTTACCGCCCAATAGCCCGGTCACGGTGGTGCTTGTGCTTCCCGCAAAAGTTACGTCGGTATACAGAGTCGTAAAATTCGAAGTTGTAGAAACCTGCAATTGATAATGCGTTGCACCGGATATCAGGGACCAATTAGCGGTGAAGGAGGTCGTAGTTACATTGGTGTAAGAAACACTCGGAGCAGCTGCCGTTGTGGCAACTGTAAGAGTAGCCGAGTACCCTGATTGTAACGTTCCGTTCAGGGCTTTAACCCTGAAATAATATGTGGTATTCCCCGTTAGGCCAGGTACGCTTAAGTTTGTAGTACTAACGGGTAGGGTATACAAAATTGGTGAAAATCCAGCTTGGGTTGAAACCTCAGCCACATAACCGGATGCGCCTGCAGAGGCCACCCAACTGGCGGTGAATGAAGTACTCGTAGTGTTGCTTGCGACAGCAGATGCGGGTGCCACAGGCGCTGTCTTAATGGATGAAACATTTGAGTTAGGAGAAGAGCCCCCCTCATTCCCAGCCCTAACCCTATAATAATATGTTGTGTTTCCGGCAAGTCCTGTAACAGTGTAGCTATTTGTAGAGATGTATTTGTTAACGTATCCGGAAACATAACTGGAGAAGTTACTCACTGTCGAAACATCGAGATAGTATGCACTTGCCGTGGTAACTGTATTCCAACTGGCCACAAAGCTTGTTGTGGTAGTTGTGCTGTTTGAGGGGGTCACAGTAGCAGGAGCCACGGGCGGTGATATTGTTACTGTAATGTTCATTTGGGCCAGTGGCATTTGTCCATCAAAAAATGCGACCACGTCAGACCCTACAGAATTCCATCGGATTGTTGCCGAATATGTCGTACCACTTTGTGTCTGCGAAATTATGGTTCCTCGGATTTGATCAAGTCTCCAGTTTGGACTAAAAACAAACCCGTTGCTATATGAGTAAACCTGGGTACTACCAACTGGCGCACTAGACGGTCCGCTGATCTGGCCAAAAATTGAAGAGGCACACATCAACAATCCCACCATGGGGAGAATCCATTTTGTCAACTTCTTCATGGCTTAAATTTTATTGATGGATGTAATCAGAAGCATCAAATGAGGCGTCCTCTTGTTGGCTTGTAGAAAATTGAGCTCCACCAAAAAGTTTCGACCTCGCCGTATAAGCCTGAGCGTGCCTTTTTCACCATTGCAGGTAACGCGATAAATCATCTCGCCGACTTTTCTCGAATCCCTCCAATCACCTTGTAAAGAGTTTGTTTTGAAGTGATATTGTCTTTCTACTCCATCCTGTACCCATAAGAAACTTTTGCCTCCATAGCTGACAAAATATCCACCTTGTGCCACGGTTTCGCTTCGAACCCGATTCTCAATTTGTTTATAGTCCCATCTTACAGTATCATCTTTAGGACTTAATATTTGCTGCGCATGCGCCGCTGATGATGTCAGCACGAGCATGCTGACCACTTTGATAATAAAATTTTGCATAACGGTTTTGTATATCAATTGCGTTGAACGGTTATTTTATCTTGTAATGATATTCTAAGGCTTTAACAATGCTGCCATTCTTATCTCTTATCCATTTCAGCTGACCGGCGTTGTTGTAATCGTAATAGGTGATAAGACCTGTTGGATCATTTATAGTGGTAATCCCATTCAGCCTATCGTAAGTATAGGTTGTCATTTGAGATGAGACTGGGTATAAACGTAGTTCATCAATGAATGCGGTGGCGGCCCCACTTATCGTAAGGGTTGCTGCTGCCGTTGTTGAAATTTCCTTTTCATAAAAAATCCATCCATTGGTATCAGGACCGGAGGATCTGATATTTGCTACGGTGGCCCCCGACAGATTAACAGTACCTTTCGCCCAGTACTCCAGCTTATATTTCCCGGGCGTAAGGCCTTTGACGATACCCCCTCCTCCCAGCTTGTAATAATATCGTCCTGTTTTGGCAGGTATGTCTTGGTAAGTTGCTCCGCTGTAAACCCAGTTTCCCTTTCCATCGGATTCAAAACTTGTAGCCGCTATCTCTGTGATCGCAGCATTTACTGCTTTTGCAACGGGGTAACTATTGTTATATCCATATAAGTACACAGTGCTAGCATCATCAACTGCCTGAACTTTTGAAATATTTTTTGATGATGCATCGTATGCAACGTCAATCTTTTTTACATATCCTGATGGGATCAACAGACTTGCATTGTGTGCTGGCGGAGCGATTGGAGTCGAAGATTCATGCTGATAAACCTCGAAAATCTCCCCGTCACTGTTAAGTCGATTGAGTTTTCCCGCGATGAGCAAGCCATTGCGCTGTGTCTCCTCCTTGACTGGTTTGTTAATTATGTTTTTTGTTAGCAGAGTAGGAAGATTATCTACTGATGAATAATCCGCTGGATACCAATATTGGGTTTTCAAAATATTGCCCTCACTGTCGAGCGTTATTCTCCTGCTCAGTTGTTGATGATTGCTGTTCAGATTATCATAGAAGTATTCAACTTTTGCCTCAGTGAATTTGGCCGGGTCCGTGGTTGAATACACTCTCTCGATTGTGGATCCGAGTTTCTTTATCCCAGTACGGATTGGAAAATCAAAATAGTAGAAAGCTGAGTAGACATCAGTTGTTACAAATTGTGGCCCGCAGGTTCCGTTATCCCGGTATTTCCGTCCCATCTTTGTACTGTAAATTGTCGATTGCTGAAGTATTGGGAAGTTGTTTACGACCTCCCTGGCTTTATTTGTTGTATTACCAATGAGATCGACTTGGTAAATAAGATCGTTGGACTTCCAGCTGTTATCAATCAGAATAACACCATCCTTGTATCCCTGCGGAGCGCCGTAGATCTCATCGGGCTCAGCACTGAACCTATAAATGCTTTTACCATTGGGCGCAGCCGTGCTCTTTTCGTAAACCGCTACTTCGGGATAGATTACTGCTGATCCGTTAAATGTTGTTAAATCGTGCGGAGTGTTACCAAAAATGGTTTGTCGAGTAGTGGTACACATAACCCGACAAAAGCTTCCGATGACAGGTGGAACATCCCAATAGCGGAAATCTCTTGTTTCCTTGTGAGAGCTTAACTTGTTTTCAGGCGTAATTAAAATTCCTTTACCACTTTCGTTAACGCCGTACTTATAGATTTTTGTAATTGGTACTGAGCTTGGACCTTCGTAATCACGCGTTTCCTTTATCCGCAAGCCACCAGCCATTACGGGTGTACCCGCAGGTGCAAAATCAGACCAAGATACTGTCGCCTTTGAAAATGCACCGCCATTAAAATATGTCGAAGTAGATGTTCCCTTTGACGTTACTTTCAGTTCGTATGTACCTGGGGAAAGTTGAACATAAAATTCTTCAACCTGCTCTGGTTTAAATTCGCCGGAAGGATCTGGCGGATATGGATCGTATGCATGAGTGACCAATGCAGGTCCACCAACCCGCCTCAAAGTCACTGTAGAAAAATAAGGGGTACCACCGTTATCGCTTACCACAGAATTGGAGCAATGCGCTCTTACGTATGCAAAGCCATCGCGGTTCGTTGTAAAGGTTTGCACATCCTGTAGCAAATCCGTTGTGTTGTTCATTGCCCCCGAGGATGCACTGATATTTTTTTCTACGGTGCTGGTTCCCTCATAATAATGAGGCTCATAATCAAATTCCGTGAAACCACCCGTTGGATATTTGATCCGCTTTAATATGCAGGCTTGCATATGAGAAGCACTAGGATTTCGGTTTGCACCTCCAACATGGAAAAAATGCCCATTCATATTGACAATCTCCTTGGGTACTAGCGTATTGGCATTTCCTCCGTTATATAGACCCCACCAATCCTGGCCACCCGAGCCACGACTGGGAAGTATAGTGGATTCATTGTAGAAAAATTCGTGACCTTTCACGTAGTTGTTAACTGCGTCATATTCTGCTACTCCGTTTAGCTTGAGTCTTGCGCGATCAAATGTTCCGAAATAGCCCATCGTCATTTTATAAGTTTTTTGGAGATCAAATCCTCCGGCTGCATTTTTCTTTTTAATCCTTATCTCCGCCAAACTGGAATTTCCTCCATCTAACCTTCCAGGTGCACGCACAAATTCTACTTTGCCATTTGAGAAATTGATTTCCGAGATTCGCTTCACATCCTGCACGGTACGATAACTGAAGCTAGTATTATAATCATGACTCTTTCCAACTACTCCAATACTATTGTCCGTGGGGATGCATTTATCTCCAATCGTCTCGGAATAGTTATTACTCACTTCGGTGTAGTACCCATCATTTGCATAAGTAAACATGATAGCATCGGTGCCATCCGCCGAGGTTATCGACGTCAGATAATAGGCTCCAGTATATGTCTGAAAATCATTGCCTGTCGGAGTCTGCGCACCGGCTTCAATCGTCTCATGTTCTGTGAACTTATAGATGGTCCCGTCTTCGCCAACAATTTGAAAACCTGACGCACTATAAGTAATTTTGATCGGTTCCTTAGGCACCAGAAAGGGTTGTCGGTTATCGTCGAAAACGAACTTGCCCGACTGTCCAGCGAAATTGAAAAAGTATAAGTCCGACTCGTTGTCGGCAATCCCATTAGTGACCTGCATCATCCACTGCAAATCGTTCTCGTTAATTTCGCTGGCGAATCGATTGTTGTTGTGTTGCAAGAATCCTGCTCCACAATCATCACCCAGACCCACGGCACTGCGCGATACTACACCTCCAGCGTTGAGTGTCCACCCGAGTCCTGTCCATGACGCACGATCGTTAACATTAAAACCTGCTGCATGATAACTCAAACTAATGGGCAGCTCCAGTTTTTTTGTTTTTATGACATACAGGGGAATATTAATTTCAGGAATACCTGTAGAAAGACCAACAGGCGTACTGCCATACTTACCCAATGCAGCAGCATCGGGTGACGGTGGAACAACTTCCCATCCCTTTACCGTTTGACCACGTAATGAAGTCCCGAAAAAGATGCAGAAGGTCAGAATTAAAAACGCATCTAAAATGCGCTTCAGGTCGAAGTAATAAAATTTCATACAACGGGTTTAACATTTAAAAAAATTTAAACAAACGAAATCTGGGCCGCTATAATCTGGCGGCAATTAGTAATACCAATTCTATCAAATGATTTTTAAAAAAATGTTTAAAAATTACTCACAACATTTGTTTCTACGCATGCCCGAAACTAGACTAAACTTTTCCAACAGCAAAGCTTCAAATGGAAAAATAACAAACAGAAAACCGGACAAATTGAATATCGATAAATCTACTTTGTCGAGTTAGGGAATGGGAATAAGAAGGTATAAGGTATAAGGTATAAGGTGACGAGGAATAAGGAATAGGACGCTGGCTGCACATTCATCCTTTGAGTGCAATTCGACCGATTTCGGACAATGTTGGCCGGTCTCGTTCATACCCCAAACCAAAATCATTCCTTTTTACCAAATTTTTAAACACTTGCCCATGGCATCGGTATTGAATATCGAACCCTTTAAACACCGGCATAAATGCTAAAAAGTTACTTTACCACTGGCCTGCGCAATCTGTTTTCGCAGAAAATTTATTCATTTATCAAGATAGTAGGACTTGCATTTGGTCTTGCTGCAAGCATGATG
>JAEZBX010000028.1 GCA_023412765.1 Bacteroidota bacterium
TACCGTTGTAGACAATTTCTGTTCCCGGAGAACACATATTCCCTGTAGGGCGAGGGTTACCATCGCCGAGACCAGCGAGAAACTGCATCTCGACTGAAATGGGCCAATTTTGTTCCTTCAATATTGAATTAGGGTCTTGTGAATGAAACATTACCCCACTGTTAAGCAAGGTATAGTCAGGGGCACCTTTTTGTAACTCTCCCACAAATCGATATTCCATTTTCAAATGAAAATGTGAAAATGGAGTCTTATAATAAAGATGTGAAAACTGATCATTGAAGTCATCATACTGGTCGTACCGAACCTTGATCAATCCCTCTTCCGCGCGAAAAGTATTTCCAAAGTTCACACCGACATCGTGGTGATGAACCTTTACTATCCAATCATTAAGGTCTGTCCCATTAAACAATTTTACCCATGGCCTATCCGAAATTTTTTCCTTGCCGGGTGAACAACTAAGTAATACGAAAACTGTAATGACGAGGCAGGCGGAAACGGGGTTAAGGATTATTTTCATCATAGGTTAACTGAATTGATTCTCAAGTTTGTTGGAAATTAACCTAATAGCAAATTTTTTTGAGCGCTTAGATTTAATCCTAAGCCATCATTTTGCAAAGCCGTAAGGCATTTTTTCTGAACAATCCATTTTTGGGTTGCAATTGATGCGTCGACTTTGGCTACCTTGCGGACGCTAAACACCTATGGATGATTAAGTTCATTATATACTCGCTCAAGCGCTTTGCGTGGTTTAAGCGTTTTAACGCGAAAGTCACTTACGAGATCCTTGCAAAAAAGGTCCCGGCTGCCGAATGGCAGTTTATGAATTATGGATATGTACCGAATCCTACAGAACCACCTCTTGATAACGTTCCTGATGCTACAGTTCAACGGTTTCCACTCCAGATGTATCATTACCTGGCTTTGAAAACGGATTTGGAAGGAAAAGACGTGTTGGAGGTAGGAAGCGGTCGCGGAGGCGGTGCAAAGCATGTGGCCGGAGCGCTGAAGCCTGCTTCATACGTCGGCCTTGACCTTGCTCAAAATGCAGTAGATCTCGCAAACAGCCTGCATAAATTACCGAACCTGAAATTCATACAAGGCAGCGCTGAAGATATTCCGATGAAAGACAATAGCGTCGACGTTGTATTAAACGTGGAATCGTGCCACGCTTACGGATCAGTAGAAAAATTCCTGAGCGAAGTATATCGGGTTCTCAAGCCAGGAGGTGTTCTTGCGCTGGTAGATTTTCGTGACGCTGATAAGATGGATATTCTCCGTCAGCAACTTAAGAACTCCGGACTTACATTATTAGAAGAAGAAAACATAACCAGAAACGTTGTATCTGCGATCGAGGCAGAAGACGATGTTAAGAAAGCCCGGATAAAAAAACTGTTTCCTGAAAGATGGCAAAAATTGTTCGGCGAATTTGCGGGTGTCGTTGGCTCTACGTTCCACACCAAATTAAGCAACGGCACGAAAACTTATAATCGCTTTCTTTTAAGGAAAACAATGTGACGGAAGTACACCCTTCACTTCAACGGTAGCCATACTCAATCTGCCGTGTCTCTCCAGTAGCTCCACCGTATTACCCATAAGAGACTTGGACTCCATTTTTGGGACTTTTATCCTGAAAAATATGCGTTTTCAGCGTGTATTCTAGGATCAGGCTGGTGGCATGATTTTGAGACTTTGAGAAGAAAAACCAAAGGAACCAATTTATGAAACCAAATTTCCTAGTGTACTTCACACTCATCATTGCATCAGCGTTGATTTTCGCCGTTGTGTATGTCTTCTTCAAAGATGTGGTTGAGACAAATCCTGAATCATTTTCCATCGGTCTGGGCACCATTCTTTTAGTGGGTGCTTACGGAATGCTGGATAACATCAGTTCGAACACCACTCGTGAGAAGGTGGAAGAATTCGAATAATTTTTTTAAACCTGGTTAAGAGCCCATTTTTTCAACTGGCCACCGACGTAACGGTGGCTTTTTTTTTGCATCCGGCCTACTTCTTCATATCATCGTTGATTTCTATCCAGTGGCCATCCGGGTCGACAAAGTAAATCTGCTTTACACCGTCTACCCGTATCGTTGGTGCCTTCTCTGTCCCTGGCCAATTGGTGTACTCTATCTTATGCTTATCAAGATTCGCAATGAAGTTGTCAACGGATTTAACACTAAAACAAAGGTGATCATTCTTGTCACGCGAAATGTTTGCAGGCGCACCCTGGATTAAATGTAAACTACCTGCCGGGCCCAGTGTAAACCATGTGTGCTTGCCGTCATGGAACGGCTCGGGAATTTGTTTCAGCTGCAGAATATTCTCATAGAATTCTGTGCTTTTCTTAAGATCAAAGACATACACAGCGATGTGATTGAGTTTAATAGCTGGAGCGTCGGAAGAGGAAGGTGATTGGCCGTAAGTTGGGGTAAAAGAACCTAATATCATTACCAGCGACAGCGATTGTAAAAGTGTTTTCATAGTAGAAATAATTCAGTGGAAATATAGAAATAAACTCCGCAATCAGCTTCGCAATTTATGTGAGCCGCGGGCCTATTGAACCAGATTCATGAAACGATCCCAAAACGAGAAATTTTCCTCCTGATTTGGGGAAATTTTTTAAAGATTTTTGTCAATGTAGAGAAGAATCTACGTGTTTAACCTCAGAAAGATGTATTTTGTCGAATAAGTGGAGGTTTAATAGTTGGCACAAATTTTACCTCTCCTAGTGTAAAATTTAATCTCTTAAACCGCCATGAAAACCTCGTTCAGACAAAGAGTCCTAATCGCAGTTGGAATATCTGTAGGACTGTTAGCAAGCCTAAATCTTTTCGGTCAAAACACTTATACAATTCAATCTCAATCTGATTATCAGGTTGCGGTTAATTCGATACACTCATTAGCCGGGAAAATATACGACGCTCACGTCAAGCACCCCTCTTTAGCTTATTCACATGTTTATAACCAGGATGGTTCATTGATGGGCTTTTCGGTAACAGGCGTATCTACATCTTCCGAAGCAGATCAAATATCTGCCAGTCTTATGGAGCTTGAGTTATTAGGTAATGCAATTAAGAACATGGACCTGGCTTATCTTCCGACAGACAATAACGAGAAGCTAAACAGCAGGGTGAGTAAAAAGAAAGCAATGCAAAACACAGCTGAGCAAGATGCTTTGATGGCTTCGATTCATCCGAGCGACGTCATCGCTTCCAGCAGACGATAATCTTATTCTTGAAATTATTCCAAAGCATTAGTGGTCACCCAATATCGGTAGGCCACTAATGCTTTATCAATTTTAGACAGCTTGGATAAATCGCGCTGGCTGTATTTAGGAAGCAACAGCTTGTTAATTTTGGCAAGGACCCTGAATAGTTTTTTCCTTAACATGGTTAAAAAACTTGTAGTCTATGCTTCAACAATTTTTCAATCACTTAGTTTGTCAATTGGCGTCAGCACAACTTTTCTGAATTCAACCTCCGAGCCTTCGGCTTGTAAAGCGATCTGACCTTCCTGAGCAGTGCAATCAAATCCCATATTTACAAGCGTTCCGTTCACCCACACCTTAACTGTGTTATTCAGACATTCGATTTTAATGCTGTTCCATTGTCCCACAGGTTTCTCCGAACCGTCTGTCAGGTTGAGAATTCTTCTAAGCTTTCCTTCTGTCGTTCCCCACTCCTCCTTTGCACCACGTCTTTTTTCCATGTCCTGTACACGAATATCTTCAACAATGCACCAGAAATCGCCGGCATTCTCATGCATCAACTGAACTTCAATTGACTTCGGGAACATCTTGTAAAGTGCACGTGGCGTTGAAGCATGAACGAGGACTCCGCAGTTACCAGGTTCGCCCGCAAATCGGTATTCTACATCAAGGCGATAATTTTTATAAACTGCGTCGGTAATAATGTGCCCCTCCGGTGTACCCATGCTAACCAACATTCCATTGCGAACAAGGAAAGGACTCTTGAGGGTTGCATCCTTGTCCATATCAGGAACGTCGATGTGCCAGCCAGTAAGATCTTTTCCATTAAAAAGATTTTTTGATTGGGCGATAACGGCAGTAGACGCCGTAACGTACAAAAGAAATAGTAATGTGATCTTGTTCATTGCGATACATTTTTGTCCAGGTGAAGGTAATAAAGTAAATGCTTCTAGTGAACCAGGTCTGGTATGGAATTATACCTCAATACACGGGAGCCTAGTTGTCTCCAGAATTTTGCGTTTGCCAATTCTTGCTCTATTAATCATTCAGAAAAGAATAATGCAACACCTAACATATCTTTATCAACGTAGATTAAAATAATTTTTAAACAATAAAATCTTAGGCAATGGCAACTATAAAAAACCTCTTTCTGATGCTCTGTCTTTTCGCTGCGCATATCGCCACAGCTCAATCATTAAAATCAGTATTGCATGATCAACTTAAGTCAACTCATGACAAAGAAAACTGGTTCGTCCCAGTGAGCGCCGCGTTGGAAGGACTAACTGCGGAGCAAGCTACTTGGTCCGACGGCGGCGGAAATCATTCTGTTGGCCAACTTGCCAACCACCTGCTCTTCTGGAACGAAAGGCAGCTACAAAAATTTCGTGGGCAAAAATCCACTCCCTTCAATGGTAACAACGACGAAACATTTAATGCCTTTACCAAAGAGCAGTGGGAGACAACAGTGAAGAATTTGAACAAGGTTCTATCGGATTTGGAACACGCAATCCAAAGTGCCGACGAAGCTACCTTAAAATCGTGGGCTGAAACAATAGCGAACATCAGCGCCCACAATGCCTATCACACTGGTCAGATCATTTACGTACGAAAGCAGCAAGGCTCCTGGAAACGGTAGAAGTAAATCGGAATGGATCCCTTCAATTGGCTAGCTTTGAAGGATGAAAAATGTCTTCTTTCTGAGCGGCCTCGGCGCTGACAGAAGGGTGTTCGATTATCTTGATTTACCAGGACACCAACTTCACCATGTAATTTGGATACCCCCGGTTCAAGGTGAGTCCATAACCGAATATTGCCAACGACTAATACCCCAGATACAAGGCAATAATGTGATCCTTGTTGGAGTTTCCTTCGGTGGGATGCTCGCTATGGAAATCGCTACGCTCATCAAAGTCGACATGGTAATTCTTGTGTCATCTGCACGGTCTCCTCAAGATATACCACAGTACTTTAAACTCATTGCTAAACTTAACCTATACAGGGTTATTCGTCCGAAGCCCATTCGTAGGGCCAACCCATTTCTTTTTTGGCTTTTTGGAGTGACGAAAAAAGAGCACAAGGATTTATTATCGGCGATCATGGCCGACACAGATGAGCCGTTCTTCGCTTGGGCTGTGGAATCCATCCCGTCCTGGAAAGGAAAAATTCCATCCTGCAAAGTCATTCAAATACATGGAACAAACGACAGAGTGCTAAGCTTTCGCTCAGCGGACTTTGTGATACCTCGTGGCGGCCACTTGATAATCGTTACGCATGCTGACGAAATCAGTGAGATTATCAAGGGCCTGGTGAAATAGAGTCCTATTTTTCCGTCCAGAAATCCACCACCGTCACTTTATCAAGGTGAGGTCCGAGTACCTTTCCAAATGCTTTGTGGTCGGGATGCACCAGATAATCGTCACGATCTTTGTCACTGGCAAAAGTTAGAATAAAACAATGTGTCAATCCCTGGTTTAACCCTTCGGGACTATTATTCTTCCCCCATTCATAGGCTTTTATTTGTGAAATTTTGCCAGGAAGTGCCGCAAATGCGTCCTCCACTTTTTTCACGTCTGACGCAGATGACGAATCCTTGAATTTGAAAAGCACTACGTGTCGAAGAACTTTTGCTTCGTTGTTTGCTTGAGCGTTGGACATAATTGTTGCCAGCGTTATAAGAGTTATTGTTAAGATTCCGCTAATAATTTTTTTCATAGTTCATTTCGATTAATTCAAGGGTTCTGAATTTTTTGATTGCTTATTTATACCCCCATTTTTTCATTACTGCCAGATTTTCCTTCATACATTCCAATGGGGTTTTTCCCTGGTAAGATTCCTGTTCGATTATGAAATGCTTGGTACCACCCGACTTCCGGCCTATATCAATTACTTCTTTCACATTCACAATTCCAGTTCCCAAAACTGCGCTTTCATATTTTTCGTTGCCACTCTTAGCAACCACTTCATCCTTTACGTGCATCGATTCGAACCTACCCGGAAATCTCGTTGCAATATCTATTGCTGTGGCTCCACCGTTGTACAGGTTACCAATATCCAATTGCTGGATGACCAGATCCGGATCAGTATTCTTGAGGATAATGTCATAAACAACCTCCCCATCAAGCTTTTCACTAAACTCAAAAGCGTGATTGTGGTATCCGAACTTCATTCCTGATTTTTTACACAATTCTCCCGACTTGTTAAACACATCCATAAATCTTTTCAGATCATCGCCGGTCTTACGATACTCCTTGTCGAGGGAAGGACTGATGACGTATTGTTGACCAAGTACGGCCGCATCTTCTACAGTATACTTCCAGAGATCTGTAAAATCTTTCTTAGAAGCATCCCAGTGTTTAGAGCCTAATACAGTGTGTCCGCTCGGCATTTGAAAACCAAGGTCATCCAAAATTTTTCTAAATTCTTTCGGAGCATACCCGTAGAACTTCCTATCGATATAGTTTGCATGTTCGAGGTGTTTGTACCCCATCGCTGATAGTTGTTTCAATGAACCCAGAGGATCCTTCTTCATGTCGTCGCGTATGGAATATAATTGCAAACCCACAAGTTCGTCGCCCGGCTTTGCAGCAAAGAGGGAACGTGATGCAAGGGTCGTCGCAGCCAGCGCGAGGCCAGTTTGCTTGATGAACTTTCTTCGTGA
This sequence comes from Bacteroidota bacterium, assembly GCA_023412765.1. Lineage (GTDB taxonomy): Bacteria > Bacteroidota > Bacteroidia > Cytophagales > Cyclobacteriaceae > Chryseolinea. The sequence continues at coordinate 6,867 of JAEZBX010000028.1, forward strand.
TATGTACATAGTCGTTTGGTTGAGATTGATTGCTAAAGTTATTACTTTTCTTTACTCGCTTTTAACGCCAGCTTATATGCCTGCTCATAGTGTTTTATAAGGTTGGACCAGTCAAAAAGGAATGAGTTATTTTCGACGTTGGTACGTTGCAATATTCTTTCGCGTCTTGATTGCTTTGAAAAATTATACATGACATCAGTGAGTTGGTTCGCCGACCACTCAAATGTTCGTTTTCCCCTTTCGATAACGTGAAGACCATACTCCTCATGCTGTGGGATATGATGAAGTATATAATCTCCAAAACCGGAAAGGTCGCTGGTAACACTGGGAACGGCGCTCGCCATGCATTCCAATGGTGTATAACCCCAAGGCTCATAATAGCTGGGAAAAATCCCCAGGTGACAACCTCGCACAAATTGGATGTAGTCCATACCAAAAAGTGGATTGCTGGTGCTTATAAAGTCTGGATGGTATACAATTTTGACATTATCGTCAGGACTATTTAAGAGCTTCTTCGCCTGGATCATGTTCAATATCTCATCATGCTCTTCATTGATCAGTCGATGTGTGATAACCAGCGGATTTTTTTTGTTTCTCCACGATTGGATTGTCCTTCGGTATCGCAGGCTCCAGTACTCATCAACGAAATCATTTAAGTCTGGCATTTGGTTCTCAGTTCGCACCATGCTTTCATAAAACAACCTCCTGCCTACCTGCTCCTGTATGGCATCGCAAGTCTCAGAAATTTCCTGCATCATTGCCTTTGACTGGAGCACCTCCGACCTAATGCTGTAAAAGTCTCGCTTTGTTACGAAGAACATCACAATCGTAACTTCAGATTTCTCTCGCTTCAGGCGCTGGTTCAGCCGTGATAGCGCTTCAATGGTTAGATCAAATCCTTTGTTTTTGAACTCGTATCTTCCTGAAGTAAAAAAGTAAAGGGTCTTATCAAGGTTGAATGAGTATGACTGAAAGAAGTGCGCCATCACAAACCTGTGAATCTCTTCCTTAAACAATACATGTTGATTTTGAAATTCATGCAGAATCTCAAAGCGTTCGATATTCAGACCATTGGGTACAATGACGTCAGGTTTTCGCTTAAGAAGGTGCTTACACTCTCTTGCAGTTACTTCGCTGACGGTACTCAGCACGTCCGCGGTATTTGCGCATAAATATTCAATGCGTGCTTCTGCCTCAATATCAAATTTCCTGGCTTCATCTTCCCATTTAAAGAAAGGTAGATGCGCATAAAAAAGTGGAGAGTTAATGGCTAGATGCCGTCCAAGCTGCGTAGCATGCGTGGTGAAAACCGATCTTACCCGCATCCCTTCCCTCTTCATATCCAATAGGGGCAGCCCAGCCATCCATTCATGAAAATGCGCGATAATACCGAGGTCGTCTTCCGCCAGCTTTACTAACTCATCAAAGAATAACTTTGTGAGATAGCCAAACGCAATCACCTGGTTTAGTAATGGACTATCCTTATGAGTGTCAATTCCATGATTCTTCCAAAGCAAATATTTGACAACATTCAGTGACTTATCCTGGATGGCGTTTGGATTGAGCAGCACAACGCGCGGCTTTCCGGTGATCAACCACTGAGCGTAATGCACATCAAATCCCTTCTTTCTCAGGATTGCAGCCGCTTGCCCAAAAATGTCTTGCGAATCGTCGAGTGGTTCGAGTTCTGCCTGGATATTTCTGCTGAGATAAGGACCAACCATACAATAAGGACCCGTGGCATTGTCTACCATACACGGCGCTTTGGAACGGATCACTGTATAAATACCTCCTACCTGGTTACAAACCTCCCAGGAAACTTCCACAACGCAGGAGGCTGGAAAGTGCGGTGTAGTCGCTGCTCGTTTCGACATTGTTTTCTCAAAAAACCAATTAAATGTAGGTGATGTTTATACTTATAGGTGTTCGCGAGTGAAAATTAACCGCAAGGGCGTAAAGTCGCAAAGAAATGTTGTTGACCAATGTTCTTTTAATTTTTGCGAGGTGAACCGAATGATTGCGTTTTGAACTTGCAATTATCAGAAACGGTTATAACGACATATTCAGAGCCAATATGTCGCAAAAGGAGCTAGTCCATTGGTGATCTGAATGTCAAAATTTCTGGATTGGTGGCGATGCGTTCAATGGATTACCTTTTGAGGTTGGTAATAAAAAAACTCATTAATCCATGAACTTTGAAAAATTTACAATCAAATCTCAGGAAGCTTTACAGAAGTCTGCAGAGATTGCCATGAGTTTACAAAACCAGGCCATCGAACCTGGTCATATTCTCAAAGCGATCCTGGAAACTGATGAAAATGTTTCTGACTATATTTTTAAAAAATCAAATGTAAACGCAACGATCCTGAACAATAAGCTTCAGGAAATTCTGCACGGTTATCCCCGCATATCGGGGCAGCAACCTTATTTATCATCTGCGAGTAACGCACTGCTTCAACATGCAGAAAAAGAACTCCGGGAATTCAAGGATGAATACATCGCTATCGAACACCTACTGCTGGCATTGCTTGCGAGCAAAGACAAGGTAGGATCAATACTAAAAGATGCCGGTCTCGAAAGGCTTCCGTTGATTAAAGCGATAAAAGAGTTGCGTGGGGGTTCAAAGGTGACCGATCAAAATGCTGAGGCAAAATACAAATCTCTTGAGCGTTATTCGAAAAACTTAAACGACCTGGCAAAACAGGGTAAGATAGACCCTGTGATTGGCCGTGATGAAGAGATTCGTCGCGTTCTGCAAATCCTTTCGCGTCGGACAAAAAACAATCCCATTCTTTTAGGAGAACCCGGTGTTGGTAAGACTGCAATTGTTGAAGGTATGGCTCAGCGGATCGTAGACGGTGACGTTCCTGAAAATCTGAAAGACAAAATACTTGTGTCGCTGGATATGGGATTGCTCGTTGCGGGAGCAAAATACAAAGGTGAATTTGAAGAACGCCTCAAGGCCGTCATCAAGGAAGTAACAGACTCAAACGGTCAAATCATTCTATTTATAGATGAGATCCATACCCTTATAGGAGCAGGCGGTGGAGAAGGCGCGATGGATGCAGCAAACTTGTTGAAACCCGCACTCGCGCGGGGTGAACTGCATGCAATTGGTGCAACGACCCTGAAGGAATATCAGAAATATATAGAAAAAGATAAGGCTTTAGAGCGCCGGTTCCAGGCCGTAATGGTTGATGAGCCCAGCATTGAGGATTCGATTTCCATTTTGCGGGGTATTAAGGATAAGTATGAATTACACCATGGAGTCCGGATAAAAGACGATGCTGTAATAGCATCCGTGGAACTTTCAAGCCGGTACATCAGCGATCGTTTCTTACCCGACAAGGCGATCGACCTGATGGATGAGGCAGCTGCGAAGCTGCGGCTGGAAATGGACTCGTTGCCCGAAGAGTTGGATGAACTCAACAGAAAGATCATGCAATTGGAAATTGAGCGCGAGGCAATCCGAAGAGAAAAAGACAAGGAAAAGGAAGGTGTACTTAGCAAAGAAATTGCAGAACTCAACGAGGTGAGGAATTCCTTAAAAGCGAAATGGGAAAGTGAAAAAGAGGTAGTCCATGGAATCCAACGAGAAAAAGAAAACATCGACAAACTAAAGTTTGAAGCTGAGCAAGCAGAAAAGGCTGGAGACTACGGAAAGGTTGCTGAGATCCGTTATGGGAAAATTACTGAAGCCGAGCGAAGACTGGATGAGTTCCAAAAGAAAATGAAAGAAATGCAAGGCGAGCAATCCTTGCTGAAAGAGGAAGTTGACAGCGAAGACATAGCACAGGTGGTTGCAAAATGGACAGGTATCCCGGTTTCGAAGATGCTTCAAAGCGAACGTGAAAAACTCCTTCACCTGGAAGAAGAATTGTCGAAACGTGTGGCAGGACAAGAAGAGGCCATTGGCGCACTAAGCGATGCAGTGAGACGAAGTCGCGCGGGATTGCAAGATCCCAAGCGTCCCATAGGTACATTCATTTTTATGGGTACTACCGGTGTAGGTAAGACGGAATTGTCGAAAGCATTAGCCGACTATTTATTCAATGATGACAATGCGATGGTGCGTATCGACATGAGCGAATACCAGGAACGTCATAGCGTCAGCAGGTTGATTGGTGCACCTCCGGGTTATGTTGGATATGATGAAGGTGGTCAGTTAACAGAGGCCGTTCGAAGAAAACCTTATTCGGTGATACTACTCGATGAAATAGAAAAAGCGCACCCAGATGTCTTTAACATTCTGCTTCAGGTTTTGGATGAAGGCAGGTTGACCGACAACAAAGGACGCGTTGCCAATTTCAAGAATACGATTATCATCATGACCACAAATATCGGTTCGCACCTCATCCAGGAAAACTTTCAGAAGATCACTCCTGAAAATTATTTCGAGGTTGTTGAAGGAACCAAAGAGGAAGTGCTTGATCTGCTAAAAAAGACAGTGCGTCCAGAGTTTCTGAACCGAATTGACGAAGTAATAATGTTCAGACCGCTGACGCAGAATGATATCAGGAAGATCGTGGATATTCAGGTGGATCTGATTGAAAAGAGACTGCTCGAAGCCGGCGTAAGGATTGAGGTTTCACCTTCCGCCCGTGCGCGACTGGCTAAGTTAGGTTTCGACCCGCAATTCGGAGCGAGGCCGCTCAAACGTGTTATTCAGCGTGAGCTATTAAATGAGCTCTCGAAACAAATACTCGCCGGAAAGGTTCAAAAGGAATCGGTAATATTTATTGATTTAATAAATGAAACAGATTTCTCTTTTGAGAACCTTGAGCCGGCAGAAGTTGTTAAGTAAGTGGTTTAAGGATTGTGATTCCCTCCCAAGCCATTGGGAAATGGATGTGTTGGTTCGAGGGGGTTTGGTTTAGGCCCCGGGGTGGTTCCCGGGGCTTTTTTTTGATTGAAAAACTTTTTCAAACTTCGCAACCCTAAAAATGTAAATGAATGCGGAATAAACTTATACTACTCATCTCTATCTTCTTTGTTTGTGTTCAGGGATATTCACAGGTTGAGACTTTCCCGACTCCCTATTTTTCGTACTCGGATGGTCTGGGATTTACCTCGGCAGATAGCCTTTTCATGTTAAATATCCGATTCAGGATGCAAAATCGCCTCGCTCTAACATCCGAATCGGAGAGTGATTTGGACATTGCAGAAGTTGAGGCACGTGTAAGAAGGCTACGGCTTCGATTTGATGGCTTCATTTATAATCCCCGGCTTACCTATGTCATTCAATTGTCATTCACCCGCGCCGATATGGACTTCGATGATACGGGGTTTCCGAATATAATTCGGGATGCAATGGTCATCTATAAAGTAAGCGACAACTTTTCCATGGGGATTGGTCAAACAAAACTACCCGGAAACCGGCAGCGGGTAAATTCATCTGGCGATTTGCAATTTGCGGATCGATCCATTGTGAATTCCACTTTCAATGTTGATCGGGATTTCGGCGTCCAATTTTATTATAACAACAGCATCAAGGATTTCCACTATGTGCTGCGCGGAGCGATTTCCTCCGGCGACGGGAGAAATATTGTTTCATCCGATCGGGGGCTTGCTTACACAGGAAGGCTTGAACTATTGCCTTTGGGAAAGTTTTCAAACGACGGCGATTATTTTGAGGGCGATCTTGCAAGGGAGCCTGAGCCGAGGATTTCTATCGGTCTGTCTTATTCAAGTAACCAAAATGCGATACGTACTGGTGGGCAACTTGGTACTTATCTTTATGAACCCCGCGATATCTACACTGGTATGATCGATTTTCTTTTCAAACACAATGGCTGGTCATTTGCCTCCGAATATCTAAACAGACGCTCTTCAAATCCTGTAACCACAAACGGAATGGGTGATTTCAGTCACGTTTATATTGGCCGGGGATTCAATGCTCAGGGGGGCTATCTATTTAAAAGTAATTTTGAAATCGCAGGAAGGTTTTCAGAAGTTAGACCAAACGCAGATTTGTGGGCCTATGAAAACAGAATAAGGCATTACACCATAGGGGCCTCAAAATATATTCGCGGACATCGTCTGAAGCTACAAACCGACCTTACCTATGAACAAAATACCGCGTTAGGCCAAGGTTCGCCTACGGACGACAACTGGCAGCTAAGGTTCCAAATAGAGGCAGGTATCTAGCACAACTTTTCCTTCCCCACTTTTTTAATCAATTACGAAATTTCTCGTAATAAATCTTTGTTATTTGCGTTACCTGACGTATCATTGTATTACGAAATCATTCGTATATGAAAGAGAGTACTGTAAAAGCAACCGAAAAAGAATTAGAAATCCTCCAGATCGTTTGGAAGAAGGGGTCGGCATCGGTGAAAGATGTTCACGAAGCGCTCGGCGGCGACGAAACAAATGGGTATACCACAATCCTGAAGCTGATGCAGATTATGCACGAAAAAAACCTGTTGACACGCCAAAAACAAGGTAAGCTTCATCTGTATGAAGCGGTCCCTACTCTGGAGAATACTCAACAGCAGATACTTGATAAAATGATAAAGACAGTTTTTCAGGGATCGGCGACACAACTGGTGATGAGTGCACTGGGAAACCGGAAATCCTCTAAAGAGGACTTGCAAGAGATCAGGAAATATTTGGAAAAACTTGAAGGAAATGAAAAATGAAAGCAATTGTTGACTTCTTCAGCTCCTATTGGTTTGAAATCGTGGGCTACACATTGATTCACTCTGTTTGGCAGGGACTGCTTATTTTGGTAATCATCGCTGTTCTATTACGATCTCTCCCTTCAAAATCTTCAATCCTGAGATACACCATTGCAACGGCCGGGCTATTCTCGATTCTATGCGCATCTCTTGTAACCATTTTCATATTGAAGGCCGAAGAGCCCGGTTCAAAAATATTAACCGCAAATGATTATCAACTCATCAATATCGGAATTACCGTCGACGACTCGTTGCCTTTGCTTGCCAGTGTAGAAGGGTTCGTAGAGAATTGCATGCCACTCTTCCTGATGTTATGGATAGTTGGAGCCCTATTCTTTGTGATGCGCATATTCGTAGGACTAGCTTACGTAAATCGCTTGCGCGAGGAATCAATTCCTGTAGGGAATAAATGGAACAGTTACATTCAGGAAATTTCAAGCCGTTTAAAGATTGAGCGTGTGATTACTCTCGCTGAGTCGGCAGCTATTGATGCTCCGGTAGTAATTGGCTGGGCTAAACCATTCATTCTAATACCAATTGGTATGTTCGCCGGTCTTTCAACAGCACAACTTGAAACCATTTTCATTCATGAATTAATGCACATCAGACGAAAGGATTACCTCGTTAACCTCATTCAATCTTTTGTGGAAGCGGTGTACTTTTTTAACCCTTTCGTGTGGATCATTTCCAATATCGTTAAAAGAGAACGCGAACTCTGCTGCGATGATGGTGTTGTCGAGCTACACGGTAATACTGCTGCCTATGCCAGTGCACTTGCTGCATTGGAGGAAGCGCGGGTATCCGGAACTGCCTTATCATTATCCCTTACGGGAAATAAAAATGAATTGTTAAAAAGAATTAAGAGACTTATGGAAAAATCGGCTCATCATCACTACAGTGATGGAAAAGTAATTCCGGCCGTGTTACTGATTGTCGGTATCATGTGCGCATCCTGGATATCAACCTCAACGGGACCATCAAGCGAAGATACAGCTTTCACGCCTACCCAAACCGTTGTGCAGGACACAACAAAAAAGGATAAGAAGAAAGCAAAAGCACGAAAGAAAGTGGAAAGCAACCATGCATCAAAGGATAATGAAGACGTCGAGGTCGACAATAAAGTGGAGGTTGATGAGAATATTGAAGTGGAAAAATCGGTCGAAAACGAATTTGAAGAAAATCACTCATATGCAGCGCCCCTGCCAGATTTTGACCTTCCACCAATTCCGGACGTTGCTGCCATGATTCCACCTATGGCCGATCTTGAAATTTTAATGAAAGATTTTGAAGCTCCGAACTTCGATTGGAACAATAAAGATTGGGAAAGATTCAGCCAGGAGTTCGAAGAAAAATTCAGGTCAAAGTTTGGAGACTTCTACGGAAAGAATGAAAAAGATATTGAAAAAATGCTGGACGAAATCCAGCAGAACCTTAACAGTGGCCTAGGTAACGACTTTGAAATTAAGATGCAGGATTTTGCGATGAAGCACGAGAGGTGGGCCAGGGATCATGCTGATAAGTTAGCGCAGCAAGCAGAAAAAATGGCGTTACAGGGAGATCACTTCGCAAAGCTAGGCGAAGACATGCAGCGAATGGGCGAAAAATTTCACGAGGAGTTTGAGAAAAATCACAAAGAATTTGAAAAACAACACAAAGCCTTTGAAGAAAAGGCCAAGAGTTTCGACAAGGCGTTTAGAGATGAATTAACGAAAGATGGGTATCTGGAAGAGGGGGAAAAATTTAAAGAGATTGAAATCTCTAATGGTGTCTTAAAAGTCAATGGAAAGGCTATAAAGCCAGAGCATCAAAAGAAATATGATGAGCTTCGCGAAAAATATTTTCCGAACCCTGGACGTCTTATGAGATTGGATTGACTGGTTGGACCTTTATTGCGGTACTGATTTTTCAACACGAACACCGACAGCGAGAATTCCCTTCAACGTATCAACTCTCATCAGTTGTTCAAGTTTGATCTTATAACGTCCGCGGTGCTTGAACTGGTAATCTGTTAGCAGTGGAAAACTGTGATCATAAATATCGCCAAGGCCGCTATTGCCGAAAGGCTTACCGGTCTTCGCGTCAAACAAATATTGTGATACTAACTTTGTCTCAATATCAGCGCCGGTCGAGTCCTGCAAATAATAGTTAAAAAAGATTCGTGCATAGGGATACGATACTGAGTTTCTGATATTCCCATACAAAGTATATTTATCCGCCGGCTGTTCTATTGTAAACTCGAACTCGGGTTTTTCATTCACATTCCAATACCGGTCAGGAAAATCAGTATTTTGTTCATACAGCCGTGAGTGATCGCAGGCAAAAAGAACTACTAACACAAGGAAACCAAAAACCAAAGCTTTCATCGTTGATCGCCGGGTTTCGGTTTACGATTATTTCTATTGTTGCGTCGTGGATCGCGCGCATCACCTCCACCTCCGGTTTTTTTCTTCTTCCGTTTTTTCGATTTGCCTTTAAATTTCTGATCCATTCTTGCGAGGTCACTATTAAGTGTCTCTACCGGAATTTTTTCTGCCTCAACATCAACCTCGAGAGTAGCAGGTTTCTTGCCTTCCCGATTCATCCGGAGGATCTGGTTAACGCGTTGAATATTCAGCGGATACCAGGTATTCTCTTCACTGAAGCCAAACCACATTATCTTCCTGAAGATGTCGGTCTTTTGAAGAGTTGCTTCACCCTTATCCGTTAAGAGAGGACCTTCAATTTTCGGAATGTCCTCAAGGGCTTCCATATACGTTTCGAGTTCATAGTTAAGACAGCACTTCAATCGACCACACTGGCCGGAAAGCTTGCTCGGGTTTAGAGAAAGATTTTGATAGCGCGCAGCACTCGTAGAAACATTCTTAAAATCGCTCAACCATGTTGCACAACAAAGTTCCCTCCCACATACGCCAATACCTCCTAAACGTCCAGCTTCCTGTCGCAGGCTGATCTGTCGCATTTCAACCCTTATCTTGAATTCACCTGCGAGTACTTTAATAAGCTCACGAAAATCCACGCGATCATCAGCGGAATAGAAAAAAGTTGCCTTCATATTATCAGCCTGGTATTCAACATCAGAAAGCTTCATTTCCAATCTCAAGTCCCTGATGATTTCGCGAGTACGATACAAAGTAGGGAGCTCTCTTTTCTTGACCTCCTCGAACTTTTCCAAATCCTTTTGATGGGCAATACGATAGATTTTCTTGACGTCATCATCGTTGTTCACTTTTTTCTTTTGCATCTGCAAACGAACCAGCTCGCCTTGCAAAGACACATAACCAATATGGTGACCGTTGGGAACTTCTACTACTACAGCATCACCTGTTGTAAGATTAAAATTGTCAGCATTGCGGAAAAACTCCTTGCGACCATTTTTAAACCTCACCTCAACTATTTTGAATTTATCTTCCGCAGGCATGTCCATGTTGGAAAGCCAGTCGAACACATTCATCTTATTGCAACCGCCCGTATTACAGGCACCGTTATTCTTACAGCCAGCGACGGTCCCATCTTTGGTTGTACCACATGAGCATCCCATCTTCTATACTTTATAATTCATTAAATCCTGTCCAATATCTTTTCTATAGTACAACCCATCCCAATGCACCTGGGCTGCGGTTCGATAAACCTGAGTCCGCGCATCCTCCAGCGAAATACCTTTCCCGGTAATAGCAAGCACTCTCCCCCCATCAGTGAGTACGTTGTCCTTATGTCTCTTTGTTCCGGCATGAAAGATCAGAGCTTCAACTTCTTTTTCTAATCCGCCAATCGACTTCCCTGTTTTGTATTCTCCAGGGTATCCTCCAGAGACCAAAGCCACGGTCACTGCATGATGTTCATCGATCTCAATATTCTTGTTCTTTAAATCACCAGTCGCTGCCGCTGTCAGTAACTCAACAAAATCATTTTTGATGCGAGGCATCACAGCCTGCGTTTCCGGGTCCCCCATTCGGGCGTTGTATTCAATCACATAAGGCTCACCACCCACATTCATGATGCCCACGAAAATAAATCCCTTGTAGTCGATACCCTCTTTGATCAATCCAGCTATCGTAGGCTTCACTATGGTTTCTTCAACTTTTTTCATGAACGCCGGCGTAGCAAATGAAACTGGCGACACTGCGCCCATCCCACCTGTGTTCAACCCCAAATCGCCTTCACCGATCCTTTTATAATCCTTAGCTTCGGGAAGAATTACATAGTCTCTCCCATCGGTAAGAACAAAAACTGAAAGCTCAATACCATTCAAAAATTCCTCGATCAATACCTTGGAGCTTGCCTCACCAAATTTCTTATAAACCAACATTTCCTTAATGACTGCTTTTGCCTCGCCCTGGCTGAGACTGATAATAACCCCCTTGCCGGCCGCAAGTCCATCAGCCTTCAACACGATCGGAGGTTTACATGTGGAGATGTAATCAATGGCTTTATCAAGATCGGAAGCCTGGAAAACTTTCGCTCTCGCGGTTGGGATATTGTGGCGAAGCATGAACTGTTTTGAAAAATCCTTGCTGCCTTCCAGCTGAGCGCCTGCTTTGTTCGGCCCGACCATCAGGATCGATCTCAAAGCCGGATCCTGTTCAAAAAAATCCCGTATCCCGTTCACCAGCGGGCCCTCAGGTCCCACCACAACCAGTTCGATCTTGCGGTCCAGGCAAAACTTACCCAGATCCTCAAACGCATTAATCGCAATAGGTACATTTTCAGCAATGAGAGACGTGCCGGCATTTCCCGGCGCTGCGTAAAGCTGCTGGCATAGAGGACTTTGCCGGATTTTCCAGCACAGCGCATGCTCTCTGCCACCGTTACCAATTACGAGAATGTTCATTGGGTCATTTTTCGTTAAATCCCAAAGATAGTTAATTGTTGTAGTTTGTTAACGACGGGGTCTGTCCGACTTTGAATTCTTGGGGGCGAGCGAGGTAGTTTGGGAGGTATAGGGTATAGGGTATAGGGTATAAGGTATACGGCCGTTCGCACGGACGAGTGTTAGCTTATCGCATTAGCACCGTAGTGGAATGAACACCGAATCCCGATCAACTTTTGGGACGAACAAGGAGTGCAGAATATTGAACAACGAACTTACGACTATCGGGCGAAGAGCGCTCGAGCGATGTATGTACTCACCCAGCTCGAGCGACTATTAACTATTAACTAATAACAATTGAACTCTCCAACCAACTAGTTGGCGTATTCCGACATAAACTTAATCCGTATCATCCTCACTTCCTCTTCCGAATACTCTGACATTGAACCATCCTGTAAGGCCAACTCAAGACTATCCGATTCCGCGTTCATGAAGTAATCATGAATGTCTTCTTGCTTGTGAGGATCCATAACCTGATCTATGTAGTAGTTCAGATTAAGTTTTGTTCCTGAGTAGCAGATATTTTCAATTTCAGTGAGGAGTTCCTCAAAAGATAATCGTACCTTTTCGGCAATTTCCTCCAAGTCTACCTTGCGATCTATCTGTTGAATAATAAGGATCTTCGTTTTTGATTTATTAACCGACGATTTAACAACTACTTCATTTGCTGTTTCGATTTCATTTTCGTCGACGTAGTTTTCGATCACTTCCAAAAACTTTGCTCCAAACTTGTTGACTTTTCCCATCCCCACGCCATTTACCTGCGCGAGTTCCTCTTTAGTTGTAGGATAAGTTGTAGCCATTTCTTCCAAAGACGGATCCTGGAAGATTACGTATGGTGGAAGATTTTTTTCTTTTGCAATTTTCTTACGAAGCGTCTTCAGGATTTCGAAAAGCTTGACATCGTAAGCGCGCGTGTTAACGGGACCCTTATCCGCAGATTCCTCTTCTTCATCCAGCTCCGTTGTAAAGTCGTGATCTCTAGCCAGAATAACTTCATGAGGTTTAGCAAGAAATTCGTGACCTCGTTCGCTCAATTTTAAATTGCCGATATTCTCGATGTCCTTTTCAAGATATTGATAGATCAGAGCCTGGCGAATTACAGACTTCCAATAGTCAGCATCTTCATTACCACCCTTTCCATATACGTTCAAATCGAAATGACCGTAGCTTTTGACATATTCATCCTCAACACCCCTGATGACATTAACAAGATGATTGAGTCCGAATCTTTCGTTTGTTTGCTTCACAGTTTGAAGAACGAGAGTCACAGCATCTGTTCCATCAAAACGTTCGCGCGGATGAACGCAATTATCGCACATGCCGCAATTATCCTGCTCGAACTCTTCTCCGAAGTAGTGCAGCAGCTGCCTTCTTCTACAAACCGGAGATTCTGCATAGTACTCCATCTCTTGCAGGAGAGTGCGGGCATTCTCTCTTTCCTGAACAGGTTTGTCTTTATTGAATTTTTCCAACTTATTTAGATCGTTGTGACTGTAGAACATTAGGCAATGTCCTTCCAGTCCATCGCGACCTCCGCGGCCTGTTTCCTGATAATAACCCTCCAGTGATTTTGGTACATCATAGTGAACTACGAATCTGACATCGGGTTTATCGATGCCCATTCCAAATGCGATGGTTGCTACAATGATGTCGGTCTCTTCGTTGAGAAAGTCATCCTGATTTTTCATCCTTACATCGGGGTCGAGCCCGGCATGGTATGGCGCGGCTTTAAATCCATTGACATTCAGGAGCTGAGCGATTTCTTCAACCTTCTTCCGGCTAAGACAGTAGATCACTCCGGATTTACCTTTATTATCTTTTAAGAATTTGATGAGTTGCTTTTTCGTTTCCTTCTTTGGCCTTACCTCATAATAAAGATTCTTGCGATTGAAAGAAGAGATAAACACATCAGCTTCTTCCATCTGCAGGTTCTTCTGAATGTCCTGCTGAACCTTTGGTGTAGCTGTAGCTGTAAGTGCGATGACCGGCATTTCACCAAGACTGTGAATCATGGTTTTGATCTTCCTGTATTCCGGACGGAAGTCGTGACCCCACTCTGAAATACAATGCGCTTCATCGATGGCCACAAACGAAACATTCACCTTTTTTAAGAACTCGATTGTTTCTTCCTTGTTAAGCGATTCGGGAGCAACATATAACAACTTCACGTTGCCGTTCATGCAGTCCTTCTTGAGGCGGGTGATCTCACCTTTGCTTAACGTTGAGTTCAGGAAACGTGCGTTTACACCGTAAGCGTTCATTTGATCAACCTGATTCTTCATGAGCGCGATCAACGGTGATATTACTATTGCGAGTCCCGGGCGCATCATCGCGGGAAGTTGATAGCACAGGGATTTCCCTGCACCCGTAGGCATGATTACGAAAGTATTTTTTCCATCCAACAAATTACGGATGATTGACTCCTGGTTACCTCTGAACTGACTGTAACCAAAAATTTCTTTTAGTCTTTCTTTGAGTGTATCTTTCTCTTCGACCAACATCATTTTCATTCCGATAAAAACCTAAATTGTATCTTTGTATTTCTCCCAACAAAGTAATTTTGAAAAGGAATTGAATTTAGCAAAAAATATTAAACAAATCGCTCGCGACGTATTAATAAATGAGTCAACGGCAATTCATAATATCACCAATTTTATTGATGACAATTTTGAGGCTTGTGTCAGAGAAATTTATTCTGCCAAAGGTCGTGTTGTCATTACAGGCGTTGGTAAAAGCGCCATTATAGCCAATAAAATTGTCGCCACTCTTAACTCCACCGGTACACCATCAGTCTTCATGCATGCTGCCGACGCCATACACGGCGACTTAGGCATGATACAATCAGAAGACATTGTCATTTGTATTTCTAAAAGTGGAAATACTCCTGAAATTAAAGTATTAATCCCGTTACTCAAACGCAGAGGATCAAAGCTTGTTGCCTTAGTTAGCAACACAAATTCTTATCTTGCACAGCAAGCCGATTTTATACTAAATGCAACGATTGCAGAGGAAGCTTGTCCTCATAATCTTGCACCGACAACAAGTACAACTGTGCATGTGGCTTTGGGAGATGCACTTGCTGTTTGTCTGTTGGAACTTCGGGGCTTTACAAAAAATGATTTTGCCGCTTACCACCCGGGAGGGTCTTTAGGTAAACAATTGTATCTAAAGGTTTCCGACATTTATACACAAAATGCATTACCAATTGTTAATCCTCAGGCTTTGCTTAAAGATGTTATCATTGAAATATCTTCTAAACGACTGGGCTGCACTGCGGTGGTAGACGAAAAGGAAAACCTGCTGGGTATAATAACGGACGGTGATTTACGCCGAATGCTTCAAAAAAATATTAACCTGGGTCGGGTTGTTGCAACCGATATTATGACTAAAACTCCAAAAAAAATTGACAAAGATGAATTTGCGGTAGTCGCGTTGCACACGATGCAGGAGAACAACATTACTCAACTGGTAGTTATGAATGATAATAAAATAGCAGGATTCATTCATCTGCACGATCTTCTTAAAGAAGGAATAGTCTGATCTCACAACTTATATTTGAATAACATCGAACTAGCTTACAGAACTTACAACTTCAACACTAAATGAACAAAAATCTTTATGTAGTGCTTATGGCTGGCGGCGTCGGAGTACGCTTCTGGCCTTACAGTCGCAACTCTAAGCCCAAACAATTTTTAGATGTACTCGGCACGGGCAAAACTTTATTACAATCTACGTTCGAAAGATTTCTACCGATTTGTCCTGCAGAAAATATTCTTGTGGTAACACATGAAGAGCATGCGCACCTTGTGCAACAGCAACTACCAAACATTGCTCCGGAACAAATACTAGCGGAACCGATGAGGAAAAATACCGCCGCATGTATTGCATACGCTAATTACAAAGTTTCTCAAAAAAATAAGGACGGAATTATTGTGGTTACACCTTCCGATCATCTTATCATGAAGGAGAATGAATTTCTTGATGTGATCAAAAAAGCTGTCGATCAGGCAGCTACTCAAGACAAATTGATAACGCTCGGAATTTCACCTACCCGTCCTGAAACCGGTTATGGATATATACAATTTCATACTGACAAAACATTTGCAAAGAGAGTAAAGACATTTACAGAAAAACCGGAGTTATCTCTCGCGAAGAAATTTCTTGAAAGTGGAGACTTCGTTTGGAATTCAGGTATTTTCATTTGGGGAGTTGAAGCAATCAATGACGCCTTTCATCAATACCTTCCTGAAATGTCGGAAGTATTCGATGAGATTAAACCCAAGCTGGGTACACCCGCGGAGAAAGAGGCGATACGGATGGCCTATTCGCAATGTAAAAATATTTCCATCGACTATGGAATAATGGAGAAAGCGAAGAATGTTTATGTCTGCCTGGGGAATTTTACATGGTCTGACCTCGGATCGTGGGCGTCTATTCATGAAATCTCCCCGAAAGACGAAAACAATAATGTAATCAACGCTAATGCCCAAACCTACGATACCAGGAATTGCATTATTAAAGGTTCTGCGGATAAGCTACTCGTTGTCCAGGGTCTTAACGGGTATCTTGTGGGAGAGTTTGGCAACGTAGTGATTATATGCGAAAAGGATAAGGAGGAGCAGTTCCGCAGATTCGTTAGCGACCTGAAAGCAAAACCTAATGCCGGGGAGTTTATTTAGAAATTAGAAATTAGAAATTAGAAATTGGGAGTGCCACTCCCGATTTCTAATTTCTATATAACGAAAATCAATTTTCTTTTTTGTCGGGGGTGATTCGTTGTTCGCGGTTAGCGATTTCCCAGGCTGTGTAGAAAATACATTGTGTGCGTTTTCTGAGAAGGTCGAATTCGATTTTGTCAATTTCATCGCTTGGCTTGTGGTAGTCTTCGTGAATACCATCAAAATAGAAAATCACAGGTATGTTGTTCTTTGCAAAATTCCAATGGTCGGATCGATAATATAATCTGTCTGGGTGGTCGACATCATTGTAAGTGTAATCAAAAACCAGGTTTGTGTATAGCTTGTTGGTTGCTTCACTTACTTCGTTCAATTCAGTTGAGAGCTTATCGGCGCCTATCACATAAACATAGGGAGCGCTTTCGCGATGTTGTGGATCTCTTCTCCCTATCATGTCGATATTCAGATTTACGACGGTTTGACTCAACGGAAAGACGGGCCTTTGGGTATAATACAGCGACCCCAGCAAACCCTTTTCCTCGGCCGTGACAAGCATGAATAGGATGCTTCGCCTGGGGCCTTTACCTTCCAGTTTGGCTTGTACGAACGCCTTTGCAATTTGCATAACGGCTACGGTACCCGAACCGTCATCATCCGCACCATTATGTATGAGGTCGCCTTCACCACTCTCCTTTTTTCCTACATGATCGTAGTGCGCCGTAATAACTAATATTTCATCCTTTTTGTCAGAACCTTCTAAAAATCCCAGTACATTTTCTGATCGAATAGGTCGGTATCCCTTAGTGGTCAGATACTTGATCTCAATAGGCTTGATTTTCTTAAGTGCATTTTTTTTGTAGCCATTCTCCTTGATTTTTACGAGCTGTTCTCTTGTCATCCCAAAGAACTTTTGCGTCATCTCAGGCGCTACCAAAAAGACACCAGGAATAACATTGGAATCCATAGGTTTTTTCAAAGTCAGATCCCTGGACCCAGCGAGCGACTTCACTTGATTCGAAACAACATTAAATTCAGATTTGGTTTTTGAATGGCTTACAAAGATCATTTTGGCGCCCTTGCTGCGCAGAGCATTGAGTTCCTCATTGTCAGGGAAGTTTTCACCCGTCACCAGCAGAACTGCCTTGTCTTTAATATCAAAATTCTTTAATGCTTCCTCGGACCCATCACCCGCAAAGACTAATTGAGCCAAAACTTCCCCAGAACTATCATCATTGCCATAATAGGTTATCTCAGAAAAGTTGTTGAAACGAGTATCCCCCACTCTTACGTAGCTTTTTCCCGCGCTTGTCGTAAAAAGGTCAATATTTTGATAATAGTCCCCGTCCACCGGGCCTTGCAAACCCAATTCCTCAAAGTATGCTTTAATGAATGCTGCCGCCATCTTTTGGCCGCGTTTGCCCGTTTCTCGTCCTTCCAATGCGTCGGACGCCAGGATCGATAAATTGTCCTTCAATTCCGCCTCCGTTATCGTATTCCCATAGTTCTGGACCACAGGATCCTGGGCTAGACCTGCGCTTATAATAAAATAAGACAGCAGCCATAACTTCCATTTTATCATTTTGATACAATTATCCGCGCAAGATCATCAGGTTTCCTGAATCCGCAAAGGCAAAATTATTTGAATGATTTTTTATGGTTTCGAGAATTCCCTTGCATTAAATGTGATACGATACAACTACCTTTGTAACGCCTCCTCTCGGCACCAGTTTGCTTCCATCAGAAAATGTCTATAGTAATGAAAATAGATTCCCAATACTCGGAAAACTTTGAAACACGGCATATCGGCCCCGACTCGCAGCAAACCCAGTTAATGCTCAAGGCGATTGGGGTTGAATCTATAGATGAACTTATTGAACAAACGATCCCTTCAAACATTCGTTTGAAATCTCCCCTCAATCTTCCAAAGCCGAAATCCGAGTACGAATTTCTGCAAGACTTTCGCAAACTGGCATCCCGCAATAAAGTCTACAAGACCTATATCGGAATGGGGTATTACAATACCATAACTCCGGGAGTAATAAGACGAAATATTCTTGAAAACCCGGGATGGTATACAGCCTATACGCCTTACCAGGCTGAAATTGCTCAAGGACGTTTGGAGGCATTGGTCAACTATCAAACCATGGTCGTTGATTTGACCGGGATGCAAATTGCAAATGCCTCGTTGTTAGACGAAGCCACGGCGGCAGCGGAGGCGATGCATTTGTTCCTGGCGTTTCGAAAAGGTCAAAAAAAGAATGCGTCAAAATTTTTCGTCGACCAGAATACTTATCCGCAGACCATTGATGTACTCAAAAATAGATCAACACCACTCGAAGTTGACGTTTGTGTGGACGCTGTAGATGCACTTGATCTTACTGATCCAACCCTTTTCGCTATTTACTTACAGAACCCAGACAATAACGGTGCAATACGCGATTATTCATCACTAATAAAGACAGCGCACGAGAACGATGTATACGTCGTGATAGGCGTAGACCTGATGAGCTTGCTCTTGATGAAGTCACCTGGAGAAATGGGTGCCGACGTTGCGATAGGATCTAGCCAGCGCTTTGGAGTACCAATGGGTTTTGGGGGTCCACATGCAGCTTTTTTTGCTACCAAGGAAGAATTTAAAAGGCAGGTACCGGGCAGGATAATCGGCGCTTCAGTTGATGCGCATGGCAACCCCGGCTACAGAATGGCACTTCAGACGCGGGAGCAGCACATAAGGCGGGAGAAAGCTACATCAAACATTTGTACGGCGCAGGTCTTGTTGTCTGTTATGGCAGGAATGTTTGCTGTTTATCATGGACCACAGGGATTGAAAAAAATCGCAGGACGTATTCACGGACTTACGAAAGGACTCGATCAGGTTCTCCGATCGATGGGAATCAAACAAGTAAATGAATGTTACTTCGATACTTTGAAGGTTGAGGTCGCAGACAAGAAACTTATTGAACACGAAGCGCTGAAGCACAATTTTAATTTCAGGTATTTCCCCGACAATCACGTCGGTATTTCGCTGGATGAAACTACTTCAGCTGACAACGTAAACACTATCATCAGCATCTTTGCTGCTGTTCAAAACAGAGTAATTGAGCCCGTGCATTTCAACGGTAAGGAGATAAACTGGCCACAGGAATTGATACGACGGTCGCCCTACCTGACGCATTCGGTTTTTAATTCGCATCATTCGGAACACGAAATGTTGCGATACTTAAAACGTCTTGAAAACAAGGATCTATCCATGGTTCATTCTATGATCCCACTGGGGTCATGCACTATGAAATTGAACGCAACAGTGGAGATGATTCCCATGACCTGGCCCGAGTTCAGAAATATGCATCCATTTGCACCCGCTGATCAGACGCAGGGATACCAGGAGATGATCGCATCCCTGGAAAAATGGTTAAAGGAAATAACGGGATTTACCGGGGTATCACTTCAACCGAATAGTGGTGCGCAAGGTGAATACGCAGGACTTTTGGTGATCCGCGCTTACCACCTGGATCGCGGTGATGCCAAACGCAACATTGCTTTGATACCGGCGTCAGCACACGGCACTAATCCGGCCAGCGCTGTGATGGCCGGTATGCAGGTCGTTGTAATTAAGTCTGATAACGATGGAAAGATCGATGTCAAGGACCTTCGTGCACAAGCAGAAAAGTACAAGGATACTCTTGCGTGTTTGATGGTAACCTATCCATCAACGCATGGGGTATTCGAAGAGTCAATTATTGAAATTTGCGATACTATCCACGCGAATGGCGGTCTCGTTTACATGGATGGTGCAAACATGAATGCCCAGGTTGGGCTGACTTCCCCCGCTACGATTGGGGCTGATGTATGTCACCTAAACCTGCATAAAACGTTTTGTATTCCACATGGAGGAGGTGGGCCCGGTGTAGGACCTATTTGCTGCAACGATAAGCTCAAACCGTATTTACCTGGCCATACCGTTGTGTCCACAGGCGGTGATAAAGCGATCTCTGCAGTGTCTTCCGCACCCTGGGGCAGCGCGAGTATACTAACTATATCTTATGCCTATATCGCTTTGATGGGTGGCCACGGTTTGGCGAATGCAACAAAAATGGCGATCGTCAACGCGAACTATATCAAAGGAAGGCTTGATGGTTCCTATAAGATACTTTATACAGGCGCGAACGGGCGCTGCGCTCACGAATTGATCGTTGACTGTCGCGATTTTAAGAAAGTTGGTATTGAAGTGGAAGACATAGCAAAACGATTGATGGATTATGGTTTCCACGCTCCCACGGTTTCTTTCCCAGTAGCCGGCACGTTAATGATCGAGCCGACAGAAAGTGAAGCAATGGAAGAGATCAACCGGTTTGTAGACGCGCTTCAGGAAATCCGAAACGAGATCAGGGAAGTGGAAGCAGGTTTAGCTATGCGTGAAAACAATGTTTTAAAGAACGCGCCGCATACTGCAGCAGTTGTTACATCAGATTCCTGGGATCGTCCTTACAGCCGTGAGAAAGCTGCATACCCATTGCGTTTTGTAAGAGAAGCTAAATTCTGGCCAGCTGTTAGCCGGATCGACAATGCCTATGGCGACAGAAATCTGATGTGCACGTGTCTTCCAGTAGAAGAGTACATACCTCAGGGGAAAAAAGCAGAAACGGTCTGAACTGGCGTTTTACATTTTACATTGGACATTATCTTGCCATTGGAATTCCCAATGTAAAATATCCAATCTCAAATGTTAAATTTTCTTCGACCATCACGCCTCGGAGATACGCATGCGACCAGGAATAACCATTGAGCGTTCTTTACGCCGAGGAACGCATTTCCGCGTATTTCATTCGCTCCTTTTCCTTCCGCACCAATTCCTCCTGGGTCGCCTGCAGCTCTTCCATGTTTTGACGCATTTCTTCCTCAGTGGCGCGCATCTGCTCTTCGTTCATTTTTGCGTTGTCCAGGAGCGCTTTCATCTTAAGCGTATTTTGAGAATTTAAGATCGCCGATGCGAGGAATTCACCCGCCTTCTTCAAAAATTGAGTTTGATGTTCCTCGAAATCTGTAAATGAAGCCAATTCAACAATTGCCACGGTTTGAACATCATACTTCAAAGGTACGATAACAATATATCGCGGCGTTGCATCGCCGAGCCCCGAAGTGATGTGCGTGTAGCCATTGGGTACATCCTTCAGCTGTGTTATTTCACCTTCCAGAAACGCCTGCCCGACAAGCCCGCTTCCGATATCCACTCTTTTGTCGATCCATTTCTTCTTATCAAATGCATAACATGATGCGAGATTCAGAAACTCTTCATCATCGTTGGTTTCCAGTACAAACAAACTCCCCTGCTGTGCATTTAAATACTTAGTAAGGAAGGATACACATTTGTCGGCCAGAACCTGCGATTCGTGTTGGTGATTTCGAACAATTTCTGAAAATCGGGCGAGACCTTCATTTAACCAGTTTCTTCTTTCATCCTCCATTTTGACCAGCTTAAGTTTTTCCCTCATGTTAAGCAAGTCGCCAGCTAGTGTATCCTGATTAAGTTTCAAATTCTGTTCGTTTAACCCGGACCATTCAACAGCGTAGTTGCCGTTTGCAAGTGTCTTTATGAAATCAGATGCCTTTTTAGTATTCTGAATCGAAGTGGCAATAATTTCCTCGGCTGAGGATATTTTATCAATACCGGGATTGAACACAAATTTTCGGTCATTCTCCTCGACCTTGGCAAGCAATTCTTTGCGAGCCGTTTTCTCACGACGGATGCGAAGCATTATAAAGAACAGCACAGGGACCGTTATTAATACGATCGAAAACTGCAGAATAAGGTTGTTGCGAACTGCAGTATTGTAGCTGGCTAAAGCTTCGGCGCGCAGATTGTCCTCGGATATAAATAGTGGCTTTGTGAACTCGTTGTATTTAAACCATACATCATATCCCTTATCCTGCTTCAACATCGCGTTGAACGCCTCCATATCGCCAAGCCTTACGTTGTCCAACATCAAAGCACTAAATTTGAAATAACTATCGACTTCCTTTTCGAGGTCATAAAAGGCTTTCATGTTTGAATATCCCTGCTTGATAAGAATTTTTTCCAGGTCTTTAAATATGCCTGAATTTTGTCTTATCGCTCCATTGTAGGGATTAAGCATTCCTTCATCCTTTGTGAGCGCAAACCCCCTTACACCGAGGTCAAGACCATGCATTGTACTAGTAAGAATCTGCTCTGTCAGAATTTTTACAGATTCTGATTCTTGTAAAAGTTCGGTAGTGCTTTGTATCGTGTAATTATTTCGGACTGTTAACAACATGTTTGCGACCAATGCAATAGCGATTCCAACGACAGCTATTACCAGCCATTTTTCTGTGAAAAACTTTTTCATGTTACTAAGTATTTATTTCGAATTTCCGGGCTCAGGGGAAGGTGCTCAACGCACTATACTAAGTTAGTGCATTCCGCGATCAACATGCTCAGGCATTGAGCTTGTGGCGGAGCTATTCAAATCGAAAAAGTTCTCACGTGACATTTCAAACTATTTTGCATAATCCGGCAGATACTTAAGAATTTCGTTGCCGAAAAAATAAAGTGCTGACGACAGAACAATCGCCCAGAAAGACGCACTTATAAGCATATAGAAAATAATTTTCTCCTTTGGACTCCCTGAGCTAACCGCGAGAACCGTACCTCCAATTGGTGTAAGAATTACAGGTGTAAGTGCTGCTACACCAACAAGGCCGTATCGCTTCCAGATGGTAACAAACTTTCGATTTCGTGAAGAAAACCGGCGCGACTTCTGAAAAAATTTCTCAAATATTCTCGATTTAATCCACGCACCGAAATAAGTAAACACGATTACAACTGACATCATACCCGCCACCGTAACAAGGATCGTTGCAATCAGCGGGAAACCGGCAGCATAGCCGCCAAGTGGACCAAAAATAAACTTCAGCATGGAAGAGAAATAAACCGTCGCCACTTTCAAGATCATCTGCCACATAAGACATTTCTTTTTTGCTGACTCGAATTACAATTTTACTCCATAGCTGAGGTCGCCAGCATCGCCCAAACCGGGAACTATGTAAAATTGATCATTTAGACTTTCATCGAGGGCGCACGTGTAAATGGAGTAAGGAAGGCTAAGGTTTTGTCTGATAAATTCAATTCCCTCGGGCGCCGCCACAAGCGCAGCAATGTGAACATGGGCTGGAATACCCCGTTTCAATATCGCTTGCGTTGTGCGAACAAATGATTTTCCTGTGGCAAGCATCGGGTCAATAATGATGACATCTTCGGCTTCCACGTTCGGAGTTGCCACGTAGTCCAGATGTATTACAATTTCTTCGGTACTCTCTTCACGATAGGCACCGACAAATCCGCAGGCGGATGTATTGAAGAAATCAAGAAAGCCGTCGAAAAATGGAATGCCGGCGCGCATAACCGTCAGCAATACAGGTTGCCTGACAGGCACCTGCACCAATGATTTTCCCAATGGCGTTTCAATTACACTGTCTTTAAAAGAAAGGTTCTTTGAGATTTCATAAGCCATCAACTGTCCCAGCCTTTTCATATTTCCTCTGAATCGCGAACGATCATTTTGAACATTTTTATCACGTAATTCGGACAAGAATTGATTGGCTATACTATTTTGCGCGCTGAGGTTAAAAATCATAGGTTATTTTTTTCTCACGAAAATTTAGAATAAAGTTGTGTGAAGAACTAATTGACGAATGAATTGCATAACGCAGTTTCAAAAAAGTATCCCGACTTAAAAACTTCTTTGGATGAATCTGTTAAAGCAGCTCTGTGAAATTCCTGCACCATCCGGCAATGAGATAGCCTTGAAAAATTTCTTATTGTCGTACATCGCAAAAGAAAGTAAGGGATGGAAAACAAAACCACAGGTTTTTAAAGAGGGATTGCAGGATTGTCTCATTCTCAAATTTGGGAAACCGCGTACAGCTATTTTCGCACACCTGGATAGTATTGGATTTACGGTTCGATATCAAAATCAGTTGCTCCCCATAGGAAGCCCGGATGCCGACGCAGGTACAAAGCTTGTTGGGAGGGACAGCCTCGGGCCAATTGAATGTGAGCTGGAATTTGATAATGACAGACACGCGTTCTATAAGTTCGGTCGGCAGGTTGATCGCGGAACCACCTTAACGTATAAAGTAAATTTTCGGCAGACGCGAGACTACATCGAATCGGCATACCTGGATAATCGACTTGGTATTTACAATGTCCTTAAAGTAGCGGAAACACTAAAAGATGGCGTGATCGTTTTCAGTTGCTGGGAAGAACATGGTGGAGGTTCAGTTCCGTTTCTAGCAAAATTTATTTACGAGAAATGGAAAATAACGCAAGCACTGATCTCTGACATAACGTGGATCTCCGATGGCGTTCATCCCGGCCATGGAGTGGCAATTTCTATGCGCGACAGAAATCTTCCGCGGAGAAGCTATCTCGATAAAATTATCTCCATAGCAAAAAAAAGAAAAGTAAAATTTCAGCTCGAGGTTGAGGGTGCCGGCTCAAGCGACGGTCGGGAACTTCAGACATCACCTTTTCCTTTTGACTGGTGCTTTGTCGGCGCCCCAGAATATGCACCTCACTCGCCACATGAAAAAGTGCACAAGCAAGACATCAAAACTATGATTGAGTTATATCAGTGGTTGATGAAAGACTTATAAATAGTTTAAGGTTTAAGGTTTAAAGTTTAAGGTTTCGCTCGATTTTGGATCGGATATAAATTAACGACTGATTAACGGGCTTCCTAGAACGACTAGCCTCTCACGTTGAGGTTCCACAACCTTAAACTTTAAACCTTAAACCTTAAACTTAATCGTACTATCTTTACATTTTTCAATACCCCGAATGAAGATCAAGGACCTTGAATTTGAGAAATTTATTGACAAGGATCAGATAAATGAAAAAGTATCACTGTTAGCCGAAGCTATAGATCACGATTACGCAGACAGAATACCAGTTTTTCTTCCTATTCTCAATGGATCTTTTATGTTCAGCGGAGACCTGCTGAAACACATTTCTATACCCTGTCGCGTATCCTTCGTCAAAATATCGTCGTACGTGGGCACCGTTAGTTCGGGCCAGATCAAAACACTTATCGGTCTTGACGAAAGTCTCTTCAATCAGGATATAATAATTGTAGAGGACATTATTGATTCCGGCCTCACGCTGCAAAAAATTGTCGAAGAGTTAAAAAGCCTCGGAACAAAATCCGTAGAAGTCATTTCTCTTATCAGAAAAAAACCAGCTCGCGAAAAGGGAAT
Source organism: Bacteroidota bacterium (assembly GCA_023412765.1). Taxonomy (GTDB): domain Bacteria; phylum Bacteroidota; class Bacteroidia; order Cytophagales; family Cyclobacteriaceae; genus Chryseolinea. Next base: position 32,366 of record JAEZBX010000028.1, read on the forward strand.
TTTTGTCAAGTATGTGGGATTTGACATCGATACTGAGTTCGTAGTCGGCTACGGTTTGGATTACGATGGACTAGGCAGAAATCTTAACGACATATATCGCACTGATTCTGAAATCCCTAACGACGGCTCGACCGCCGTTTAAAATTCAGGCCTGATTGCTATATTGGTCACCTTGTTTTAACAAAAACCTTTTCAGAAACGGAAAACAAACACATTTACATGATCAACATTATACTCTTCGGCCCTCCGGGCGCGGGTAAAGGCACTCAAAGCGCAAAAATCATCGAAAAGTATTCGCTTATCCACATTGCTACGGGAGACCTTTTCAGAAAACATCTCAAAGAAGGAACGCCACTTGGTAATCTTGCCAAAGATTACATGAGCAAAGGAAACCTTGTGCCCGACCAGGTTGTGATCGATATGGTCGATGATAAAATAAAAACGAATGACAATGTTTCGGGAATAATCTTTGACGGTTTTCCAAGAACCATCCCGCAAGCTCAGGCTCTTGAAGAACTCTTATCATCGAAAAAGACATCAATCAATGTATTGATAGAACTCGTTGTTCCGGAGGACGAGTTGAGAAAGAGACTCGCAGACCGAGCCTTGAAGGAGAATAGGCCCGATGATGCAAAGCCGGAAGTTATTGAAAACAGAATTGTTGTTTACAAAGGCGAGACCGCTGCAGTTGCCGACTACTATAAGAACCTTGGCAAATACTCGTCGGTCGTAGGCGTAGGCGAAATCGAAACGATATTTTCAAATATCTGCCGCGAAATTGATAAGAGCCTTTTGCTTTAGTTCATCCACATTTAATAAGAAAATTTTTATTCAGGATCAGTGCTTTGGCCTCAGACAACTTCATTGACTACGTAAAATTTTGTTCTCGCTCCGGTCACGGAGGTCCGGGCTTTTTGCATTTCCATCGAGAAAAATTTATAGAGAAAGGTGGTCCTGATGGTGGTAACGGAGGGCGTGGGGGCCACGTAATCTTGCGCGGCAATTCTCAGCTTTGGACACTACTGCACTTAAAATACCGAAAACATGTACTGGCTGGCGCTGGTAAAGGTGGTGAGGAACAAAATCGAACCGGCGCCGACGGAAAAGATGAAATCCTTGATGTACCTCTTGGCACGGTCGCAAAACGAGCGGACACAGACGAAGTGCTTTTTGAAGTGACGGAAGATGGCAAGGAGTATATTCTTTCGCGTGGTGGCCGGGGTGGAAAAGGGAATGCGTTTTTTGCAACCTCTACCAACCAGGCTCCGCAGCACGCACAACCAGGTGAACCGGGCACAGAGGAATGGATCGTTCTGGAGTTAAAACTTCTCGCGGATGTTGGCCTCGTCGGATTTCCAAACGCTGGCAAGTCGACACTGCTGTCAGTTGTGTCAGCAGCAAAACCGAAGATTGGTGATTACCCCTTCACAACACTTACTCCAAATCTTGGTGTCGTTTCCTATCGTGATGACCGATCATTTGTGATGGCCGATATCCCAGGCATTATCGAAGGAGCAGCAGAGGGAAAAGGTTTAGGAATTCGTTTTCTTCGTCACATCGAACGCAACTCGGTGTTATTATTCTTGATTGCAGCCGATTCAAAAGACATAAAAGCTGAGTACAATACGTTGCTGAATGAGCTTCGTAAATACAATCCGGAATTGTTGGACAAGCGCAGGGTACTCGCCATTTCTAAGTCAGATATGCTGGACGACGAGCTGCTCGCCGAGATGAAAAAAGAAGTTCCCACAGAGATTCCGTCGGTATTCATTTCGTCGGTCACTAACAAGGGCATAACGCAACTTAAAGACCTTATCTGGCAGGCCCTTCATAGAAAAACAGAATAAGAAATGGTGCCAGTTTGGCATTAAAACGGCTTTGGCAAAGTTGTTGGACTTGAGGATGAACCTAATTGTTGGGACGTTATGTCCTCTTTAAAAACTTTTAATCGGACGAAATGAAGCAAGACGAAGATATCTTATCAGACAACACCGAACGCGCGGAAAACATGGCAGACCAAGAGCAAGCACCTGTCCAGGAAGCGTCACCTGACAAAATACAGTTGGAACTTGCTGAACAGAAAGACAAATTCATCCGATTGTATTCGGAGTTTGAGAACTTCCGCCGTAGAACAGCCAAGGAAAAGCTTGAATTGATTCAAACTGCTAATGAGCAATTGATAAAATCCTTGCTTCCCGTACTCGATGATTTTGACAGAGCCGAAAAAGCCTTGGGCGATAAGAATGAGGAAATTGAAGGAATGTTCCTTATCCGTAGCAAATTCAAAAAAATATTAGAGCAGGCTGGAGTGAAGTTAATGGATATCAAGCCAGGCTCAGATTTCGATGCCGATTTTCATGATGCCATTACGCAAGTGCCTGCGCGCGAAGAAGGCCTTAAGGGAAAAATAGTAGATGTTGTTGAGTCGGGTTATCTTTTAAATGATAAAGTGATTCGTTTCGCCAAAGTCGTAGTCGGAAGTTAACTTCTTTGAATTTTCACATAATTAGTTCATGTCTGCAAAAAGAGATTATTACGAAATACTAGGCGTCAGCAAGGGCTCGTCGAGTGATGAAATAAAGAAAGCATACCGAAAGGTTGCTATTCAATATCACCCTGATAAGAATCCGAATAACAAAGAGGCCGAAGAAAAATTCAAGGAAGCTGCAGAGGCATATGAAGTATTGAGCGACGCCGAAAAACGTGCGCAGTATGATCGCTTTGGTCACGCTCGCGGCAATGGAGGTTTCGGCGGTCACAACATGAATATGGATGATATCTTCAGTCAGTTTGGAGATATCTTTGGTGGTGGTGGTAGTCCGTTTGACAGTTTTTTTGGCGGGGGTTCGTCTCGCGGCGGCAGACGTCAACGGAAGGGAACCAATCTTAGAATAAAACTCAAACTCACCCTTGAAGAGATTGCTCACGGTGTTGAGAAGAAAATAAAAGTTAATCGGCTGGTTCGCGCAGAAGGTGTGACGTTCAAAACCTGCTCAACCTGCCAGGGTTCCGGCCAGGTTAGAAAAGTTGTTAACACGATGTTGGGTCAAATGGTATCGGCCAGCACCTGTTCCAATTGTGATGGTTCTGGTCAGATCATTGACAAGCGTCCAAGCGGGGTTGATAGCTCAGGTCTTGTATCCAAAGAGGAGTTAATCAGTGTAAAGATCCCGGCCGGAGTAGCCGACAACATGCAGCTGTCAATGTCGGGCAAGGGAAATGAAGCGCCAGGTGGTGGCGCCGCTGGCGACTTGTTGATCTTAATTGAAGAGCAAGAGGATCGCTACCTGAAAAGGGATGGCAACAACCTGGTTTATGACCTATATATAAGCTTCGTTGATGCTGCGCTGGGCACCTCGGTTGAAGTGCCTTCCGTTGGCGGAAAAGTGAAGATTAAGATTGATGCGGGCACTCAAAGCGGCAAAATCCTACGCTTGCGCGGCAAGGGTCTCAAAGACATCAACAGCTACGAAACCGGTGACCAACTCATTTATGTTAATGTCTGGACGCCTAAAAAACTGACATCCGAAGAGAGAGCGAAGCTTGAAAGCCTGCGGGATTCATCCAACTTTGAACCTCGTCCGGATGCGAACGAGAAGGGCTTTTTTGAGCGAATGAAGGAGTATTTCAACTAATCTTCTGCGGCGTTTTATCCTTCAATTAGAAATTTCGGCAAAGCATTACACTTGGTTCTACAGTGAGTCTCCGCAGCGCAATTCCTTGCGACTTGACGCCCTTGTGGTTAATTTTTTCCGGTTTCAACCTACGGGAATAAACGGGCAACCCATTTCGGATATCGCCGTTTAACTGAGATTAACCGGGGTTGATTGTTCGATTTTGCCTTTAAACTTACACTTCGCAACCCCCTTAATGAGTAGACCGTAGATATTGACATGCATAGAAAGATTTGGTTAACGATATGTGGGGTTGCTATTGCGGGACTTGCATTTGGACAGCTTAAGAAACAGTTTACGGTTGAAGACGTCAGTACTTGTGAAAATATAAGACTCCTTTTAAAGGCAAACAGCGGTAATTGTTTCATTAAGCCCAGCCAAAACACTGAAATTCTCAACGTTTTTAGCAATCAAACCGAAAATAGCTACGGTCATAATTTCAGAAAAGTTGTAAAAGGTAAAACTTGCGAAGTCCTTCTCAACCTAGAGGAAACACAGTCCGACGGCATTAGCCAAACCATTTCCACACGTTTTTTTGGCCCATCGGGTGACCGCGTTAGCGATAAATTATGGAAAATGTATCTAACCGACGCAAAACCCTACTCCCTTGAACTCAACTACGGCATCGGAAACGCAAATATTGACCTCTCGGGACTAGCTGTAAAAAATCTTAAGATTAATACTGGCAGCGCGGATGTAAATGTTGGTTATTACTCTTCGCTCGAAAACCAGGTGGATATGGATACCTTGTTTATCAAGGTGGACCTCGGCTCGGTGAACGTCAAGAATCTGAACATGTCGCGAGCACGTTATATGATGGCGGATGTTGGATTTGGAAACATGACCCTGGACTTCAGAAGTCGACCACTGGTGAGCAATCGAATTAAGGGTAGCGTCGGGGCTGGAAACCTAACTGTTATGCTCCCTCCCTCCGATACTCCCGTTTTAGTGAAGATTAAAGATTCATGGTTGTGCAGCGTAAAGATCCCTAGCGGGTTTCAAAAGATTTCCGAGAACGTTTTTGCCAACGCCGCTTATTCAAAGGATGCAAAGAACAGTCTTACCTTCGATATCGATGTCTCAATGGGAAATATAATTTTCCAGGAATCAAAAAATTAATCCCTCCCTCGATTTTTCTTAGAACCTCCACCTCCGGTTAGTTTCATTGTAATTAGTTTCTATCTTTTGACACTAATTGTTTGTAAAGTCAAAAGTTGTGGAAGCATTAATCGCACAAGGTATTTCCAAGCGCTACACCAACCATCTTGCACTCGACAAGATAGATCTTTCAATTCCGGAGCAAACCATATTCGGATTGTTAGGTCCAAATGGTGCTGGAAAGACAACGCTAATCAGGATCATCAATCAAATTATAAACGCCGACGAGGGCGTGATATCCATTTTTGGTGAACGCCTCAACGCGAATCACATCGGTAAGATAGGATATCTGCCAGAAGAGCGAGGCCTGTATAAAAAGCTCAAGGTTGGTGATCAGTTGATTTACCTCGCTCAGTTAAAAGGTTTAAGCAGAAAGGACGCCATCGAGAAGAGCAAGTCCTGGATCCGAAAATTCGACGTTGCCAGCTGGTGGAATAAGAAAGTGGAGGACCTGAGCAAAGGTATGGCACAGAAAGTCCAGTTTATCAGCACGGTGATGCATGAGCCCCGTCTTATTATCCTTGACGAACCTTTTTCAGGTTTCGACCCGGTGAATGCCCAACTTATAACGCAGGAGATACTGGAACTTAAGCAGAAGGGCTGCACGATTATTTTTTCGACCCATCGAATGGAGACCGTGGAAGATCTGTGCGATGATATTGCTCTTATTCATCAGGCGAAAGTGATTCTGGAAGGTTCGAAGAATCAAATTAAGAAACGCTTTCGGACGAATACCTATACCGTTGAGCATCAGGGTAACTTGAATGGCTCAGAGCAATACGAAATCATTTCTCAAAAAAAACTTGAAGAAAATTTTTATCAATCGACTCTCAAGTTGAGGCGACCTACCAATCCAAATCTTCTCATCCGTGAGCTAACGGAAGTTACAGAGATACACAGCTTTATAGAAAAAGTACCCAGCATGAGCGAAATTTTCATAAACCTTGTAAAAGGAGAGAACGTATGAACAAGATTTGGCTTATAATCCAACGTGAGTTTCTGAATCGCGTTCAAAAAAAATCTTTTTTGATTGCGACGATCCTCCTCCCCCTTATATTCCCCGCTCTGATGGCCATTCTGACTTATGTTGCAATAGAGCAAAAAAAGAATGCCTTGAAAAGCACGGTATATTATGTTGATGAGAGCGGCACGTTCATACCCGACACCAGCAAATTCATTTTTAAAAAGTTTGAGGGATCAGTAGACGACGCCAAAAAAGTATTTCAGGCTGACAAGAGTTTCGGTTTACTTCATATTCCAAACTTCGATCTTGAAAATCCGCAGGGCATAACCCTATACACCAAAGTTAATCCAAGCCCGAGCGAAGTTGGTAATCTCGAGGGTATTCTGGAGAATCGGGTTAGAGAGCTGAAGATGGTGAAGTTCAATATCAGTCAGAAAGTTCTCGACAACATCAAGACCGATATTTCAGTGCGGACGATAAACGTCTCCGAAGAGGGTGATGAACAGACATCCAATTCAAATGTAATGTTTGGAGTTGGAATGGCTTTCGGAATTCTGATGTACATGTTCATTTTTATTTACGGTGCACAAATAATGCAGGGAGTAATCGAAGAGAAGACGAGTAAAGTTGTCGAAGTTATTGTTTCGTCCGTGAAGCCCTTTCAACTAATGATGGGAAAAATCATGGGCCTTGCTTCCGTTGGCTTGTTACAATTTCTAATATGGATCATTCTGATTACAACGTTATCATCTGTGGTCCTCGGATTTTTCGGGATGGAAATGCCGCAGGATCAAATGATGAATGAGATGAGTCAGCAGTATCCTGATGCCCAGGTACAAAATCATGCGGCGACGGAGATTTTTTCCACGATTTCCAGGCTTCCAATTGGCTACCTGATTTTTATATTTCTCTTTTATTTTCTCGGTGGATATTTATTGTATGGAGCACTGTTCGCTGCAGTAGGATCTGCCGTTGATAGTCCGGCTGAAGCACAGCAATTCATGTTCCCTATAACAATTCCGATGTTGATTGCTTACTTCGGTCTTTTCACTTTTATCCTGGATAATCCGCATGGGCCGACCAGTGTTTGGCTGTCAGTTATACCCTTCACCTCGCCAATAGCGATGATGGGCCGGATTGGTTTTGGAGTTCCGGCATGGCAGCTGGTGTTATCCATGGTGTGCCTTATTGGAGGGTTCGTTCTGACAACATGGGTTGCGTCGCGTATTTACCGCGTTGGAATTTTAATGCATGGAACTAAGATAAATTACAAGGTGATGGCGCGGTGGTTTATGATGAAGGGGTAATACAAATTTTGAGTTTTAAATTTTGAATATTGAATTAGTTTGGCATCTCTTCGGTAAATGGTTTTATCACTCTAACGGTCGCAGATTACAATTGCTCATCGGTTTTTGAGTAACTTCAAGGTTGAATGAGCAAGAAAGTGCCAATTCCTTCGCTGGATTTCTATCGAAATAACTCAACGCTTAAATGGGTTGTGTTGGCGGTATCAGTTTTGATCAGTATCAGCTCGATCTATTACACAAACATTCTCGTGGATCAGCTAAAGGAGCGGGAAAGGCAGTTCGTTCAGTTGTATGCAAAAGCTATTGAGCACACGGCAAATGATGAGAACTCGTACGGAGATGTAAACTTTATCGCCCAGGAAATTCTCTTTCAGAACAATTCAATACCTATCATCCAGGTCGGCGACAGCACGACTGTTTTGTCATATCGCAATCTCGACCTGGAAGAGCAATGGACAGAAACCAGAAAAGCTAATTTCTTGCAAGCAGAAATGAAGACGATGCGAGAAACTTACGAGCCGATCCAGGTTACACTAAGGGATCCGCAGACAGGCGAGGTGTTTGGAACTCAGTACATCTATTACAAGAATTCGTTTCTCCTCCGACAACTGATTGCCTATCCATACATCCAGTTATCAGTTATTGCAATCTTCGGATTCATTGCTTACCTCGCTTTCAATTATTCCAAGGCTGCGGAGCAAAACCAGGTATGGGTAGGGTTGGCGAAGGAAACCGCGCACCAGCTTGGTACTCCCCTATCGTCGCTTATGGCATGGGTTGAAGTTATCCGCGACGATCCCGATGTAAAAAATAAAGGAGTTGTGGAGGAGTTGGAAAAAGATATCCAAAAGCTCCGCGTTGTTACTGAACGCTTTTCCAGTATCGGATCCGTTCCTTCATTAAAGAAGGAGAACGTAGTTACACTGATCAACAACGTAGTTAATTACTTGCGTCCGAGGGTATCGTCGAAGGTGCGAATGGAAGTGTTTACGCTATCAGAAAATATTTTTGCGGATGTTCACGCTCCCCTATTTGAATGGGTAATTGAAAATCTTTGCAAGAACGCAGTGGACGCTATGGGTAACACGGGGACCATCGCCATTAAGATTCTCAGAGGCAATGAAGGAAAGGTTTTTATCGATATTTCGGACACCGGGAAAGGCATCCCCCGGTCAAAGTTGGAGCATGTTTTTCGTCCTGGTTTTACAACAAAGAAAAGAGGCTGGGGGCTGGGGCTCACGCTCGCAAAAAGGATCATAGAAGCGTACCACAACGGGAAAATCTTTGTAAAATCTTCAGAGGAGAATATGGGAACAACCTTTAGAATAGTCCTGAATGTAGCTTAAAAAAAGAGCTACAAGACCCAACCTTTTTAAGATTGCGCTTTGGCTCTTAAGACAGAAAAGCCTAGTTTTGCGCTCGAATTTCTGAGCTTAAATTTTCAAATAAATTTCGAATGGCAAATATTGGAAAGATCACCCAGGTAATTGGTCCGGTGGTTGACGTGGCTTTTGACAGCGAGGGTGCTACACTCCCCAACATCCTTGATTCTCTGGAAGTTACAAAAGCAGACGGCACAAAAGTAGTATTGGAATGTCAGCAACACCTTGGTGAAGACCGGGTGCGTACCATTTCAATGGAGGGAACCGACGGGTTAGTTAGAGGAATGAAGGTTACGGACACAGGTTCACCAATAAAAATGCCTATTGGAGAAGATATAAAGGGCCGGCTTTTCAATGTTGTAGGAGAAGCTATTGACGGTATTCCGCAACCAGAGGGTAAGTCAAAGCTGCCAATCCACCGCCAGGCTCCCCCTTTCGAGGATTTGTCTACATCAACTGAAGTTCTTTTTACAGGGATCAAGGTTATCGACTTGATTGAGCCATATTCCAAAGGAGGAAAGATCGGATTATTTGGCGGTGCGGGTGTTGGTAAGACGGTTTTGATCCAGGAATTGATCAACAATATTGCGAAAGCCTACTCAGGTCTTTCTGTGTTTGCCGGAGTTGGTGAAAGAACCCGTGAAGGAAACGATTTGCTTCGTGAAATGATTGAGGCGGGTATCGTAAACTATGGCGAAGAATTTTTAAAATCTCTCCATGCCGGCGGCTGGGATTTATCAAAAGTCGACCATGAAAAGCTTAAGGATTCCAAAGCAACATTCGTGTTCGGCCAGATGAACGAACCTCCTGGAGCACGCGCACGCGTTGCTTTGTCCGGACTTACTGTTGCTGAATATTTCCGTGATGGCGATGGTCAGGGTAAAGGACGTGATATTCTATTTTTCGTCGACAACATTTTCAGGTTTACTCAGGCAGGTTCCGAAGTGTCAGCGCTTTTGGGACGGATGCCATCAGCTGTAGGATATCAGCCCACATTGGCAACAGAAATGGGTGCCATGCAAGAACGTATCACATCTACAAAAAATGGATCAATCACTTCAGTTCAGGCGGTTTATGTACCTGCCGATGACTTGACAGACCCTGCACCTGCGACAACCTTCGCTCACTTGGATGCAACTACTGTGTTGTCTCGTAAGATTTCCGAGCTCGGTATTTATCCTGCGGTAGACCCATTGGATTCCACATCGCGTATCCTTCGTCCTGAAATTGTGGGTGAAGAACACTATAAATGTGCACAGCGCGTAAAGAATATACTCCAGCGTTACAAAGAGTTGCAAGACATCATTGCAATCCTTGGTATGGACGAATTATCTGACGAAGATAAATTGATCGTTACGAGAGCACGTCGTGTTCAACGATTCCTTTCTCAGCCATTCCACGTTGCTGAAGCCTTCACTGGTTTGAAAGGAGTTCTTGTCGATATTAAAGACACTATAAAAGGATTTAATGCAATCATGGACGGTGAATATGATCACCTTCCTGAAATGGCGTTCAACCTTGTAGGAAGCATTGAAGATGCAGTTCAGAAAGGTGAAAAGATCCTTGCTGAAGCGCGCGGCTAATTTTCCAATCTTCCAATCTTTAAATCTTCTAATTCCCAATGCAACTTGAAATCCTGACTCCGGAAAAAAAAGTGTTCGAAGGTGAAGTGACCATTGTTACTTTTCCCGGGGTAAACGGGTCATTCCAGGTCATGGATAACCATGCACCGCTGATCAGCCTCCTGAATGAGGGAGTGGTCGAATACAAGGGCAAGGATAGCTCTGCCAAAGTCCGAATTCTAGGCGGTGTAGTAGAGGTGTTAAAAAATAGGGTTATCGTACTGGCTACTGGAACCGCCGCATAAGATTCTAAACCGCCTTATCCGTTACCATTAGAAACCCATTTCACGAATAGAAACGCTCCAATTGCGAGAGCAATAGCCCCTGCAATCCAAAAGGCGTTGCTAATATTTGCTAATGTTATCAGTACGATGCCGCCGACTCCAAATGCAAGGGCCAGCGCGGCAAGGGTGTCAAATACTTTTGTTCGTTTCACTGAATCGACGCTCTCGCTTTTCTTCACGTCATTCTTTATCAGCGCTTTAAGTTCTGTCTTTAGCTCCTTTTTCAATTCTTTTCGCTCAGCCTTGGACATGGCATTAACCTTTTCAACAACCGACTTTAATTCATCCTCCTTTTCCACTTTGTTGGTTTCGACAATTGTCGGGCTGGATTCGGCGCTTGCCACAAATGCCTCTTCACTAAGCTTTAACGGGCTTTCAGCAACTGCAGGCGTAGGGTTAACTACGGTCGTCTTCCTCCCAGCATTATAGTCATACGTGTCAAAATGATAGACGTACTTCTTGGGCGAGCATGCTGCTAAGAAGATGGCTGCGATTATAAGCAGTTGATGAAATTTCATGTCTTTACTTTTTAGTTTTTCCAATCGACGATAATCTCTTAAACATCCTTTTTTCAAACGCCCAAAAAAAACTGAATTGTCCGAACAAAAACCCATAACCCAATAATATAACATTATAGAGTGGCAATATTAAGATATAATATAAAACCGAGGCTATAACTGTATCTCCTTGTTCGCCTGCAAGGAACGTAAGCAGCGGCCTCTTTATAAACAAAACTGTAAATCCAGTACACGCAAAAACAATTAGCACAATAATCACCTGGAACGGACTGCCGAGATTCCAACGATTCTTAAGTCTATCAATCCATGACACGCCAGGAATGTTTTATGCAAGGTCCAATTTTAGAAAATATTTCCATAAACCCATATCTGGCAGTGGTGCTTTAACGGTCAACGGGACTTTTCTAACGGGATGTATAAAAGTTAATTGTTTGGCGTGCAGGTAAATGCTGCCATCTTCGTTTGCCTTTTCATTCCCATATTTAACGTCGCCTTTAATCGTGCAGCCCATACTTGATAATTGTACCCTGATTTGGTGGGGTCTGCCTGTAACGGGTCTTACTTCAAGCAGGTAAACGCCGCTTGCATGGGCGAGAACCGTGTAGTGTAGTGTCGCCTGTTGAGCTCCCGGCCTTTCAGCATTAAATGCTGTTGTTCGATTCCGGGCCGGGTCTTTTAATAGCCAATGCATTAGTGTTCCCTTTTCTGCGGGTGGCTTATGGGAAACCAGCGCCCAGTATATCTTTTCGGTCTCCTTATCGCGAAAGAGTGCATTCATTCGCTCTAACGCTTTGGACGTACGAGCAAGAACCACCACACCACTTACCGGTCTGTCAAGCCTATGAACCAAACCCAGGAAAACAGCACCCGGCTTACCGTATTTATCTTTTATGTATTCCTTTCCAAGATCTACCAGAGACTTATCCCCCGTTACATCCGATTGGCTAAGAAGCCCCGCTGATTTATTAACTATCAATAAATGATTATCCTCGAAAAGGACCGAAAAAGGAATCATTTTTTAAAGTTTCGTCCCGATTAGAAAACAAGAATACCTTAACTGCAAACGATTATCAGATACGATCAAATGCATTTTGCCCGAAGTTTCGGTCATCCAATGAGGTTTTATTTTGGGAATATAAAAGTATCAATCCGGCCCATTTCGGGACGTCTTGAATTTGAAATGTAGAACAGCAATTACTAATGTTATTCTCATAAATACAAAAAACGTGAAATTTGACGTCCTCGGCGCTCTTTTTTTCGTATTCACGCATTGCAAGGATTTTTGATTATCGCTGGACTAGTTCTTGCAAAGAATGGGATATAAAAACCCCGATATGAAAAACAAGAAAGGAATCTTCGACATTACTGAGAATAGAACCTTCAACACTGCTGAGGACGAAGCAAAATACTGGAGAGAAAAATATCAGGTTTCAACAAGGCACCTGATGGTTGCTGTTAAAGAGTGGGGAAAGCTTAGACAGCAGGTTGAAGAATACCGCAGCAAGGTTGCCTGATACCTCGCTACCCGGCCTCGCATTTTTGTTTGCCTATTACCGAGGGGCCAACTCTCCAATCTGCCTTTCAACATTACCAGTTGAGGTTTAAAAAACTTTTTTTTGTAGGGCGGTCGTGCGTGCGCTACCTTCATTTGCATGAACGTATTTTTCAAGCGCAGAAGATTTCTACAATCCGTGATTTCTCTGCCCTTGCTGGCAGTTCCAGGAGCATCCGCCAAAGATCTTTACCAGGATAGAAATATCAACGCGGGAACAGACAGGCTTAAAATGAGCCTCAACGCATTTTCATTCAATGACCCGCTCATGGACAAGAAAATGACCCTCGATAACCTGCTGGAAACTTGTTCTGAGATCGGTTTTGAAGGGGTCGATATTACCGCTTACTACTTTCCCGGTTATCCAGCCGTGCCAGACGACAATTTTCTATATCATATCAAACGAAAAGCATTTAGACTCGGACTGGATATTACCGGTACGGGTGTACGCAACGACTTTACCGAACCCGATAAGAAGAAAAGAGCTGAGCATGTAACCTTGGTCAAGAACTGGGTTGACGCAGCCTCAAAGCTCGGCGCACCTGTTGTAAGAATATTTGCAGGCACCCAAAATCCAAAAGGTTATACAAGACCTCAAATAATGGAGTGGATGCTTCAGGACATTCATGAATGTGTGGAGTACGGAAAAAAGCATGGAGTTATCGTTGCAATACAAAACCACAACGACTTTATCCAGACAGCAGAGCAAGCAAATGACTTTATAGAGAAAATAGACTCCGAATGGTTCGGGCTGATCCTTGACACGGGCAGCTATCGCGTTCATGACCCGTATGATGAAATTGAAAAATCAGCTAAATACGCTGTTAATTGGCAGATCAAGGAACACGTCTTTGTTAATGGTGCTGAAGTACCTGCCGACATACCAAGGCTGATAAGAATTATAAAAGCTGCAGGCTACAAGGGCTACATTCCCATAGAGACATTAGGGGCTGGAGATCCTAAGCAAAAGGTTACCGCTCTTTTCAAACAGGTGAAAGAAGCTGTAGGCTGACCGTTGTGATTTCGTTATGGTAGATAATTTAATTCTAATTAATCTCAAAGAAGTTATTGTATAAATAAATAATTGTTGCCGGGACCATTTTTTCCCGGTGTGGTTTCTTATCAGGCACAAGCATAATTCCTGCTATCAGTCAACTGTTGACTGACCAGCGATGGAAATTTTGTTTTCAATACGCATATTGTTTGATACCTTGAGTAAAACACTACTACCCAATTTAACCATGAACCGGCGAACCTCATTAAAGAATCTGCTTGTTGCTACAGGTGGATTAATTTCACTGCCCGCCTGGGCTGATAACTGGAGCATACCAGACCTTGCCTCATTACCTTCGACGCTGTCATCAGCCAGCCGGGAAATATTGGCTTCTGTGGCAGATACGATAATACCTGCGGGAAATTCTATAGGTGCATTGTCAGTAGGCGTAGATAAGTTTCTGGAGAAACTCATTGCGAACTGTTACGAAAAAGAGGTTCAAGACAACGTGGCAAAGCAGTTGGAGGCTTTGAACTCAAAAGCAAAAAGTACGCATGGGGTTCCCTTCAAAGAGTGTAACCAATCACAAAGAGAAACCTTGCTTACCAGTTTATCAAATTCAGAAAACAAAGATGAAAAAGACTTTTTTGAATTGGTGAAATCGCAGACCATTCGGGGCTTCAATACTTCAAGAGAGGTAATGCTGCAATACCTGAATTATAAAATTCTTCCTGGTCATTTCTATGGTTGTGTTGACGTTAACGCATAAGTATCATGGCAAATCTGTTACTAGACTCAAAGAAGAAAAGAACATACGACGCAATTGTGATCGGTTCCGGAGCAAGTGGTGGCTGGGCGGCAAAAGAACTTTGTGACAAAGGGTTAAAAACGCTTGTACTTGAACGTGGTCGCGATGTGCAACATATCAAGGATTATCCAACGGCAAGCAAAGCCCCGTGGCAATTTGAGTATAGAGGTACCGTTCCCTTAGAAAAAAGAAAAGGGCACGAGTTTGCACGTTTCCTCCGGGAGGAAACATTGCATTGGGCTATCAAAGATGATGAACAGCCTTTCATAGAAGAGAAACCATTCCGTTGGTTTCGTGGCTATCACGTCGGAGGAAAATCATTACTCTGGGCGAGACAAACACAGCGATGGAGTGATTACGATTTTGAGGGTCCTCTGCGCGACGGATTTGCCGTTGACTGGCCCATCCGTTATAAAGATCTCGAGCCTTGGTACGCACATGTGGAAAAGTTTGCAGGAATTGCTGGCAATAGGGATGGACTTCCTGAGTTACCAGACAGCGAATGCATGCCCGCCATTGAGATCAGCTGTATCGAACAATATTTTCGTGAAAGCTTAAAAAAAAATTATGTTGATCGGCACCTCATCCAGGCACGCTGCGCTCACATAACCGATCCTCAGGAAATTCACAAAGAACAAGGAAGACAAAAGTGTCAGCATCAGGCACAGTGCAACCGAGGTTGCGTGTATGGCGCCTACTTTAGTAGTAATTCGTCTACTATACCCTGGGCGATGAAGACTAAAAGGTTGACCATCCGACCTCACGCTGTCGTGCATTCCGTCATATTTGACGATAAAAAAAATCGGGCAACAGGTGTTCGAATTGTTGATGCCAACACCAAAGAAATGATAGAATTCTATGCTGATGTCATTTTTGTAAATGCTTCTGCACTGAACTCAAATGCCATTTTACTCAATTCGAAATCAAGCAGATTTCCGAATGGCCTGGGAAATGATAGTGGGCTATTGGGAAAATATATCGCGTGGCACAATTACAGAGGAAAAGCTAACGCAGAATATGATGGCTTCAAGGATAAGAAGACTGATGGCCGCAGTCCGACTCACAGCTACATTCCCCGTTTTCGGAATGTAAAAGGACAGGAAATGGATTTCCTGCGTGGGTATGCAATAGGCATTGGAGGAGGACGAGGCTACAAAACGGATACATCAGTTATTGGCGATCAGCTGAGAGAAAATATTCTTCATCCTCCATTAGGGAATTGGGGCATTAGCAGCTGGATGATGGGAGAAACTGTTCCCCAGGAAAAGAATCACGTGCGCCTTCACAGCGATCTGAAAGACAAATACGGAATTCCGCAATTAATCATTTCTTGTGAGTGGAGCGATAACGATGACAAAATGGTTGCCGACTATATCGAACAATCAAAAGAGATGTTTGAGAAGGCAGGCTTTACTAACATTACCGCTGTTGACACCAAATCGCCTCCAGGAGCCGACATTCATGAAATGGGTGGAGTAAGAATGGGTCGTGAGGAAAAGACATCCCTGCTGAATAGCTGGAATCAGTTGCACCATTGCAAGAATGTTTTTGTTACAGATGGCGCCTGCATGACATCAACAGCAACTCAAAATCCAACGTTAACCTTTATGGCAATTACCGCCAGAGCTGCAAATCATGCAGTAGAAGAACTAAAGAAAAGAAATATCTAATAAGACTAAATCAGAACATGGGAAAGCAAATGAAAATTTATATCGCACTTGCAGCAATTTTATTCGTTGGAGTATCGTCTCCGACCACCGTTAAAGCTCAGAAAAGTAAAAAACCCCTGTACACAGCAGCCCTTGGGATTGCCCCGTATACCTACCGGAGAAGTTTTCCGAATGGTGTAGCCGAAACGTTGGATACCATAAAGAATCTTGGCTTTACCGAAATCGAAGGCGGTGGCGGACGGGATATGAGTCCTG
This sequence comes from Bacteroidota bacterium, assembly GCA_023412765.1. Lineage (GTDB taxonomy): Bacteria > Bacteroidota > Bacteroidia > Cytophagales > Cyclobacteriaceae > Chryseolinea. The sequence continues at coordinate 48,554 of JAEZBX010000028.1, forward strand.
AGGAGTACAGGAAGCTTTGCGACGAGCGTGGACTCAGCATACCTTCAATGGGATCGGGTTACGAAGGTCTCGTTAAAGATCCCCAAGCAGTTGCAGACCACGCAAAAATTCTCGGTGCAAAATATGTTATGGTCGCGTGGATTCCGCACAAGACCGGCAGCTTCAATTTTGAGAATGCAAAGAAAGCAGTTGAAGATTTTAATGCTGCTGGAAAAGTTTTGAAAGAAAATGGGATCACGCTTTGCTACCATGCGCATGGCTACGAGTTCTGGCCGCATGAAAAAGGAACATTGCTGGATTACATCATAACCAACACAAACCCGGAGTATGTCTCATTTGAAATGGATGTTATGTGGATACATTTCGGTGGGGGCGATCCTGTAAAACTTCTAAAAAAATATGGTGACCGCTGGAAGCTTATGCACCTCAAAGATTTAAAGAAAGGAACAAAGAAAGATCTCACCGGACTTACCTCGCCAGAAAATGATGTACCCCTTGGGACAGGTGAACTCGATATTCCCGGTATATTGAAAGCAGCGAAAAAGGTAGGTATCAAGCATTATTTTATTGAAGACGAAAGCAGCAACATTAGGGTTTCGGTGCCGCAGAGTATCGCTTATTTGAAGGGATTAACAGAGTAGCGAAGCACAAGGCTGTAAGCAAAAAGCAGAACGCTCGTGCGTAGGACTTTTAAGGTTTCGGCCGGGAAATGTTGTTACCTTACACGCCTTGCGTTCTAAGGTTGTCCAACGCATCATAAACTTCACTCGACTACCTGCTTTTCCCGACCTTAAAAAGGCAATTTCCCCTGCCCAACGCACATCCGAGCGTTGGGCGTTTTGCTTTCTGCCTTCTGCCTCACGTAGTCTCACGCACGTATGTTCTACTGATATTCCTCCTGAAATCTGAACTGCAGAATAGCAAAATTCACGGTTAGACATTTCATCATTTTTTTCATCGTACATACGTTTTCGTAGGACGTAATGGTAGACAGGTTGTATTATGCGCATTGTTCGGGTTTTGATCATTCTTTCACTTGCCGCATTCTCCACCGGGTTGAAGGCTCAAAAAAAATATACCACCCGGAACGCGAAGATCGATTTTACTTCTGAGGCTCAGCTTGAGTTGATCAAAGCGGCGTCTAACAATGTAAAAGGGTTGATTGATCCAGCAACAAACCAGTTTGCATTTACCATCGACGTCAATTCATTCCAGGGTTTTAACAGCATGCTGCAACGGGAACACTTCAATGAGAAATACATGGAGAGTGAAAAATATCCCAAGGCAACATTCAGCGGTAAGATTATTGAACAAGTCGATTTTATGTCAGACGGCTCATATGATGTGAGGGCCAAAGGAGATCTAGATATTCATGGTGTAAAACAGACTCGGATTATAAAAAGCAAAATCACGATCAAGAATGGATCGTTGAAAATAAATGCAACATTCGACGTGCCGCTTGCTGATCATAATATCACTATCCCTACCGTTGTAAGTCAAAAAATAGCAACACTGATTAAGGTACAATTCGACGCGTCGATGTCGCTCCAATAGTATTAGCTATGAAGCTCATGTTGCGCGTCATCCTCTTCGTCATCTCTTCTGCCACTCCGGCATTGAGTCAAATCCCTTACTTCCAGGAATATTTTCTCCTCCGAAAAAATGAGCCTGTACAGATAAATAGCATTCTGCAGGACAGAAACGGATATATGTGGTTCGGTACGACGAAAGGACTGTTTACCTTCGACGGGGAAAATCAGAAACTGTACACTTCGAAAGATGGATTAGCGCATGACATTGTAACAGCCGTTACGGAGGATTCTCTTGGACGCATTTGGGTTGGTTTTGAGAACGGGCAGCTGGCAGTTTTTCAAAATGGCAAATTCGAAACTTTCGAACCTGACGAAGGGAGTGCAACAAAGCCTGTGTCAGATATTCTGTTTGACCAGAAAGGCAACCTGTGGTTTTCGACACTAAATGATGGATTATATTATTACACTGAAAACAGACTTTACAGAGTTGATGATGCTGAAGGTCTCCCCGACTTGTACATCTATGACCTTGCTATAGACGAACGCGGAAATATATGGGCCGGTACGGATGGAGGAGCTGCAGTCTGCAGGCTGACAGGAAACAAAATATCAATTGATGTTATAAACTACGACGATGGACTGCCCGACAATATCATAAAGAAGATTGTCCCAAGAGGTAATACTGTATTGTTAGGAACCGAGGATGCAGGCGTATTGCTATTTGATGTTAATTCGCGCAAATATAATGTGTTGGCTGTTCAACCCTGGCCATATGGGCCGGTTAGCGACTTTTCGCTTAAGGGTAACAAACTATGGATTGCATGTCCCCAAAAAGGCCTGGTTGTATACGACATCGGTAATCAACAGAAGCAATTTTATCCATCTCAGGAAATCGAAAGCCTTGAAGCAATTAGGCAAGTCAGAACTGATCTTGAAGGAAACATATGGATAGGTACCAAATCGGGAGTATCACGCACAGCGGGCGACGGTTTGCAATTCATAAGTCATCATGCCGCTACCGGGAATAGGAACGTTCTTGCTGTAACTGTAGACCATAGTGATAATGTTTGGTACGCTGACGCTGAGGGTCTTTACAGGAAAAATTCGGGACAGCTCAACACAACCAAGCCATTACAGCATACTCCTTACCAAAAATACACTGTGATCAGCCTATACACCGACGTGAAAGGGAATGTTTGGGCAGGCTTATATGGTGAAGGCGTTTTGCGAATAGATCCGGCGACCGGGCGAATCAGACATTTCTTTAAAGAATTAAAAAATGGGAACGTTTTAACGATCACAGGCGACCAAAATACGGTATGGCTAGGCACATTAGGTGGAGTATCCAAAATAACTCTATCAGAAAAAGATCTTTTTAGGATAGAGAATTTTTCTCGTGAGGACGGTCTCGTTTCAGACTTCATCTTCCAGGTTCATCTGGAAGAAAATCGCACGTGGCTGGCCACCGATGGAAAGGGAGTCGCCATGATGAATCGAGATGGATTTCATCAATACAATGAAGGCTTACCCGGTACAGTAATTTATGGTATGGTCCAGGATAGCAAAGGAAAACTGTGGGTGAATGTGCAAGGTCATGGTCTATACGTCTTCGATGGGCGGAAATTTTATCCTTGTGACACGACACTGATACTTAGGGATAATAATATTCACTCCCTTGCTGCAGACCGCGAAGGTAATATCGTCGTTCTAAATGACGCCGGCATTGATATTATTAATACACATCAAAACAAGGTCGTTTATCTCGGGGAAGAAGTAGGTATGCGGGACCGAATAGGAAATCTAAATGCAGTAGGAAAGGATAGCCATGGAGACTTGTATTTCGGAACTACGGATGGCATCATTAAATACACGGCAGATCAGAATTTTCTGGATCACAATCCGAAACCACAACTAAAAATGGTTTCTTTGTTTGGCTCACCGCACGATATCAATGCATCGCCGACACTAAACTACGACCAGAACAACATAACATTTAATTACCTGGGTATATGGTATCTTAATCCAGGTGGACTTTCCTATGCGTACAAGCTCGACAACTACGATCGCGATTGGATTCAGACTCGCGATCACACAGCAATCTACTCAAGGCTCCCACCAGGAGATTACACATTCAGGTTAAAGGTATCTGAATCACAAGATTTCAGTAGGTCGAAAGAAAGTTCAGTATCGTTTACAATTAAGCCACCGATTTGGCAAACCATTCCCTTTTACATCTGCGCTGCATTGGTACTCGCCGTATCATTCTTTTATATTCTTAAATCCAGAGAAAGAAAACTAAGGCGATACAACGAGTTGCTTGAGGAAAAGGTACAAATGCGAACAAGGGAAATACAATTGCAGAATGAAGAGATCCAGGTGCAGAATGAAGAAATCTCCGCACAGTCGGAAGAGATACTGCGTATAAATGAAAACCTGGAAGAGATGGTACAGAATCGTACGAAGGAACTGGAGCGCAAGAACAAGGCATTGGAGGAATATGCCTTTATAAACGCTCACAAGCTTAGAAGTCCCGTTGCGACTATCCTGGGATTGATCAACCTGATTTCAAAAACAAAACTAGATCACGAAGGCTCGGAAATCAATCGTCGATTAATTCAGACAGCAGATGAGCTTGATAGTGTCGTTAGTACCATAACCAAAGCGATCGAACGCGGGGATAGAAAAATTCCGAAAATGAAAGATGAGTGACTTAATTGATGTTTGTAAAGATTAGCTTTACGAAAGTCTACTCAGTATGGTGGTCCGCGAAATTGATAATTACTTTTTGCAGCAACCAGAGCCAACAAGAAGCTATCTGCTAACTCTGCGCGAGTATATTCTTGCCTTTGATGCTGACATATCTGAGGCCTGGCGATACCGGATGCCGTTTTATTGTTACAAGGGAAAGAGGTTTTGCTACCTGTGGGTACATAAGAAATATGGGCAGCCTTACCTCGGGCTTGTTGATGGAAAGAAGATTGATAACCCCAAACTCCTATCGGAAAAAAGAGCTCGAATGAAAATCCTCTTGTTCGACGCAAGAAAAAATGTCCCCGTAAAGACGCTTTATTCACTACTCCGCGCAGCGATCAAGCTTTGCTCCTGATTTCTTCTGTTCCTACCGGCGGAATGAAACGGAGGCCGGGCATTGCCACATGCCGTCAACACTAATAAACTCCATTGCTGTACATCCAGCGATCATTGAAAAGATTGTATCCGGAAACATTGCACACCACCCAAATAGCGTCTAATATTAGTTACCAAACCTAACTCGCTACAATTATGAATTTCAAATTCCAGTTGACTGCTATTGTCAAACAATTACTTCTTGTCTTCATCACTGCAACGTTCTGTGCTCCCAACGTGATTGCACAGAAACTTGAACCCGTCGGCATTTTCGAACATCATCAGGACGTAGGCAACCCAAAGCTAAAAGGTGGAGTGGTATACAATAAAGAGGATCAGACCTACACCGTATCAGGAGCAGGTAAGAATATGTGGGCAACTGAAGATCAGTTTCATTTCTTATGGAAGAAGATTAAAGGTGACTTCATGATCCGCGCTACCATAAAATTCATTGGTAAAGGGACAGATCCTCACAGGAAGATTGGAATTATGGCGCGCGACAATTTAAACACCGGTTCACGTTACGCAGATGCCTGCGTTCACGGTGATATACTTAGCTCACTTCAATACCGCGAAAAGGATGGTGATTCCACGCACCAGGTAGTGGTATCCACTTATCATCCAACTGACATTGAGCTGGAACGTGTAGGCAACACGTTCACTTTCTCAGCGGCGGTTTTTGGCGAACCCTATAAGTCTGTTACAAAAGAATTAGCCCTTAACGAAGAGATATACGCTGGGTTATTTATTTGTTCCCACCTGGAAGATGTGACCGAGAAAGCCATCTTTAGCAACGTTCAGATCATCATCCCCCCTGCAAAGAATTATGTTCCTTACCGAGATTACATTGGCAGCCACCTGGAAATAATGGACATCGAAACAGGCCATAGGAAAATTCTGCACAGCGCACCTAACTCACTTCAGGCTCCGAATTGGACGCCAGACAACAAGTATTTAATTTTCAATTCTGTTTCACCGAAAGAAAACCTTCTTTATAAGTATGATCTGAAAAGTGGCGAAATAACAAAGCTGAACACAGGCTTTGCTAATCAGAACAACAACGATCATGTGCTTTCATACGATGGCAAAATGCTGGCCATCAGCAACCACGTTGGCGAAAAGAGGACGTCAACAATTTTCGTACTGCCTGTGACGGGGTCCGATAATCCAACGAAGATCACATCGGAGTTAAGTGGTCATTCTTATCTTCACAGCTGGTCACCCGACAACAAGAAGCTGGTCTTCACAGGTCAGCGCAATAATGAATGGAACATCGTGTCCGTTGATATTGAAACAAAAAAAGAAACCATTCTTACCGAAGATGCAACTCTTGATGACGGTCCGGAGTACAGCCCGGATGGAAAGTACATTTACTTCAACTC